>JAFZZR010000036.1 GCA_017615635.1 Lentisphaeria bacterium
AGGAAGGGAATGAAGATGCACAGCGAAAAGAGATCCAGAAGGGTGAAGAAGAGATTTCCCGAAAGGAATCCCCGGATCTTTTCCGTCTGCTGCATGTGCTTGAGCAGGACGCCGGAAGGCACGCGCTCGAAAAAGTCCACGGGAAGCTTCATCAAGCGGGAAAAGGTCTTCGTCGCCGTGGAAATATCGATCTTGTTGGTGGCGAAAAGGAGGAGATAACTGCGCACATAGCTCACCAGCGCGTTGAAGGCGATGATGACAAGGACCCCCACGCCCAGGACATTGAGCGTGTTGTACGCCTGATTCACCAGCACCTTGTCCACCACGATCTGGAAGAAGAGGGGGATCACCAGAGAGAAAAGGGTGAGAAGCGTCACCATGAGGGCGATCTGACCGAAGATCCCTTTGTAGCGGATGAACTCCGGGATGAACCAGCGCAGGCTGAAGGGCTGATCCTCATCCGTGAGAGAATAGATCTTCTTGAGCAGAAGGAATTTTCCCGCATAGACCTCCTCGAACTCCTTTTCGGAAAGAAAGAGAAAGCGGTTGGCGGAATTGAACTGCTCCGATTCCGGATCCACGACGACGCACTGCGTCTCCCCTTCCTGGGTTTTGCGCAGCCCGCAGAAAACCGCCGCTTTGCCGCTCTTCTTGAGGGCAATGCAGGGGAATACGGAGGAACTTTTTTCCAGCTCGGGACGGGAAAGCTTCACTTTCCGCACCTTGTAGTGGTAGTGGCCTGCGATCTCCCTGAAGAGGGCTCCCCGCACTTCCGTATCCCCCACGGCGTACTCGTGCATGATCTCCCGGATGTCCAGATGGGTGTTGTCGCTGCGGGCAATGGCCACGAAACTGGCAAGAAGCGTCTGCCTGCGGGAATCCACAGGCGTGAGATTGCGGAAAATGATCCCCGTTCCGTCCCATCTGTCCAGCAGTTCGGAGGTCCTCACGCTGAGGCTCTGCGGGCCCACGGAAGGATCCGCGATGACGGCGCCTTCCCCGGAAGCGATCTGCCTGCCGTTGAGGGCCACCACCCAGTTCCCGCTTTTCAGACGGAGCAGGGCAGGGCCCGCATAGGACTGGAACACCTCCCCGGAGGAGATCTGCTCGGGAAGAAGCTGCTGATCCGCGGAAAGGCGCATGAGTTCGGCAAGGGGATCCTCCCGGTACTTTTCCAGAACCTTCTGCGTCACGAGGGCGGGAAAGTTGACCGTATGACGGAACTGCCCGAACAGTATCCGGAGGCATTGCAGGCCCGTTGTGTCTTCCTGTTTCATGAAAGTCTTCCTGTTTTTCTTTTCTCAAGGCTTCTGCCCGGAGTTCAACCTTCCGCGAATTTCGTTCTTCCGGAGGTCCCGGAGGCTCCGGAAAACGCCTCCGGTCAGATGACCGCCAGCGAGGTGCTCCATTCGTTTCCGACGGCTCCGTAGTACTGCCACTGGATGGTATCCGCGCCGTGCACGAGCTGCGCCCCCAGAACGCCATCCTCCGTCCGGACGCGAAGATCGTCGATCCCGTCTCCGTCGAAGTCGGCGATCTGTTCCAGCGCCGCACTGCCCAGATCGCCAAGCCCCATCCAGGAATCCACACAGCCGTCCTGAATCAGCCATGCGCCGTAGTAAGTCCCGTACCGGAGCAGAATATCATCGGTGCCGTCTCCGTTGAAATCCCCCGTTCCGGCGATCTCATAGCCCTCCGGCAGCGTATCGAGGCTTTCCCAGATCATCGAGTTGTCGGTCTGGGTGAGCCAGGTCCCGGTAAAGCCCTGCTCGTGTTTCAGAACCATGTCGTCGACTCCGTCCCCGTCCAGGTCGCCGATCGCGGCGATCTGCCACCCTTCGGCAAGCATCTGGCAGAAGCACCAGCCGGGGATGTCTCCGCCCGTGAAGTAGAATCCCACGGCTCCGTTGTCGTTTTGCAGAAGAAGATCCGTCTGCCCGTTGCCGTTGAAGTCCCCCAGTCCGAGGATCCGCGTATCGCTTTCGAAGGCACCCAGCGTTACCCAGCCGGTGACGTTTCCTTCATCGTTCGTCGTCCAGGCGCCGATGACGTTGTCCGCGGTCCTGACATAGACGTCGGCGGACTGCTTTCCGGCGGCGGTGTAGCCCGTTCCGAAAATCTCCCTGCCGGAGTCGCGCTGACTCAGGTTGTCCCATACCGGCGTCTGATCTTCCTGGATCAGCCATGCGCCTGTGGCACCTTCGGCGCTGTGTCCCGTCTGGGTGATGGACATGATGATATCGGCTCTGCCGTCCCCGTTCAGGTCCGCTTCCGCCGGTTTGTCCGGCGGGATCTTTTCGATATTGGTCACGGCAAAATCGGTTGCTTCGGAGATGTTTCCCGCCTCGTCGATGCCCCGGAAGGAAATGGTCCCGTTTTTACGGAACAGGATGCCCGTGGTGTACGTCAGCCAGTCCTCTCCGTTCAGCGTGTACTGCTTCTGCACGGAATCGGCGCTGAATGCCGCCGTGACGGTCACCTTGCCGCCGGTGGGTGCGGTGATATCCGCCGTTGCCACAGGAGCGTCGGGAGCGGTCTTGTCGATGTTGGAAACGACGAACTCCGTGACTTCGGAGATGTTTCCCGCCGCATCGGTTCCCCGGAAGAAGACGGAACCGTTGATGATGATGATCACCCCGCCCTCGTCGTATGCCTGCCATGTCTCGCCGTCAAGGCTGTACTCC
>JAFZZR010000037.1 GCA_017615635.1 Lentisphaeria bacterium
GGTGCGGGGGAAATGGAGAATCCGGCCCGGACGTTCTATGTCTCAACGAGGGGAGACGACAAGGCGGACGGTCTGACACCGGAGACTGCGTGGCGGACCGTCAAGCGGGGCGTGCGGGATCTCCGCGCCGGGGATACGCTTCTGATCGACGAGGGAGAGTACCGGACACGGGAAGCTTCTCTCAACGTCAGGGACGGAACGATCGGGTTCTCGGAGCAGTGCGGAAAACCCGGTGCCCCGATCCGAATCGCGGGGATGCCGGGGAAGAAGGTGGTGCTGACGGGTGCGGATTTTCTGCCGAATCCGGCGAAGCCCGTGGAGGGAAAAGTCTACGAGTTTCCGCTGAAAGGGAAGCCCCTGTACAATACCGTCATGGAAAGTCCCTCGGGAATCAAGCTTCAGCAGACGCTTGCGCCGGAAATTGTGAAGGAATATCCGGGGACGTATTATTTTGACGAGGCTGCGGGACGGCTGCTGGTGCATTACGCGGCGGAAGGACAGGAAGGAGTCCGGGTAGCGCGGGACCGGATCGGGATCCGGATCCATGGGAGCTACGTACTGGTGGAAAACCTGACTTTCCAGTACTATTACGAGGCAATCTACGCCCGGATGAACATGCCGTATGACAAGAATGCGGCGGAACATATCACGATCCGGGACTGCCGATTCTTCCACAACTACAAGAACGGGATCGTGATCGACGGAGTATCCTTCTCCCTGATCACAAGAAACGCCGGCATGAAAAACGGCGAGTACGGAACCGTCATGATGATGGGCCTGGGGCACGACAATCTCTATATGGGGAACTGGTTCGGGCCGAGTCCCTACACGGAGCGTCAGCGGAGAGAATACGAATACAATTATGCGCTCGGCGAGTACGGGTTCAACAGTGCATCAGCCCGCAATTACGTAATCGGGAACGTACTGGAAGACAAACTCTCGTTCCGCTGGAAACCGCAGGCATTGGACGCCCGGTTCGAGGACAATATGTGCTTCGGACGGTATCATGTGGAAAGTTCGATCCTGCCTATTGTGATTGCCCGCAACTGGTTCGGCGGCAAAGTAAGTCAGAAGGGGATCGGCGATGACCTCTGGGAAAAGGATTTCGAGGGGACGCCTATTGTGTTCAAGGACAATGTGCGCGACAGAAAGGATTTCAACCCGGAAAACAAGATCGTCTTCGAGGCGGAAAAACTCCGAATGACTCTTCCCGAGCCCGTATTCCCGGAGGTAACCTTCACGGATGTGCAGGCAAAATTCATCGAACACGACAGCGCGGCAATCTGCTGGACTACCCCCGAATGCGACGGCTGGGGAGAAGTCGCGTTCCGGGAAAAGGGCGGAACAAAGCCGGGATACAGGAGTTCTTCCCGTCAGGGTGTCCGCCATGCGGTCGGCCTCACCGGACTGAAGGCGGATACGGAGTACGAATATCGCCTGACCGTCAAAGGACGGCGGGGACAGAAAAAAAGTTCGGACTGGTATGTACTCCGTACGGCGAAAGATGCCCGGAAGCCGAAAGTGCTGGAAGTCGGCCCCGGAAAGCTGACACTGGACGAAGCCTCGCTGGCGGCGATACCCGGCGACACGGTGAAACTGCTTCCGGGCAGACATACCGGACAGTTCATCCCGATCCGGAGCGGGACAGAAGAGAAGCCCATCACGCTGAAGGGCGAGCCCGGCGCGGTGATCGACGGACAGATGTTCCATGCGCCTCTGATCCGGCTTGACGGAAGGAGCCACTTCATTGTCGACGGAGTCTCGTTCGTCCGGCCGGAAAGCATAGACAGGACCGGTCTCATCCTGGTCGATAACTGCCGCGACATTACGGTCCGGAACTGCCGGGCGGACTTCCACTGGGAAGCGGGCCCGATGATCCGCGGACGCGGCTGCAGCAATATTCTGTTCGAGAACAACATCAGCAACGGCGGCGATTATCCGGTCACCCTCTGCGGAGATCATATCACAGTCAACCGCAACACCATCGTCAACGCCACCATGTGGAGCACCGCCTTCTGGCACAACTCCGATCTCACCGTGACGAACAACATCTTTTATCGTCCGTGCATCGAAAACAAGCGCAACACCGCGCTGGCATTCTATGACGTCAGGGGAAAAATCGTCTCCGACGGCAATGTGTTCTGGTCGCCGGTACCCGAACATCCGACGGGCGGAACCATTATGGATATCGCAAGCAAGGTGCTGAAAAGAGGTGCGACCCTGAAGGAGTGGCAGGAGGTATCCGGACTGGACCTGAACAGCATCCATGCGGATCCGCTGTTTGTCGATTACGAACACGGCGACTTCCGGCTGAAGGAAGGATCGCCGGCAAAAGGCAAAGGAGCTGAATTGCCATGAACTTCTTCTCATCCAATCAGGAAAAGGCGTGGAACGCCGCGCTGAAGCTGCTGAATCCGACGCAGGCCCAACTGGAGCACGGACTGGAACTGCATCGGGATCTCTTCGTCACGGATCATTTCGGATTTCTCCCCTCGGCCTGCTGGAATCACAATATCGTTGTGAAGTGGGACGAACTCAAGGCGAAAAACATCGGGCAGCGCGAACTCTCCAAGCGGATGGAGTTTCTCCAATACGACGAATGCTGCCGCGATCCGGAGTGCAGCGGAAGATTCCGCAGCGCGATCCGCGCCTCCGGGCTCAAGTGCATGGTGCAGACCGTGGCCGAAGGAAAGTCCCGCACGGAAGACCTGCGGCGCATGGCCTGCAATATACAGCTTCTCCGAACCTTCCGGGACGTCATCGAACAGGCCGGATCGACGGACGAGATCGAAGCCGTCAACCGGGAAGGCAAGACCGCCGTGGTGTGGAGCGTGAACGGGCCGCCGCTGGCGGGTGAACTGCAGGATCTTGAGCAGGAACTTGCGTGCATCGACGACTGGCGGCGGATCGGCGTCAGACTCATGCACCTGACCTACAACCGGCGGAACTTCGTGGGCGACGGCTGCGCGGAAGAGGCAAACGGCGGCTTGAGCGACCTGGGGCGGGACCTGATTGCACGGCTGAACAAATCCGGAATCATCGTGGATGTACCGCACACGGGCAGACAGACGTCCATCGAGGCGGCGAAAGCCTCGTCGAAGCCGATCATGGCCAGCCATACGGCGGCGCGGGCACTCTTCGATTTCGCTCGCTGCAAGGATGATGAAACGCTCAAGGCCATTGCCGACGGCGGGGGAATGGTCGGAGTCTACGCCTACGCGGGGATGCTCGGCGGCAGCGACGACCTGACCATGATGCTGAATCATATCGAATACATTGCCAAACTGGTGGGCCCGGACCACGTGGGGATCGGAACCGATCTACAGTATCAGCATCACTGGCCGCAGGAGGTCTACGATATGCGGCCCTATCCCAATGCGGAATACTCCTCCGCCTGGTGGGGCGACTGGAAAAAACATCCTCACAAGCCGAAAAATCCCAATGAATCCATCGACGGAAGCCTGGCGTGGATCAACTGGCCCCTCTTCACGGTGGGTCTGGTGGTGCGTGGCTTCTCCGACGATGAGATTGCCAAAATCCAGGGAAAGAACTTCCTGCGTGTGCTGAAAGCGAATCAGATTTAAGGATTTCTTCTGTGAACATCGATAAGCTCAAGGGACTGGTTCTGGCATTCCTCGCCACCGCCGGATGGGCCAGTTTCTACATCATTTCCCGTTACTTTTTCGGAACGGACGACGACGGACTGGATCCGCTGTGGAGCTCGCTTCTGCGCTATCTGCTGGCCGGATTCGCCCTGCTGGCCGCGGTACTGGCCATGAAACAGTATTCCAAGCTGAAATCCGCCCTAAAAAGCGGGTGGATCCTGATGATTCTGCTGGGTCTGATCGGAATTGCCGGAGAAAGCACGCTGCTCTTCTATTCCACAAAATTCACCACCGCGGCAAGAGCCAATCTGCTGACCAACATCTCGCCCGTGGTGACCGCGGTCATGTCCTGGTTCATTACGAGGGAGGTGTTCAGCCGGAAACAGATCGCAGGCATGATTCTGGGGACCATCGGAACCTTCGTGATCTTTTTTCTGAAAGGCGGAGACGATTTCACGCAGGGCGCAGCCTCCTTTCTGACCGGCGATCTGATGGCCGTGGCAGCCGGGATCTGCTGGTCGGCCTACACGGTGATGGGAGAACGGGCGGTAAAGGAATACGGGCCGTTGGTGACCGTCTGTCTCTCGTTCTTTGCGGGCGCGCTTGTCATGGTCCCCGTTTGCCTGATTTCCGGAAGCCGCATCACGCTGGACATCACCGGACGCGGCTGGCTTATGATCCTGTACATCGGTCTGGTCTCCAACGCATTCGCAAACTTCTGCTGGTATACGGCGCTGAAATATCTGAAGCCGGGCGTGCTCGGTTCGTTCGGATACGTCAGTATTCTGATGACCTTTTTCCTCGCGGTCGTCTGTCTCGGCGAAAAAGTTTCCCTGCCCTTCGCACTGTGTCTGGCCCTGATCTTACTCGGGACGGGCATGATGCTGAAAATTCCGCTTCCGGGGCGGAAGAAACCGGAGGGCAATGAACGAGGTTCAGATCATGATTTCGAACGAAACGATCATAAATTCCATACAGGAATATAACTGGACGACTTATGCGGAGGCAGAATATTCCGGCATCGGAATTGAGTTTTCCCTCTTCGATTCTTTGAATTGAAAATTTTACAGAAACAGTTTATAATCAGTTGGAGGTAATTATGAAACTGCATTTCGACAAACTGCACGGGTGCGGCAATGATTTCATTGTGGCTGAAGACTTCGCCGGGAAATGGCCCGTGAGTCCCGAATTCATCGCCAATGTGTGTAACCGGCATAGAGGCGTCGGCGGAGATGGAATGATCCTGATCCGGCGTGAAGAAAATGGGATGCTCCATATGAAATATTACAATTCCGACGGTTCCCATGGAGCCATGTGCGGAAACGGGCTGCGCTGCGCCACATATTTCATTTATCTTCATCGGCTCGCGGACGGGAAAAAATCCGTCCGGCTCCTCGGCGATGACGGTTATCACGATACCGAGATCATGAATGATGCGGGAACACTCGTCCGCATCACACTGGATATTTCGGAAGCATTCCAGCCGGTGAAACTGGAAAGCGGCGAGACCGTTTATAAAGGGATTGTCGGTGTGCCCCATGTGGTCGTCTGCCGGCCGGATGTCGAAAAAGTCAATGTCTATGAGGAAGGAAAATATCTGCGGTATCATCAATTGTTCCAGCCTGCGGGTGCGAATGCGGATTTTGTGAGTTTTGCACCGGACCGGAAGGGGCCGGTCATGATCCGGACGTATGAACGCGGGGTCGAAAATGAAACCCTGGCCTGCGGCACCGGGTGTGCATCCGCGGGGATCGTATTGAATCAATTTTTCAGTTTCGATGAAAAAATCAGTCTGGTTTGCCGGGGGAAAGACCGGATCGAAATTGAAATCAGAAAAGATGGCGGTTTGTCGAAAGGAGTATATCTGACCGGACCAGCGGAACTGGCTTTTTCCGGGGAATTGGATGTTGAAACACCATTTCAATCTTAAACCTAAAAGCTGAAAGAGGAAATCGGAAAATTCAGTCACAATAAGGCATGACGGACATTTTCCTGCATATTTTTTGGGAATCATGAATTTTAAAATCATATTATCGACAGCGCTGCTGTTCCTGATGCTGATGGACCCGTTCGGAAATCTGCCGGTTTTCGTGGTCATGCTGAAACGGAATTCCGTCTCAGAATACAGGCATATCATCTTCAGGGAATCCGTTTTCGCGCTGGCTGCAATGCTCATTGCTCTGTTTGCTGGAGGCATGCTGCTGAAACTGCTGCATCTGTCTGAAGACAAATTGGGTATAGCGGGCGGACTGATTCTGTTTATTATCGGGCTGAAGATGGTGTTTTCTTCTTTTTCCGCTGCCGAAATTGCAGAAGAAAAAGAACCTTATATCGTTCCGCTTGCCATACCCCTGATTTGCGGTCCTGGACTGATTGCCATGCTGGTCACCCAGTCGGCGAAGATTTATGAAAGCATAATTGCATTGCTAATCGCTTGGATGGTGCAGATGCTGATTCTTCTCGGCGGCAAAACCATATCTGCAAAACTCGGTAAAAAACCTCTGGATGCACTGGAGTCGCTGATGGGATTGCTGCTCACGGTGGTTTCGGTCAGCATGATTATCGACAGTATCAATCAGATTTACGGGATCGGTCCGGCTAAATGAAAGAATAATGATGTTGAAAATTCCATTTCTTAATCGGAAGAAACAAAAAGGAAAGACTATGAAATTATGTATGATCGGAGCACGGGGTCACTCGTATTATGTGCTGAACGACCTGCCGGAACTGGAGGATGTAAAGCTCTGCGCGGTGGCGTCCGGAGACGAAAATCCGAGTTCGCTTCTCCAGACCGCAAAGACGTGGGATCCTCGGTCATACGACGACTGGCGCGAAATGCTGGACAAGGAAACGCCGGATGTACTCAGCATCGACGGCCCGTTCGAGCTTCATGCGGAAATGTGCGTGGAGGCGCTGAATCGCAATATCCACGTGTTCTGCGAAAAGCCCATTGCACTAACGCTCTCTGATCTGGAGCGGATACGTGAGGCATACGAAAAAAGCGAGGCGGAAATCATATCCATGACCGCGCTCCGCTGGGAGCCCGCGTTTTACACGGCACATCAGCTGGTCCGGGCGGGGAAAATCGGCAAAGTCATGCTGATCCAGACGCGGAAGTCCTACAAGATGCGGATCCGCCCGGATTTCTACAAAAGGCGGGCAACCTACGGAGGGACCATCGGCTGGGTGGGAAGCCACGCCATCGACTGGATCCAGTGGTTCTCCGGCAGCACGTTCGCCTCGGCGGCAGCGACGCAGACACGGGCGGAAAATCGGGGAAACGGCGAAATGGAGACTGCCGCGCAATGTCTCTTCACCATGAAGAACGGCGTACTGGCACAGGCCAGCATTGATTTCCTGCGAAGCGAAGGCGCTCCCACGCACGGCGATGACCGGATTCGCGTCGTCGGCACGGAGGGAGCGGTTGAGGTGGAATTGGGCAGGCTCTTTCTGACCGATGAGGCCGGATACCGGGAAATCACGGAACTGAAATCGCCGGGACGGGGATTTTTCGCCTCGTTCATCGATTTCATCGAGGGGAAAGGCGCTCCGCCGGCATCCCCGGAGGAAACCTTTGAAACCACACGGGCCTGCCTGAAAACGCAGCAGGCGGCGGACGAACACAACATACAGGTCTTTTGAGAAAATGCACAAGGCAGCAATCATCGGAGTCAACGGCTGGGCGGCGAATTATCTGCCGCACCTCACCAGGCTGACAGAAGCGGGGAAACTCGAATTCGCGGCGGCAGTGGTCCGGAATCCGGCAAAAAATCCGGAGGTCACGGAAAAACTGCGGGCGCAAGGGGTCAAAATCTATCCAACGCAGGAGGAAATGTATGCGGAGATCCGCCCCGATCTGGTGTGCATCCCGACGGGGATCGAATTTCACGAACCTATGACGCTGGCCGCGCTGGAACACGGATGCAATGTCCTGCTGGAAAAGCCCGCGGCGGCATCGGTCGCGGCGGTAAACCGTATGATCGAGGCGGCAAAGCGGCATCCGGAGTGCTTTGCCGCCGTCGCCTTCCAGCATGTCTATGACCGGAATATCCATCACTTCAAGAAGAGCTTCGAAGGCCCGTTGGGAAGACCGGAGAAAATCACTGTCCGGGGACTCTGGCCGAGGGCGGATCAGTACTACATACGGAACGACTGGGCCGGGAAACTGCGTTCGTCCCGGGGCGCGCTGGTGCTGGACTCCCCCGCCAACAACGCGTTTGCCCACTTCATCAACATTTCGCTGTTTCTGTGCGGGGAGACGTTCGAGCGTACGACTTCCGCCGTGGTCCGGGATGCAAAACTCTGGCGGGCTCGACCGGAGATCGAAACATTCGATTCCTGTCAGCTGTGTCTGCGGACGGAAACCGGAACGGACCTGGATATTTACCTCTCCCACACGTCCAGAGAAAAATTTGATCCCCAGCTGAAGATCGAGTGCTCCGGCGGCATGATCACCTGGCAGCAGAACAGTCCGTGGCAGATCACCTCGTCTTCCGGAGAGATTCTGGAATCGGGCCCCTACGGCGATCCCATCGCGCAGATGTTCAACGATATCGCGGAGAAATTGGACTCTCCGGACCGCTTCTTCTGTTCGCTGGAAATCGCAAAAGAGCATACGAAAATCATCGAAGCGCTGCACCGGAACTATTCAGTCATTCCCGTCCCGCCCGAAAAAACAATGCGGATTCCGGAAACCGGACAACAGATCTTCCCGCTGTTCTAACGATATCGGGACCTTGGAATACTTACGGTTATCTCAAAGGAAAAATATCCGTTCCGCATATCAGGAGCAATACTCTTCCGTGATCCAGTCCGTGATTCGTCATTTGCGGTTCCTTGACACGCCGGGTTACTTGACATTGAGTGCACTCGATGAACCTCTGATCCCGGAGAAGTTCTGGCCGGAGTTTCTTGCAACGCTCGAACATCACAATGACTGGATCTATGATGTCTTGTTCTGGTTCGATGACGATGAGGATGGAACCAAACGGACCGCACACGGTTCCTGGTTCGAGAAAGTGCTGCGGACTGTAAATCAACGGCTCATAAAAAACCGGAACCCTTCTCTGGGCGTTTTGATCGAAACGCTTCTGACGGAATTCGAAGCGATCAAGCCCGAAGCTGAACAGGACATTCGGGAGTTTCGGATTTTATGCCGGAAACTGTTGAAAAAAACAGGCGACAATCTAAGCGTGTTTTTGGATCTTCTGGCCTTTTCGGAACAGGAGGAAAGGGAAACGGAAGAACAGCGGAATTACGTTCACCTGCTGACCTTGCACGGTTCGAAAGGCCGTCAGTTCAAGAAAGTGTTCATCGCCGGAGTCAACGCGTCCATCATCCCCGATCCCAGATGTGATTTGGAAGAAGAACGCCGCTTGCTCTATGTGGGCATTACGCGAGCCGAAAAAGAGCTGGTCATCAGCTATTACCGGAACTCTTTCGGTCATTCGGAAGAACCATCACCGTTACTGGCCCCCGTTCTTCAGTCCAAGTCCGTCATTTTCTGTCCGACAATGGATAAACAGATCAAATACAAGATAGGAAAAAATAAATAGTTTTCTCCGCTGCATACACAGGAGGCATGGATTTCACTCTTTGCCTCCTGACGAAATCTTACGGCTGCGAAACGAAATCTATAACGGGATTTTTCGATGCAGTTTTTCGACTTTCATTTCGCTTCACGCTCAATCCGCTGCAACGTGGTAGGATAACACAAAAACGGAAATCACGGGCATCGGAAGCACGAATAATTGGGAAAACAGCCAAAACTTGCAAAAATCTCGAATAGAAAACCGAAAGACGCTCACGGGATCCTGACCATAAGCGTCTATGACTTCCTGCTGAATCCGGACAGCCTGGAGTTTTAGTTCGGACAGCATATTTGAGTCCGGCCAAAAAAAGCGACTGCCGAGCCCCATTGGGAACCCGGCAGCCGCCTGCTGTTTCTGTCTGGCTTTATGCCGCTTTCAGCTCGCCATTCTCTTTGTCCTTACTGTCCGTCGATCACTTACACACAA
>JAFZZR010000038.1 GCA_017615635.1 Lentisphaeria bacterium
CGCTCCGGGCGCACGCTGGGAGACGAAACAGTGGCCTCCGGAGTTTTTCGCCCGCGTCATGCGGTCTTTTGCGGATACTCACCCGGGCGTTCATTTCCTTCTGGTCGGGTCTTCCGGCGAAAACCCGCTGGCCGAACGGATCCTGCAGGCGGATCCCGGTCTTTCCTGCTCGAACCTCTGCGGCCGGACTTCCGTGGGCGAACTTGTCGAACTGATCCGGAACGTTTCTCTTCTTTTCTGCAACGACAGCGGGCCCATGCACATTGCCGCCATGCTTTCCGTGCCCGTCGTCGCCTTCTTCGGTCCCACGTCCCCCCGGCTCACCGGCCCTTATTCGCAAAAAAGTGCCGTACTTCAGCCTTCCCTCCCTTGCATTTTCTGTTTGAAACGATATTGTACGCATTGCCGCTGTCATGCGGCCGTTGACGCGGACGACGCCGCGTCCCGGGCGCAAGCCCTTCTATCCGGCAACGATCGAAACCAACGGACCGGCTTATGAAAAAGATTCTGACTCTTCTGGCATTTCTCCTTACCGCGGCTCCGGCCTTCTCCCAGATCTCCATGAAGATCATGCTCAATCAGGAGGCCTATCTGCAGTACGAGCCCGTCTATGTGCGTGTTTCCATGCGGAACATGAGCGCTCATGCCCTGGCTTTCGGGGAGTCGAAAGGACTTCAGGGAACTCTCTCCTTCGACATCTATCCCGGCGGAAAAAATGCGCTTCGCATTCCTCCCAAGGTCAAAGACGTGCTGCCTTCCATGACCGGCGTCATCCTGCAGCCCGGCGCGGTCCGCCAGTTCACGTTCCTTCTGTCCAAGTTCTATGATATCCGCCATCTCGGTCCCCTGAGCGTCAAGGCGGTCGTCTCCCATCCCCAGCTGCCCACCTCCTACGAGTCCAACATGGTCCATTGCAACATCGTCCCCGGAAAGAAGGTCTGGGGGCCCGTTACCGTGGGCGTTCCGGATACGGGGATGCTCTCTGTGGATTCCACCGCCCCCGCCGGAAAGATCAAGACGCGGAACTATTCCATTGTTTCCTATTTCACGGGTACGGTCACGGCCTACGCGCTGGTCATCGACGATGACGAACGGATTTACAAAGTACGCCGCGTCGGTTTCGATCTGGGATCCGAACTGAAGCCCAAATGCGAGGTGGACTTCCTCAGCCGCCTCAACGTCATGATCGCCGTGACCAACGAGGTCTTCGCCTACTACCAGTTCAACGTGGACGGCGGACTCGAACGCAAAAAAATCTATATGAAAACGTCTACGACTCCGACTCTGGTTCACGACAAGGACACCGGGATTGTCATGCCCGCCGGCGGACGTGAGGCCAGACGCGATATCGACTACGAAGAGATCAAGGAACTTCCCTTCACCGAGGATATGTTCAACGAGAAATCGCGGGACCTTCCTTCCGGGATCGACGGCGAAGAATCCCTTCTCCGTTCCATCCGGCAGCGGATCGAGGAGCCGGATCAGAACAGAAAGTGACGGTTTCCGTCCCTCGGACGCATACCGGGGGACATCGAAAATCCGCAGATCTGAAGAGAGAAAACAAAGAGACAACCGGAGAAACGAATCATGCAGTTCAGGATGGTCCACAACAACATAAATGTGTTCGACCTGAAGAAGAGTCTGAAGTTCTATGCCGATGCTTTCGACATGAAGGAAGTCCGGCGGATCGACGCCAGAGACGGATCGTTCATCATCGTCTATCTGGAAGACGGCGCCAGCAGTCATCAGCTGGAACTGACTTGGCTCCGCGACCGCAAAGAGCCGTATGATCTGGGGGATAACGAAATCCATCTGGCTTTCCGTGTGGATGATTATGACGCCGCTCATGCCCGCCATGAAAAGATGGGCTGCATCTGCTACGAGAATCCGGCTATGGGGATATACTTCTGTGAAGATCCCGACGGCTACTGGCTGGAAGTGCTGCCGACCCGGTGAGCGCAGAAGATACGGATTTCTGCCGGCAGCCTTGCTGCGGATACCAGGGCTGAAGTCCTTTCGCAACGGATAACCTGTGCGAACAGAAAAAGCGTTATTCCGAAGGGGAAAGCGGTTGATTTTTTCCGAAGATTCGTGTATTGTATGTGAAGCACGTAAAAAAGCATCAGGGAAAGGCTCCGGAAAATGATCGAATGGAATGCGGTTCTCGAAAACGCACTGTACATGCTGGCCCTGCTGAATCCGGCGAGCAAGATTCTGTTTCTGGCCAGCTACGAACCGAAACTTACCAGGAAACAAAGTCTGGAACTCTCCTGGAAATCTTCCTTCGCGGCGCTGATCATCCTGATCCTCCTGGCGGGCGCCGGCGATTTTATCCTGCGCCGGATCTTCCGCGTGGAACTCTATTCCCTTCAGATCACCGGCGGACTGGTCGTGTTCCTTCTGGGCTGGACAGCCATCCGCGAAGGGCGGTTCATCCAGAAAAGACAGGAGGAAATGCGGGAAACCTTCACGGATCTTTCTCTGGTGCCGCTGGCGGCTCCGCTGATCGCAGGCCCCGGGACCATCGCGGCGGCGATCTCCAGCACGGTGCAGTCGGGCCTGCTCCCCACCTGTCTGGCGCTCACGTTCGCCATCCTCGTGAATTTTATCCTGATGCTGTTTGCCCATTCCATCAACACGTTCCTGACGAAGACGCATCTGATCGGGCCTCTGATCCGCCTGACGGGGCTCATCATCGCCGCCGTGGCCATGCAGATGATCCTCACGGGTCTCCGCACCTGTTTCGCTTTCTGAACCCGAACTTGAAAAAGAATATGATGAAAGGACTGCTGATCATGGGCGCCTGTCTGTGCGGATCATTCGCGGCGGCCGCGGCCGAGCCCCGCGGAGCCGTCTGTTTCACCTTCGACGACTATCACGGAACGGAATGGCTCGAAGCCGTCCCGCTTTTTCGGAAATACGGAGCGCATGCCACCTTTTTTGTGGTGGGTGAGATCACCCCGGAAAAAGCCGGCGTCATGAAAAAGCTGCAGGCGGCAGGACACACCGTGGGACTCCATTCGCTCCATCATTGCGATGCGGTGCCGTTCATTCACGAGCATTCTGAGGAAGAATATCTCCGCAGGGAGATCGTGCCCCAGCTGGACGCCTGCGCCCGATACGGGTTGACGATCCGCAGTTTCGCCTATCCGAACAACCGCCGGGATGAAGCGGCCGACCGCATGCTGTTTCCGTATTTCGACCATCTGCGCGCCGGACGCGGACCCGAAAAGAAGACTCTGTACTATCCCCTGGCGACTCTGCCGGAGAAGTGCCCCCTGGGCGGGACCGGGATCGGTTCCTACTACAACAGCGAGCTCGCCGTTCTGAAGGAGGAGATCGCCCATGCGGCGGAGACGGACAGCGTTCTGGTCTTTTTCTCTCACAATATCGGTCCGGCCGGCCGCATCGGACGGATCGACATGCCTGCGGAATGGCTGGAAGAGCTTCTGGCGTATGCCCGCAGCCTCAATGTCCGCCTCGTCGGCTTCGAGGAACTCAACGGCCTCCGGTCCCGCGGAAAATAAAAAATCTCCGGCCCGGTCAGGGCTCGGAGATTTCGAAAATCACTCCGGAAGAATCGAGTCTTACTTCTTCATGGTGACGGGAATGAATTCATCGCGGCGGTTGAGGCGGAAAACGTCCTCGCCGGTCCCGGTCTCAGCAGGGCGCTCTTCGCCGTAGCTGATGGTTTTGATCCGGCTTTCGGCAATGCCCTGATCCATGAGGAACGTCTTGGCGGCGATGGCGCGCTTTTCGCCCAGCGCACGGTTGTATTCCGTGGTGCCGCGTTCATCGCAGTTGCCCTCGACGACCACGCCGGCCGCCGCATTGGACTTCAGGTAGTCGGCAACCTTGATAAGTTTGTCTTCCTGCGTCTTGAGGATCATGTTCTGATCGAACAGGAAATAGACCGGCTCGAATGTGACGCCCTGGATCCGGGTTCCGAAGTCCGCATAAAGCTCCCCGTCGTCGCCACCTGCCACTTTGTCGCTCCAGGAGGAATCCGGGCCGTCTTCTTCTTTCACACCGGTCAGGTTAAACGGATCTTCCGAATCTTCTCTTGCGATCTTTGCGTCCTTGTCGGCATCGCGCGTAATGCCGTCATCCGGCTGATAGAAGCGGCTGATGTGCTCTTCGGAGTCATCCTGGAACCATCCGCAGGCCGCGGTGAAGGAGGCGAGGGCGAAGGAAGCGGCAGCGAGGGAAAAGAGTTTGGCGATTTTCATCATGGGTTCACCTTATTTGATTTTTCCGTTGAAAAAAGACAATCCATCGAACAGGGAGCAATGTAACCCCGGAAATGCAATTTTTCAATAAGATTTTTGAAAAAAACATTGACTATCCGGGAAAAAGGGAGTAAATTTTAAAGTACGCGGCAACGAAACGCCGTAAAAACCATTAAAACTTTGGAGTATGCAGCATGGACAGCACTACACCGCCGAGAACCGACATCGACTGGGCCTCTCTTGGATTCAGCTATACGCCGGTTCGTTCTCACATCCGCTACACATGGAAAAACGGAGCCTGGTCTGAAGGCGTACTTTCCGGCGATCATACCATTACCATGTCCATCGCCGCCACCTGCCTTCACTACGGCCAGGCCGCTTTCGAAGGACTCAAAGCCTTCCGCTGCAAGGATGGACGCGTTTGCGTCTTCCGCCCCTGGGAAAACCACAAGCGCATGAACCGCACCGTTCATCAGCTTCTGGCCCCCGAGATCCCGGAAGAAATGTTCCTGGATGCCGTCCGCCGGGTCGTCCGCGACAACATCGACTACATCCCTCCGTACGGATCGGGCGGATCTCTCTACATCCGTCCGCTTCATGTGGGAACCGGTCCCCGGATCGGCGTGCAGCCCGCGGATCAGTATGATTTTCTGATTCTGGTTACCCCCGTGGGCGCCTACTACAAGGACGGCCTGCACGGCGTGCCCTCCATGATCGTGGAAGATTTCGACCGTGCGGCGCCTCTGGGCATGGGTCAGTTCAAGGTGGCCGGCAACTACGGAGCCAGTCTGATGCCTGCGAAGCTTGCCAAGCTCAAAGGATTCCCGATCCCGCTGTTCCTGGATCCCCGCGAGCACAAGTACATCGATGAATTCGGCACGAGCAACTTCCTGGCCATCTCGAAGGACGGGCGTTACGTGACCAGCGATTCCGCCTCCATCCTGCCCAGCGTGACCAATATGTCGCTCATGCAGATGGCCCGGGACCTCGGCATCACCGTGGAAAAACGCAAGATCGAGGTCGGCGAACTGGCCGATTTCGCGGAAGTCGACGCCTGCGGCACGGCCGTGGTCATCACGCCGATCTCCTCCATCACCTACGGCGAAAAGGTCTTCGAGTACGGCAAGGAGTGCGGACCGGTTTCCAAGAAACTTTATGACCGCCTGACCGGCATTCAGCATGGCGAAGTCGCCGATGAACACGGCTGGCTCTTCGAGGTCTGATCATACGCTGCCGTTTCCCTCCGTTCTCCCCGGGCTCCCGGCGGAGAACGGGATCGATCATCCGGCCTGAAAGGAGGCTGTCGCCATGAAGCTCACCGATGAAATCGTCAATGCCCTTCACGGGTGCATCGAGGACGGATTCGAATCCGTCAGCGATTTCGCCCGTTTTGCGAATGTCAGCGCCAACACCATTTCCAAGTACATGAGGAAGGAGACGCAGACGATCCAGAAGGACACCTGGGAGAAGATCCAGCCTCTTATCCAGTCTTATCTTCCCCGCGGTGCATCCGGGAAAGTCAAGCACGAGCTGGAGCTGTCCGCCGATCAGAAGATCCTGCTGGATGCGTTCAGCGAGCTTCCCGCCGATGTGCAGAACCAGAAGCTGCTGGAGATCGTCGAGCTGGCAAAGAATCATCTGAAGGCCAGACAGGAAGCCGAGGACGCCAAGGGCGCCTGACGACGAAGAAAAGTAAGTAAGAAAGAAGAACCCCGGCAACTCTTCAAGGAGAAGCCGGGGTTTTTTATGGCCGCGTGCACAAAAAAATCCGCCGCAGTCCAAGCGGACGCGGCGGATCTCGCAGCTGAATTACCTGCCGGTCTCTTCTTACCGGAAGGCCTGCGCACCGTGGCCGGTCACGGCTCCGAAGAGCTTGTAGACATCGGCCAGCGGATAGCGGTTTGCGTACATGGAGACCTTGGTCTCGATCTTGCCCACCTTGTTCATGCCCATGGCGGAGCGGAACAAATTGGCGGGCGAGTTCTCATCATAGTCGACCTTCTCCGAGTAGGAGACATTGAGGAAGGCCGTCAGATAGGCTTCGTTGATGGCGCCCTTGAAGACGGCGGGATCCTTGAGGGAGACGTTGTCCTCGACGCTCTCCATTCCGGGGAAGTCGGCCATATCTTCGAATTCGTCGCTGTCCACACGCAGATAGAGGATATTGGGGCTCTTGACGGCGGTGACGTCCGCTTTCTTGTTCAGGAAGAAGAGATTGTTATCCAGCTTGATGTTTTTGGTCTTGGGATCGCCCTTGTCGTTGCCGACACCGGCATACACATTCAGACCGAAGATATTGTGGTGGATATCGGAGGTGACCTTGCTCATGCAGCGGAATCCGTAGCCCATATCGCCCAGATCGTCGGTCCGGCTCCAGGTGAAGAGAACCGTGTTGTTGGCGAATTCCGCCTTCACATCGCCGGCGGCGGCGCTGGAGCAGGAAACTTCGCAGGATTCCATACGGCAGGCGACGAACACGTTGTTGAGGATCTTCACTTCGCCCTTGTAGTGGGAAATGTTCACTCCGAAGTTGCCGGCATTGGAAATGATGCAGTTCCGGATAATCACGTTGCCTTCGAAACGATTCTGCGTTTCCTTATAGATGGAATAGGACTTCGCGGAGGCAAAGGCGTCTTTCGAACCTTTGGAGGGCGGCTCCAGCCACATGCCCGTTTCCACGCCTTCCGGTTTCCCCTTCACATCGTGATAGCTGTTCATGAAGCTCTGGTCGATGACGAGACCGTCCACAACCAGATCCGGGCCGGGACCCGCAGGGGGCTTCAGGGTCAGAAGACCGATGCCCTTGGTGCCGTTCTTGTCGTTCGTCGGCTGGATGAGCGTGGGATACTTCGCGATGTCGCGCGTGGAGAAGTCCGGCGCGTAGCTGCCCACGAGAGTGACCGCTTTGTCGATGATGATCTCGCTGGCGCCCAGCATTCCGACGTACGTGCCGCCGGCAATGTGGATCGTGTCGCCCGGCGAGGCTTTCTTCACGGCATCGGTGATGGATTTGAACGGGGCCTCTTTCGTGCCGGGTCCTTTTTTCTTGCCCGTGCTCTGGGAGACGTAGATGTCCGAACTCTGGGAGACCGCGCCGAACAGGGCGGCGCCAAGAACCAGACACATGACTGACAACAGGAGCTTCTTCATGTTGGATCCTTTTGTTTTTGATGGTTGACTTTCCGCACGGCGATCCGGGGCATGACAACCGCTTTTCCGGAACCGGTGCTGCTATAATAAAGCATATTTTTCCCACTTTTCAAGGTTCGGACGGAAAAAAGAGGCATTGGCCCGGGTTTTTCTCCCGATGGAATGCGGCGCTTATTTGACTTTCTCCGGTTTCCGGTATATCTTACTACTTGTATTCATTCACAAAAAAACAAAAGCAAGGACAGAACAGAATGGAAAACTTTCTTCAGGAAAATTTTGCTCAGCGGATCGGCGGAAACACGTTCGGCAAGGACACGAAGATCTACAAATTCGAGAAAATCAAACGGGCCAAACGCGCGGCCATGGCCGCCAATCCCGGAATCGAACTGATCGATATGGGCGTGGGCGAGCCTGACGACATGGCTTTCCCCGCGGTCGTCGATTCCCTGAAGCGCGAGGCCGCCAAATGGGAAAACCGCATCTACGCGGACAACGGCTGCGCGGAGTTCAAGGAAGCCGCCGCCCGCTACATGAAAGCACTGTACGGCGTGGAGCTGGATCCCGCGGAAGAGATCGTGCATGCCATCGGCAGCAAATCCGCTCTTTCCCTGCTGCCTGCCTGCTTCATCAATCCCGGCGACATCACGATCATCACCGTGCCCGGCTATCCGGTGATGGGTACGTGGACCAAGTATCTGGGCGGCGAGGTTGTGGAGCTCCCGCTTCTGGAAGAGAACGGATTCCTTCCGGATCTGGATTCCCTGACGGCGGATCAGCGGAAACGCGCGAAGCTGCTGTATCTGAACTACCCGAACAATCCCACGGGCGCTTCTGCCGATGCGGCTTTCTTCACCAAGGCCGTGAACTTCGCCCGCGAAAATCAGATCCTCATTGTCAGCGACGCGGCCTACGCCCCGCTCAATTTCAAGGGCAAGCCCCTGAGCATCCTTTCCATCCCCGGAGCCAAGGAATGCGCCGTGGAGCTCCACAGCATGTCCAAAGGCTTCAACATGACCGGCTGGCGTCTCAGCTGGGTCTGCGGAAATCCGTTGGCCGTGAAGGCATTCGCCACGGTCAAGGACAACGCGGACAGCGGGCAGTTCCTGGCCATTCAGAAGGCCGCCGTGGCCGCGCTGGACGATCAGGCTGCCATTACGCCCGCCATCAGCGAAAAATATGAACGCCGTCTCCGCAGCATGGTCGATACCCTGAAAAAACTGGGCTTCAACGCAAAAGTCCCGGACGGATCCTTCTACCTCTACGTGCGTGCGCCGAAGGCATCCGCGGACGGATCCCGCTTCGAGACCGGCGAAGACTTCAGCCAGTGGCTCATCCGCAACAAACTTATCAGCAGCGTGCCGTGGGACGACGCCGGACACTATGTCCGCTTCAGCGCCACGTTCGTGGCCCGCGGCGGCAGAGCGGACGAGGAACGGGTCCTGGCCGAGTTCGCGCGCCGTCTGGAAGGTGCGAAGTTCGAGTTCTGAAAATACGGGTGTTTGAAAAATGGCGGATCGGACGGACATCGGAAAGATCGACGAGAATATGGCCGTGACCGTGAAGACGGCCGACGGCATGGACTGGTATACGGTGGACTCTCCCGGATTCGAGTTTTCCGGCATGTACTGGCGCAAGCCCGGCGGCGATTTCCGGCGGCTTCCCCTGAACACGCCGGAACTCGATATCCCGTTCGGCGTGGACGAGCTGGCCTGGAATACGGCAGGCTCGCTTCTCCGGTTCCGCACCGATGCGCCGGAGATCCGGATCAAGGTCTCTCTGCATCATATCAACCGCATGGACCACATGGCCTACGTAGGCAGTCTGGGATTCGATCTCTACACAGGCAGCGCTTCGGCGAAGTTCTACCATCGTTCGGCCCGGTTCGGGATTAATCGCGATGATTATCTGGTGACGATTTTCGGACCCGCGGCCGGCACGGAGAAGAAAATGCGGGAGTTCACTCTGCATTTTCCCCTCTATTCCGGCGTGAAGAGCTTCGAGATCGGACTTACCTCCGGCGCCGCCGTCGAACCGCCTTCGCCCTGGAAGGATCCGCATCCCGTCGTGGTCTACGGCACCTCCATCCAGCAGGGCGGATGCGCCTCGCGGCCCGGCATGTGCCATACCAACCGGATGTCCCGCTTGCTGAACCGACCGTTCATCAATCAGGCGTACTCCGGATCCGGCCGAGGCGAGCCTGTCATGGCGAGGCTCCTCGCGCAGATCGAAGATCCGGCCATGTATGTGCTGGACTACACCGCCAATGCCCAGCTGGAAGGCGTCCGGAACACCTTGGCGGAGTTTATCCGGATCCTCCGGGAGAAACATCCGGTCACGCCCATCCTCATGGTCTCCTCCTATCCTTATCCCGCGGAGCTGGATGCCGCCCGCGAAACGGGAAAGCCCACGGAATGGCGCACGGCACTGACGGAGGTCTACCGGAAACAGCTGGAAAAGTCCCGTTCGGAAGGCGATGAAAATATCTATTTTCTGGACGGCATGGACCTGCTGGGAGAGGATCCCGATGAATGCACCGTGGACGGATGTCATGCCACCGATCTCGGGTTCTACCGGATCTCCAATGCCATGGCTCCGGTGATCCGCAGGATCCTCGAAGGCGAATAAGAACGGTTCACTCCGGCTTCGCGCCGCGCTGCCGGTCCCGTTTTCCCCGGTACTTGACCGGCGTGCAGCCGAACCTCCGCAGAAATGCCCTGCTGAAGCTGACCTCGCTCGCGTACCCCATCCTCTCCGCAATCTCGCCGATGCTCAGGAACGTCTCCCGGAGAAGCCGGACCGCGTACTGCATGCGTTCCTCCTCCGCGAATTCCCCGAGCGTGAGGCCGGTCCGCTGATGAAAGATCCGGGAAAGATGTTCCCGGGAGACCTGAAGCCGGGCGGCGATCTCCTGCAGAGTCAAAGCCCGGTCCGGGTCTCCGGAGATCATGGCCTGCGCAGCCTGTACCAGTCGGCTGCCCGGCGACTCCGCGTCCTTTCGTTCCATGTGCTCGCCCAACAGCGACAGCACCGTACAGACGATTTTCGCGCCCTCCGTCGGGGTGACCGCCCGGGTGCTCCGTCTCCGGTTCCGGAAGGATTTCAGATACCGGATCAGACCCGAATCCGGCGGGAAGTCAAATACCCGGCCGTACCGGCCCGCCATTTCCTCCAGCATTCCGACCACCGTCTCTCCGATGAAGTCCATCCACAGAAAGATCCACGGCTCCTTCGCGTGACGGGGATAGTAATAGGCGCTTTCGGGATCGTCCAGAGCGCAGAGAAAGCCCTTGCCCGGCGTCAGCGCATACACGTTGTCCTTGTACCGGAAGGCGCCCTCGCCCTCCAGTGTGCAGACGATCTGCGTGAACCCCGGACACCGGCGGTTCCGGCCTTCCAGATGGTAGCGGCTGGAAATCTGCCGTTCCAGCACGATCTCGTGAGGGACGGGGAAAGACTCCATGGGGCGGGAGACCAGGAAACGGACTTCCCACAATCGGATTTTGCTGAAGGGTTCCATTCGGACAATATCTCACAAATGATGTCTCTGATATCACAATTTGTATGAAATATAGTGCTTGAAATTCAAAAATCAAACTGTAAATTTAGAAAAGAGTGATCCGTTCCGTATATCACAAAAATATCGAACACAGGAGTTTTTTATGAGCGGGAAGATTCGCGTCACCGTCTGGAATGAGTTCCGGCACGAGATCCGCAACGAAAGAGTGAAGGCCGTCTATCCGGACGGCATGCACACCGTCATCGGCGAAGGCCTTCTGGAAACCGGCGATTTCGAGGTGAAATACGCCTGGCTGGACAAGGATCCCGAGCACGGACTCAGCGAGGAAGTCCTTCAGAATACCGATGTGCTTGTCTGGTGGGGGCACATGGCCCACGCCGACGTCAAGGATGAGATCGTCGACCGTGTGCAGAAACACATCCTGCAGGGCATGGGGCTGATCGTTCTCCATTCCGGTCACTTCTCCAAGATCTTCCGGCGGATGCTGGGGACAACCTGCAGCCTCAAATGGCGGGAAGTCGCCGAAAAGGAACGGATCTGGACCGTCGAGCCTGCGCATCCCATTGCCCAGGGACTGCCCGAGCATTTCGAACTCCCGCACACGGAGATGTACGGCGAACGCTTCGATATTCCCACGCCTAAGGACGTGGTGTTCATCACCTGGTACGAGGGCGGAGAAGTGTTCCGCAGCGGCGTGACGTTCGAGCGCGGGTACGGCCGGATCTTCTATTTTGCGCCCGGCCACGAGACCTTCCCCATTTTCCGCGACGCCAATATCCGCCGCGTGATCGCCAATGCCGCCCGCTGGGCTGCGCCCCGCATCCGCCGCGAGATCACCTGTCCCAGCGTTCCTGCGCTGGAGGACATCCGGACCAAGCCCGAATAATCAACCGAATCAATACGGAAAGGTTTTTTTATGAGCAGCAAATTGAAAGCCGGCGTCATCGGACTCGGCATGGGCGGGGGACACCTCGCCGGGTACCTTCAGCATCCGGACGTCGATGTGGTCGCCGTGGCTGACCGCCGGGCCGACCGCCGGGCACTTCTTCAGGTCAATCATCCCGACTTCAACGGGAAAGTCTATGTTGAAGGCATGGAGATGATCGAGAAGGAGAAACTCGATATCGTTTCCGTGGCCGTGCCCAACAATCAGCACATGGAACTGACCGTGGCCGCGCTGGAATCCGGGGCGCACGTGCTTTGCGAAAAGCCCATGGCCATGAATACGGCCGAGGCGGAAAAAATGCTGGAGACGTCCAGACGCTGCGGCAGAAAGCTGGGGATCGACTTCTCCTACCGCTTCAATCCGCAGTCCCGCGCCATGAAGGACATGATCGAGCAGGGTGCCCTGGGCAACATCTATTACGGACGTACCGTCTGGCTGCGCCGGGCCGGCATTCCCGGTCTTGCCGCCAACGACTTCAACACGGGTTCCGGCAAAACCGCCCCCATGGGCTCCTGGTTCTTCGACAAGAAGCAGTCCGGCGGCGGTCCGCTGATCGATCTGGGCGTTCATCGTCTCGACCTTGCGCTCTGGCTGATGAACTCGCCGAATCCCACCTGGGTTCTGGCCGGCGCCTACACGAAATTCGGCGACAAGTGGGCGAAGAAATCCGGACTCGAATACACGGTGGAGGATCTTGCCTGCGCCATGATCCGCTTCGATAACGGCGCCATGCTGGAACTGGATGCGGCCTGGGCGTCCCATATCCGGGAAAGGGAACATCAGACCATCCGGCTTCTGGGCGACAAGGGCGGCATGTATCAGTACAATCTCAACGAAGGCTACACCTATCAGGTGGAATACTATTCCGACGTTGCGGGCCGTCCCTTCGACAGCGCCATGCACGCCGCCTCTCCCGCGCCCAGCGCCTACGAGCTTTTCGTCAACTCGGTCCGGGACGATACGCCGTTCCTGGTTCAGCCGGAGGAGGGCGTCAAGGTCATGAAGATCCTCGATGCCATTTACCGTTCCGCGCAGTCGGGCGCTCCGGAAAAAATCGACTGAAGTTCTTCCACTATTGTTCAGTACGGACGATCCTCCGGTCCCTCGGGATCGGGGGATCGCTTTTTTCTGTTCGGGAAGCACGAAAAACCTTGACAAAGCGGTATACGGAAGCTAGATTACCGGACTTTTTCTGCAAACAGGAAGATCGGAGAGAAGAACATCATGGCGTCCCCGGAACATCGAGGTATTTTTCCCTCTCTGCTTCGTCCGGCTCTGATTTTTTTCGCGTTCACCGCCGGAGGCCTGATCCCCTCCGCCGCCTCGTTTGCCTGGCTGACACGATATCTGCTTATGGCCATGCTCTTCCTGATCTTTCTCCGCGTGAAATTCGATCGGATCCGTCCCCGTCCGACTCACTGGCGTCTGCTGGCGGCCAATCTCCTTATCGCCTTCGCCGCCTGGCTGGCCGTCCGCTTCCTGACCGGATCGGATATGCTGGCGCAGACGGCTTTTTTCACGGGCGCCTGTCCCACCGCGGCGGCCGCGCCCGTCATCATGGGATTTCTGGGCGGGAGCGCCGAGTTCGTGCTTACCTCCTTTTTCGTGACCAATCTGGGCGTCTCCGCGGCGCTGACCGGATTGATCCCCCTGGTGACGGGACAGCTGACCGGGGCCTTTCTGCTCCAGGTAGCGCGTGATCTGCTTCTTGTGATCGGCGTTCCCATGCTGTGCGCCGTCTTTCTGCGAAAATGCTTCCCTTCGCTGCGGGAGAAGGCTGCTGCAAAAACGAACGGCGTTTCCTTTCTCATGTGGATCGGTATGCTTTTCCTTGCGGCGGCCTCCGCCTCCGCCTTTATCCGGAATACGCCGGATGTTTCCCACTGCATTTTCTGGCAGGTCGCCGTCATCTCCGCCATTCTCTGCGTCATAAACTTTTCCTGCGGCTTTTTCCTTTCCGAAAAACGATGCCGCCGCGAGGCCAGTCAGTCCCTGGGACAGAAGAACACCATGCTCCTCATCTGTCTGGCTCTCACATTCGCCGGGCCGATCCCTGCGCTGGGCCCCACCTTCTACATCCTCTGGCACAATCTCTGGAATGCCGCGCAGATGTATTTTCATGACAGAAAGGCAGCCCGGAGGGGACTCGCCGACCCGGATCCGGGAAAATAGGATTGCGGAGCCGTGGCCCGTTTCTGAAGGAAAATTGAAGGAAAAAATTCGTGCGGGAGAGTCATTTTTGCGTATTTTCTGAAAAAATAATGAAAAAACGGCTTTACAATGGGGAAAAACGGGTTACATTACCCATCAAGTGTAAATGTGTCTGTTTTCAAGACGGTCCTGACAAAAGAGGCAACGGCGGAAGCGCGGTCGCGGGTTTTGTCGGTGTCATCGTTTCAGCAGAGTCACTAAAATCAGACGGGAGAATTTTGCGATGATACATCAGAGACTGGCGAAGTTTTTTTCCAGCGACGTCGGGATCGATTTGGGAACGGCGAACTGCCTTGTGTATGTGAAGGACAAGGGGATCGTTCTCTCCGAGCCTTCCGTGGTCGCTATCGATGCACTGACCAAAGAGGTGATCGCGGTTGGGAAGGAGGCGTACCGGATGCTGGACCGTTGTCCGCTGAATATCAAGGCGATCCGTCCGATGAAGTGCGGAGTGATTGCGGACTTCGACATCACCGGTGAAATGCTCCGGTACTTTATCACCAAGGCCAAAATGCTGATGTCTCCGCGTCACCGTCTTGTGAAGCCCCGCGTGCTCGTAGCCGTCCCCTCCGGAATCACGGAAGTGGAGACCCGGGCCGTGCAGGACAGCGCGGAGCGGGCGGGCGCCAGGGAAGTGCGTCTGATCGAAGAACCGATGTCGGCCGCCATCGGATCGGGTCTTCCTGTGGCCGAGCCCTGCGGAAACATGATCGTGGATATCGGCGGCGGCACCACGGAAGTGGCGGTGATCTCGCTGGCCGGCATTGTGGAAGCGAAGAGCTGCCGGGTGGGCGGCGACGAGATGAATCAGGCCATCATCCAGCACATGAAGCGGGTGTACAATCTGCTGATCGGCGAACCCAAGGCCGAGAAGATCAAGATCGAGATCGGAAGCGCCTATCAGCTGTCCGATGAAGAGGTGGAAATGGATGTGGGCGGACGCGATCTGGTTTCCGGTCTGCCGAAGTCCATCAAGGTTTCCTCCCGCGAGATCCGCACGGCCCTGCAGGAGCCCGTGACGAGCATTCTGGAAGCTATCCGGAGCACGCTGGAGCGCTGTCCTCCCGAGTTGGCCTCCGACCTGATCGACCGCGGCATCATGCTGGCCGGCGGCGGGGCTCTGCTGAAAGGACTGAAGGAGCTGATCGCCGAGGAGATGGATCTGCCCGTGAATGTGGCGGAGGATCCGCTGAAGGCTGTGGCGAACGGTACCGGCGTAGTCCTTCAGAACATGGACACCATGTCCCGCAATCTCACGGCGGGCTGATCCGGAAAATCCGAAAATCTTTTTCCCCGGGGTTGACATTCCGGTTTTGTCGGCATTGTGGTATGGTATACGCATCAACGAAGAAGATGGCAGCATGGAAGCATTTATCGAACGGACGGAGAAGATCCCGTTTTACCGGAATTACGATGTGATCGTGGCAGGCGGAGGCGTGGCGGGAGTCGCTGCGGCACTGTCGGCCGTCCGGGAAGGGAAGCGGGTGCTGCTCATCGAGAAGACCTGCATTCTGGGCGGACTGGCCACCATCGGCCACATCAATTTTTTCGTGCCCATGTGCAACGGACGGGGAAAGCAGATCATAGCGGGCATGGCCGAGGAGCTGCTCCGTCTTTCGGTCCGCTACGGGTATGACACGATCCCGGCGGAATGGAAGAACGGGGAACCGGCCGAACCGACGAACGTCCGGTATGTCACGCGGTTTTCCCCGTGGATTTTCGCCATTGCGCTCACCGATCTGCTGACGTCGTCCGGCGTGCAGATCCTTTTCGACACCATCGTGACCGACGTCATTATGAAGGGTCGGAACTGCGAAGGACTTCTCATCCAGAATAAGTCCGGCCGATCCTACTGCACAGCATCGGTTTATGTTGATACAACCGGAGATGCCGACCTTCTTTTCCGGGCGGGCGTTCCCACCGTCCAGGGGAAAAACTATTTCACCTATATCGGACACGGCGTCACGGTGGAGTCCTGTCGGCGGGTGGCAGAGACCGGGAACTTCGCCTGCCTGAACGCGGGAGGCGTGTGCGGCGGCCGGATCGACCTTTACGGGCACAATCAGCCGTCGGACGTACCGCTCTACAAAGGGACCGATGGAGATGACGTTTCCGACTATCTCATACGGAATCAGCGGCTGATGCTGGAAAATCTGAAGAAGGCGCCGCCGAAGTCCCGCGATATTCTTTCCATCCCGTCCATGCCCCAGTTCCGCACCACGCGGAGGATCGACGGCAACGTGACGCTGAAGGAAAGCGATACCTATCGGCATTTCGAGGACTCCGTAGGCGCGATTTGTGATTTCGACCGGCGCGACTTCCTCTATGAGATCCCGTACGGGACACTGGTGCGGGACGGATTCCCGAACCTGATCACCGCCGGACGGTCCGCTTCCGGAGAAGGATACGCCTGGGACGTCCTGCGCGTGATCCCGCCCGCCATCGTTTCCGGCCAGGCCGCCGGTCTGGCGGCGGTGCAGTCCATCGATTCCGGGCGGGGTCTGGACAAGCTGGACGTGGAAGCGCTTCAGCGGGCCATGGCGAAGGGCGGGAACCGTATCCATTTTGATGATTCGCTGGTTCCCGAGGGCAAAAAGGAAGCCGCCGATTCCCACGCGGACATCGGCCATATCTGATTCCTTTGTCCGGGTAAAAAAGCCTTAACGTATTTTAGAGCAGGCCGGTCTGGCGGCGGATCCATTTGGCGGCGAGCTCAGGCCATTCCATGCAGGGGAATCCGGTCCTCCGCAGTCCGTATCCGTGACCGCCTTCGGGCCAGATGTGGAGCTCGGCTTTGACTCCGGCATCCTTCATGGCCGCGAACCAGCCGACGGAGTTCCGGATAAAAGAAAGATCGTCCTGCGACTGCACGATGAAAACAGGCGGGATATCCGGCGTGACGCGGAACTCCGGATTGGGTTTTCCGGTTTGCTCGTCGACCAGATAGGCGGGATAGATCAGGAGCGTGAAATCGGGGCGGAAGGAGAGGGAATCCGCTTCGTCAACGGGCGGATAGGGCGTTTCCTCCGCGGGTGCGGAAATGGAGGCGCACAGGTGCGCTCCGGCGGAAAAACCGATGGCGCCCAGCTTGTCGGGCCGGATATTGTATTCCTCTGCGTGTGCACGGATGAGCCGGATCGCCCGGGCCGCATCGGCATGGGCCGCGGCACGCTGTTTCGGACAGCGGTAGCGGAGGACGAATGCGCTGCATCCGATGGTGTTGAGAAAAGCGGCGATATCGGTGCCCTCCGAATTCCAGGCGAGATATGTGTATCCGCCGCCGGGGCAGACCAGGAGGGCGGGATGGGGGCCCTTGCCCGTGGCAGGATGAAAGGTAAGGACCGGAGAAGAGACATGTCCGATCCGCAGGATCCCGTCGCCGCTTTTCGTGTGGACGGGCCGTCCGGCGGAAAGCGGTTCATCGCCGGAGGAGAGAGGCGGTATGCCGGGGAAGACGGGGATGCCGTCGGCGGATTCGATCATGGGAAAACCCTTTCAAAAAAAAGGCCGGCCCGTTGTTTCCGGGACCGGCCTTCGAAGGAACGGCGTGAATTACTTCTGATGGTAATTGGTGTGGAGGAGGTGATGTGCCTTCTCGCTGCCGTAGGATCCGAGATATTCGTCGTAGAGCTTCTTGATGTCCGGATTTTCGTGGGACATGCGGAGCGTCTTGCGTTCATCTTCGGAGTAGAGACCCTGCATCCGCTTGAGGAGCTGGTCGGTCTGACCGTGGATGAAGGGCTGACCGCCGCCGTTGATGCATCCGCCGGGGCACGCCATGATCTCGATGGCCTGGAAGCGTTTGGGATCCTTGCGGACCATTTCCAGGACCTTGCGGGCATTGCCCAGACCGGAGGCGGCGGCCACGTTGATGATCATGCCTGGCGCGACTTCGACCTTGGCTTCCTTCACGCCGCTGAGACCGCGGACGGCACGGAAGTTGATGGCATCGCCGTCAAGATTTTTGCCGTTGATGAAGAAGTAGGCGGTACGGAGAGCGGCTTCGAGCACACCGCCGGTGACACCGAAGATGTCGGCGGCGCCGGTGGACTCGCCCAGGGGGCTGTCATATTCGTCATCGGGCATGTTGCCGAGGTTGATTCCGGCCTCGCGGAACATCTTGCAGAGTTCGCGGGTGGTGATGATGTAATCCACATCCCGGACGCCGTCGTGTTCGAATTCAGGCCGTGCAGCCTCGTACTTCTTGGCCTGGCAGGGCATGATGGAGACGACGATGAGATCCGCGGGCTTGACGCCGATCTTCTCGGCGTAGTAGCTCTTGGCGATGGCTCCGAACATCTGCTGCGGGGATTTGCAGGAGGAGGGGATGTGGAGCAGATCCGGGAAGTTGTGCTCGATGAAGTTGATCCATCCGGGGCAGCAGCTGGTGAGGATCGGCAGATTCTTGTTTTCCTTGATCCGGTTGACCAGCTCGTTGGCCTCTTCCATGATGGTCAGGTCGGCGGAGAAGTTGGTGTCGAACACCTTGTTGAATCCGAGAGCGCGGAGACCCGCGACCAGCTTCTTCGTGACCGGCTTGCCGGGCTCGAATCCGAATTCCTGGCCGATGGCCACGCGGACGGCCGGGGCGGTCTGGACGATGACGGTCTTGGAGGGATCATTCAGCGCGGACCAGACTTTCTTCACATAGGAGATGCCGGAGATGGCGCCCACGGGGCAGGCATTGACGCACTGACCGCAGAAGGTGCAGGAGGTGTCGGCCAGGGGTACCATGCTGGCGGTGCCGACCTTGGCGGAGAATCCGCGGCCGTATCCGGTGAGGGCACCGACGGTCTGGACCTTGTTGCAGACGGTTTCGCAGCGGCGGCACATAATGCACTTGGAAAGGTCGCGCATGATGGCGTTGCTGGATTCATCGATGGGGAAGCGGTTGGATTCGCCCTGGTACTCGATTTCGCTGATCCCGAATTCCGCGGCCAGCTTCTGGAGTTCGCACTCCTGGTTCTTGGTGCAGACCAGACAGGCCTTCGGATGGTCGCTCAGGAGAAGCTCCAGGACCGTCCGGCGCGCCTTGAGAGCGCGGGTGGAATTGGTGGAAACCACAATGCCGTCACGCTCGATGGGCGTGGCGCAGGCCGGGGCGAGAATGGGCCGCGGCCGGATCCCGGTGGCTTCCACGAGACAGATCCGGCAGGAGGCGGGTTTGTTGGGGACGCCGCAGCCGACGTCGGGGCAGTAGCAGAGAGTCGGGATATTGATACCGATCTTCTTGGCGGCGTCCAGGATGGTGGTGCCTCTGGGGACGGAGACCTGGGTGCCGTTGATCGTCACAGTGACCTGATCCATGATGAAAAAACTCCTTATTCCTTGACGATGGCTTTTTTCGGGCAGCCGTCGATACAGGCGCCGCACTTGATGCACTTGCTCTGGTCGATGACATGCTTTTTCTTGATCTCACCGGAAATGGCGCCGACGGGACAGTTGCGTTTGCACTTGGTGCATCCGATGCAGGCGTCGGTGATGGTGAGTTTGTACAGCTTCTGACAGGTGCCGGCGGGACACTTCTTGTCGCGGACATGCGCCACATATTCGTCCCGGAAGTACCGGAGGGTGCTGAGAATGGGATTGGGCGCCGTCTGTCCGAGACCGCAGAGAGCGGTGTCGCGGATGGTGGAGGCCAGATTTTCCAGATCCTCGAGCATCTTTTCGGTGCCGTTGCCGTCGCAGATCTTTTCCAGCATTTCCAGCATGCGGCGGGTGCCGATACGGCAGGGCGTGCACTTGCCGCAGGACTCGTCCTTGGTGAATCCCAGATAGAACTTGGCCATGGCGGGCATGCAGTCCTTGTCGGAGAGCACGATCATACCGCCGGATCCCATCATGGATCCGATCTTGGTCAGGCTTCCGTAGTCGATGGCCGTATCCAGATTCTCTTTGGTGATGCATCCGCCGGAAGGACCGCCGGTCTGCACGGCCTTGAATTCGCGGCCGCCGGAGATGCCGCCGCCGATCTCGTAGATGATTTCCCGGAGCGTGGTGCCCATGGGAACTTCGACGAGTCCGACGTTGTTGATCTGGCCCGCAAGGGCGAAGACCTTGGTTCCGGAGTTGCCGCTGATGGTCCTCTTGAAGTTGCCTTTGTCATCCAGTTCGGGCTTCCAGTTGCCGATCTTGCTGTACCAGGCCGCGCCTTTGCGGATGATGACGGGGATGGATGCATAGGTTTCCACGTTGTTCACGTTGGTGGAGCAACCCCAGTAGCCGCCGCCGATGTTGGCGGGGAAGGGCGGCTTCGTGGTGGGCTCGCCGCGCATGCCTTCCATGGAGTGGATGAGCGCCGTTTCTTCGCCGCAGACGAAGGCACCGGCTCCCAGCTTGATCTCAATGTCAAAATTGAACTTGGAGCCCATGATGCCGTCTCCCAGAAGTCCGCATTCGCGGGCCTGCTCGATCGCCGTTTCCAGACGGGAGACCGCCAGAGGATATTCCGCGCGGATGTAGACCAGACCGCGGCTGGCTCCGATGGCGTAGGCACCGATGGCCATGGCTTCGATAATGCTGTTCGGGTCGCCTTCCATGATGGAGCGGTCCATGAACGCGCCCGGGTCGCCTTCGTCGGCGTTGCAGACGATGTATTTCTCGTCGGCCTTGATCCCGGCGGCGATCTTCCACTTGAGGCCGGTGGGGAATCCGGCGCCGCCGCGTCCGCAGAGGCCGGAGTTGAGGACTTCCTGAACGACCTGGTCGGGCGTCATGTCGAAGAGACACTTGGCGAGGGCGAGATAGCCTTCGTTGGCGATGTAGTCTTCGATGTTTTCGGGATCGATGAGTCCGCAGTTCCGGAGCGCGATACGCATCTGTTTCGCATAGAAGGACATCTTTTCATAGTCCTGAATGCGTTCCTTCAGCAGGGGCTCCACGAAGAGTAGACGTTCCACGGGCTTGTGCCCGATAATGTGGCTTTCCACGATCTCTTTGGCGTCTTCCGGCGTGACCTGGACGTAGAAGACGTTATCGGGCATGATCTTGACGATGGGGCCCTGGGCGCAGAATCCGAAGCAGCCGGTCTGAACGACATGGACGTCGTTTTCCAGGCCGTGCTCCTTGATGAGCGCGCGGAGATTCTCCATCAGCTGCGCGGAGTTGGAGGCGTGGCATCCGGTACCGCCGCAGCAGAGAATATCTTTCTTTTTGGAGTTGATGTCGTGGGGAGAGGTGCAGCGGAGCACAAGATTGCCTTTGCAGGCATTGTATTCCGAGAGGAGAGCATCTTTGGAGGAAATCTTGTTCATGGATCAGCCCAACTTTTTATATTCGTTTACGATTTCCACAGCTTTCGCAGGGGTGACTTTTCCGTAGACTTTGCCGTTGATCACCATGACCGGAGCCAGTCCGCAGGCGCCCACGCAGCGGAGGGCGGAAATGGAGAAGAGGCCGTCGGCCGTGGGAACGGTGTCGGCTTTGACGCCGAGGACGCGCTCGATTTCGGAGAGAACCTTTTCCGAGCCTTTGACGTAGCAGGCGGTACCGAGGCACACGTTGATGCAGTACTTGCCCTTCGGGGTCGTGGTGAAGTAGTTATAGAAGCTGACGACGCCGGAAACCGCGGATTCCGGAAGAAGAAGTTTTTTTGCGACGTGAGCCTGAACTTCCCGGGGCAGATATCCGAAAATATCCTGAGCCCGGTGAAGGATCTGGATCAAGCGCCCGCGTCTGCGCGCATCTTCAAGGTCGATCCCCAGACCGTCGATGAAGGCGTCGAGTTCGGCGAACTTTGCAGCCGCCCCTTCCGACAATTTCTTGCCACACATGATTCTTTTCACCTTGCTGTTGGTTGCTGATTGTATCATCCGACACGCATTTCTGCGTTATTTGCTATTTTTTTACCTTATGCTTCGTCCAGTTCTCCGCATCTTTCGTTTCCGGTGGTCGCCTACTCCAGGATCTCCGCGCCGGGATGAAGCCGGCTGTTCTTCATTTTGACGGACAGCATGGCCAGCCCTCCGGCAATGACCTCCCTCTGCACGATCACGCCCGGCGGGGTGCGCAGCGAGACATTGGCGAAGTTCCAGATGCAGCGCACTCCCACATTGACCAGTCTGTCCACCACGCTCTGAGCCGCAGCGCTCGAAACGCAGATGATGGCGAGGGAGACGGGCGACTTCTTCAGCCGTTCCTCCATGGACTCCATGGAAAAGATCTCCTTGCCGCGGATCCGGGTCCCGATCTTCTTCGCATCGCAGTCGAAAACGGAATCGAGGATCAGTCCGTAGTGCGCAAAGTCATCGTATCCGAGAAGCGCCGTCCCCAGCGCGCCGGCGCCGATCAGCGCGGCACGGACCGGGTTCTGCCATCCCAGATAGTTTTTGATGAAGCGGATGAGTTCGTCGACATGATATCCGACCCGTCTCTGTCCGGAAATCCCCGTCAGGGCGATATCTTTCCGCACGACGATAGGCTCGATATGCATATACTCGGCCAGCTCCGTGGACGACACACTTTCTCTGCCTTCCTGCTGCATTTCCAGCAGCCTGTGCAGATAGGCCGGCATCCTGCGGATCGTCGGCGAATTCTGTATCTTCATGCGGCTCGCGGTCACGTTCTCACTCCTCATCGATGGGGTACGATTGTCAAATATAATACAGGGCCTCTTAAATGTCAACTCCTATTTACGAAAAAAATATCTTTTTTATGTTTTTTTCGAACAAATCGGCGGTTTTCCGGTACTGAGATCCCGCTTCGCGGGAAAAAAGGTGAATTGCAAAGGTAAAAGCACTTTTGGGAAAAATGAGGAGAGATGAAGTGCGTTTAGTCTTACAAACTCCCTTTCGGGGACCGCGAGAATGTCATTTTCGTGCATTTACTCTTACAAAAAATCGTTTAGTCATGCAAAAACGTGCGTTTACTCTTACAAATTTCAGGCACGAAACAATGCTGACGCCTGGCATAACGTTACCCGTTGAAGGTTTGTAAGAGTAAACGCACGCCATCAAAAGCGGATCGGATCAGGGGCAGATTTGTAAGAGTAAACGCACCTGATTCAACAGTGAAAGATATTTTTGGTCAGATTTTTCCTTTCAGGAGTTGTTTGTCGA
>JAFZZR010000039.1 GCA_017615635.1 Lentisphaeria bacterium
ATCGGCATTTCCGAGGAAGACCAGAAGAAACTCATGGAACCGTTCGTCCAGCTTCCCGGCCTGCGCGGCACCAATGCCGTGAACAACGGTACGGGCCTCGGCCTCTCCATCTCCAAACGTCTGGCCGTGTGCATGAACGGCGAGCTGACCTGCAGCAGCAGGATAGGGGAGGGCAGCACCTTCGCCGTGACGCTCAACTCTGTGCGCTGCCGGGCGAAGACCGTTCCGGCGGAAAAGGAGACGACCCCGGCCGCCCCCGAAGCAACAACGTCCCCGGTATGCAGCGCGAAACGGATCCGCATCCTTATTGTCGACGATGTGCCGCTGAACCTCCATGTCGCGAAGGCGCTCTTCAACAAGATCGGGTTCGACGAGATCTTCACCGCCGGGTCGGGCAGGGCGGCTCTGGAACTGCTCGAAAGGCAGCCCGTCGATCTGATCCTTTCCGATATGTGGATGCCGGAGATGAACGGCGCCGAATTCTCCGCCGAAGTGAAGAAGGATCCACGATTTGCCCATGTTCCGATCGTCGCGCAGACGGCCGATGTCGAGACGAACGGCAATTTCGATATGTCGCATTTCGACGCCATCATCCAGAAGCCTCTTACCAAGGCAAAACTCTCCATCATGATCAGACGCATCATCGAGGAGGGAGCTCTGCGAAAGGACGACGGCGGGGCGCCGGTCAATCTCGGATGATTGTACGATTCACCTGACTGGAGTATATCTCAGAAACAAACGGGAAGGGGGCCGGACCGGGTTCCCGGAATACGGGAACGGCCCGTCCTTCAAAAAAGGGAAACTGAGCTTTTATCCTTCGCAGATTCTAGTCAATGTTTCCTGACCCTGACGGATCGTCTCCAGCAGTGCCGTGCAGTCCTGCTGTGCATGTGCGCGCAAAAGCTCCGTGAGTTCGGCAACGGGAGCGGAAATCGGAGTCAAAGCCAGATTGCCAAGGGCTCCTTTGAGAGCATGGGCGGCGGAAAAAGCGGCGTCCTGATCCCCCGCATTCATGGGAGTCCGGATCTCGTGGCTCATGTTGGAGAGAAACGTGGTTTTCGCTCTGTTGGCAGACTCCGCTGCGGCAAGCGTCGTCTGCAGCACTTCCCGATTCCGTGCCAACTCCTCTTTCTGCTCTTGTTCGCGCCGCAGTGCCTCCTCCAACTCATTGCGATACTCTTCTTTTTCGTCTTCAACGACAAAACTGTGCAGCAGACAAGTCCCGACCAGACAGCCCATGGCGTAAAACGGCCACAGGGGGTAAAGAAGCTGAAAGATGATCAGTGCGATCATGGAGACTCCGAACAATCCGATGGCGAGATTTCGCCGCCAGACTTTTCCCTTGGTCTTCAAGGTTATGCCGAACGTGTACACCGATGTCAGAAGGAACATCAGGATCTGCACGTAGAGAGTGGCATGACGCAGGGCTGCCGTACGGTAGGTGCCCGATTCATCGAACCAGAACATGATGGGATAAAACAGATTCGAAACAATGACGATAAGTTCGAATACGAAAAAAGCCCATCCACCGTACCAAAGCGCAGTGTCGAACGAGGTGTTGCCTTCCAGATAGGCTATGACATACCGGGTCCACAGCAGAACCAGTACCGCCATTGCCACGAAATACAGAGTTGTGTCGAGGAACTGAAGAAAGGTAAGACGGTGTGAATCCAGAATGCCCCACAGTGCATCCGTGATGTAGTAAGCCAGGACCGCAAAAAGAAAACTGCGGTATTTCCGCAGGATCTGGACTGACCTGGATTTTCCCGTCAGCCACAGGACATCCCGGTTCGTGATGACCAGTATGATTCCAGCTAATATTCCGATAATCGAGTATGTCATGCCGCATCTCTCTTTCCCGGCAAAGGGAATTCGGTTACGTTGTTTCCGAGAACATTTCAAATCCATTCGAACTTGGATACGCCGGTCCCCGCGGATCAACAGAAATTCCGTAATACGGCGACGACCGATCTGTACCTGAAATAACATAGCACTTTTCCGCATTTTTTCAAACGGAACGGGGCTGCCGGAGAATTGTCTTCTCCGGCGCTTCCAGATTACCGCAAACAGACCGCCGGACGATTTACTTCCGCAGTCCGTTTTTTGCACGGTTGAGGGCTTGACAAATTCTCCGTGCGGTGTAGATTACATTGTTTCCTGTTTTTCGGGCGTATGCCGTCTGCTCTCCGCATGGCCGGCTTTGCCTGAAAAAAATCATTGAAAGAGATTTTGCAATACCAAACATATTCAAGGAGTTCTATCCATGAAGAAAATCTTTCTCGGGATCGGCGCCGGTCCGATCCAGACGGGCATTTACGTGGCAGGCGCCGCCAAGGGCGGATTCGACAGAATCGTTCTGGCCGATGTTGACGCAGCTCTGGTCGGAGCCATCCGCAAGACGGGTTCCATCACGGTCAACACCGCCTGTGCCGACAAGATCCGCACCGATACGTATGAAAATATCGAGATCTACAATTCCACCGTGCCGGAAGAGCTGGAGATCCTGAAGGGAGTCGCCGCGGAGGCGCTCGCCATCAATACGGCGCTGCCTGCCGTCCGGTTCTATCCTTCCTGCATGTGGCTGAAGGAAGCCTTTGATCGCAAGCCGGATGCCGTCCGCTATGTGTACACGTCCGAAAACTGCACCACGGCGGCCGATGAGCTCCGCAAAGTGCTGGGCAGCTATCCCAACACCTATTATCTTGACACCGTTATCGGCAAGATGAGCAAGATCTTCCTCTCCTCGGATTCCGATCTGCCGCCGCTTTCGCCCGGATACGTCAAGGGGCATCTGGTGGAGGAGTTCAACGAGATCTACACCACGTCCGCTCCGGGGATCGACGAGGTGGGGATCCAGGGACTTTATCCGAAAAAGGATATCTATCCCTTCGAGGAAGCGAAGCTGTACGGACACAATGCAAGTCATTTCCTTCTGGGCATCTTTGCCGCTCGTCTCGGCTGCCGCTATATGAGCGATGTCACCGCCTATCCGGAAACCGTCGAACTCGCACGCAGGGCCCTCAAGGAGGAATGCGGTCCCGCGCTCTGCCGGAAGTTCGCCGGAGTGGATCCCTATTTCGAAAAGGCGAACTACGACGCCTGGGCCGAAGAACTGGTCCGCCGTATGACCTCGCCGCTTCTGAGCGACAGCGTGGACCGCGTGATCCGCGATCCCGACCGCAAGCTGGCGTGGGAAGACCGGATCATCGGGGCCATCCGTCTCTGCATTTCCCAGAAGATCAAGCCGGAGATTCTGGCGCAGGGGGCTGCTCTTGCCGCGAGATATCAGGCATTGAACACGCTTCAGGGCACCTGGCCCGAGGGCGCCGAACGGGATGAAGTCGTGAAAATCCTCCGGTCCGTCTGAACGGGCAGGACTGGGGATCGTCATTTGGACGCTGTCTTGTCATGAAGAGTGCCCGTGCACGGATTTTTCCGCTTCTGACCTGGGGGCTCCTCCTCGCTCTGGCGGGGGAGAGCCTTTTTCTTACCCTGATCCTCAATGAAAAGGTTCCCTGGTATTTCCCGGTCACGGGCTTGCTGGCGGATCTTTTCTGGCCTGCCTGTCTTCTGGCCTGCGCCCTTTTTTCCGCTTCTTCTGTTTTCTATGTGGCGTTTGCCTGCTCGGCGGGTATGCTTCTTTTTCTCAAGACGGCGAACCTCTGTCTGTTCCGGAACACGTTCGAGATTTTTTCCGCCACCAATCTGCAGCTGCTTCTGGAGCATACCGATTTTTTCTCGCTCCGATCGATGTTCGGACCGCTCTACTGGCTGAAAATCGCCGCCGTCGCTCTGTCGTTCGCCCTCGGTATCTTCCTTCTGTCCTGGTCGGGGATCGGTTTTGCGAAGGAGCGAACGGGCGAGCGGGCGCCTCACGGGGGAAGGGCGGTCGTGCTGTTTTTGATCCTTCTTTCCATCGCTGCCAATTGCGTCTACCTTTTCCACTGCGAGGAATGGGGCAAAGGATATTTTCAGCGGGAATTCACGGCCCGGCCCGCCGAGGTCCAGATCACGGACATCATTCTGGAGTATCGCCGGGTCGACCGGACGTTTCTGGAGAAGGATGCTGGTCCCGGCTTTTTCCCGGACTCTCTTCCGGGCGGATCCGAAGATATCCTCCGGAAATGGGGGATCCTTCCGCGGGTGAGGGCGGCGACAAAACCGTCCGCCGTGCCGGAACTCCGCAAGATCATTGTTATTGCGGTAGAGTCTCTGGACTTCGCGTTCCTGCGGGCCAACAATCCGGCCATGCCCGAGGGAATCACGCCGTTCATGGATTCTCTTTCGCAGCAGTATCTTTCCTTCCGGAATTACTTCACAGGATCCCAGCCTACATCCTGGGCGATGGACTGCATTTTTCTTTCCCGCCCCGACTACACGCGCGATCTCGCGCTGAAGAATGTATCCATCTGCGATATTCTGCGTGAAAAAGGGTGGCCGACCTGGTATTTCTCGCCGGCCTCCGGCTACTGTTTCGATAACGGACGGGACTACCGCCGGATTTTTCGCCCGGAGTACACGGTGTATCAGGAGGAGTTCTTCCTGACCTTCGGATACAAGGGCACACACTACTGGGGACTGGGCGACGATCAGATGTTCGACGGAACGTTCCGATTCCTCACGGAGCGTGCCGGAGACCGCTTTTTCTGCGTCATCAGCACCATCGACCTGCACGATCCCTACACGGTAACCGGTCCCGCGGCTTCACTTGAGTCCACGGGGACCCGCTTTCTGGATGCACTGCGCTCCACGGACCGCAATCTCCAGCTTTTTCTGGAACGCGTGATGGGGAGTCCGCTCTACGATGAGCACACGCTCATCGTTCTCACGGCCGACCACAGTTCCACGTTCGGGGCGAACTATACGAAACGGACCGACTTCCTGCCGGCGCGCATTCCGCTGATTTTCATCTCCCCGAACAAGAATCTCCGGAAAATGTTCGATCCGGACCGTTTCGGGTCCCAGCTGGATCTGGCGCCCACGCTTCTGAGTCTTCTCGGCATTCCCGCACCCGAGACGTTCATGGGACGGGATCTGCGGATAGCGGAAAAGAATTATGCAGTCGCCAAAACCGTGGATATGATCCGGCTTTATCTGCCGGACGGACGGATCATCTCCTGTCCGTTGATCGCGGGACAGGATCCGTCTTCCCCGGAAGAGCGTGCGCTTCGGGATTACCTCCGGCTCTTTTACGGTCCGTCGGTTCCGTGATGCATCACACCCGCGATTCGGCCCGGTTCGGGATCAGCCGCCGGATCTCGGTCAGATAGGCGTCCACGACTTTCCGTCGGTCGAAGCGCTCTTCCACATGACGGCGTCCCTCTCGGCCCATGGCTTCCCGTTCGTAACGGGAAAGGGAGAGGAACCGTTCCAGTGCCGCCGTGAGGGAATCGGCATTCCGGGGCGCAAACAGAAGCCCCGAACGGTCGGGGATCATCGTTTCGCGGCAGCCGGGGATGTCGGAGGCCAGGATCGGTCTGCCCGCGGCGGCGGATTCCAGAAGAATGTTGGACATGCCTTCGTGCCAGGAGGGCAGAACGACAGCTTGTACGGACTCCATCAGTTTCCGCATATCGGAGAAGGGAAGGAATCCGTGGTCGACGAGGAGCCCTTTTTCATGGGCGAGGCGGATTTTTTCCGCATATTCGGGCTCTTCGCTCAGCCCGGCAAAGTGAAATTCACACTCCGGATGCCGCGCGCGGATCCTTTCCGCTGCCTCGAGATACTCGGCCACGCCCTTTTCCTTCTGCGCCCGGGCGGCCAGCAGGAACCGGACTTTTCCGTCGTCGGGAGGGAAGGGGAGGAGTGAATGCTTTTCCAGATTGACGCCGGACCCGGCGACGAGGCGATGTCTGCCCCGGACAAATCCTTTTCCGATCAGAAGGTCCCGGTTGTATTCGTTCTGAAAAAGGATGCATCCGGCGTCCGCGATCCCTGTTCGGAGCAGACGGCGGATCATCCGGTTTACGAGGGAGTCGTTGTAGAATATCGTGCCCAGGCCGGTAATGGTGGCGATATAGGGCACATGGGAGAAGCGGCAGAGAAGGCCGCCGTAGGAATTGGGTTTGATCGTGTAAGTAAGAACGGCGTCCGGGCGGATCGCGCGGAGAAGAGAACGGTACTCTTTCAGAAGACGGAGCTCAGCGAAGGGATTCATCCCGTGCCGGGAGAGAGGGGAGGGAATCACGCGGCAGCCGATCCGTTCGAAATCGGCGTTGACCGGGTCGTCGGGAATGGAAATGACGACCTCGCATCCCCGGGCCAGCAAAGCCTCCAGCAATTCAAAGGAGAAATTGCGGAAGGCTTTGGAAATGCTGGCCAGGATCAGGATGCGCGGCATGGGAGATCAGGCAAGCCCGAGGATCCGGACGGTGCTGCGGGCGATCATGAGCTCTTCGTTGGTCGGCATGACAATGGCCTTCCAGGCGCTGTCGTCCGTGGAGATAATGCCCTTCTTGCCCGTGCAGGCCGCGTTTTTCGCGGGATCTTCGAACAGATTGAGGCAGGCCAGCTCGCGGAGGATCATGCCTCGGACCGCCACGGAGTATTCGCCGATCCCGCCGGTGAAGACCAGCGCTTCGGGTCCGTGGAGGAGCACATAGTAGCTGCCGATGTATTTCACGACCCGGCGGACAAACATCTTGAGCGCCAGCGCAGCCTGTTCGTTCCCGGAATCGGCGGCATTGACGATGTCACGCATATCGCCGGATCCGATCCCGCCCATGGCGAAAAGACCGGATTTCTTGTTGAGAAGAGTATCGACTTCCGCGGGCTTCTTGCCGGTGATCTCGGCAATACGGAGAACGGCGGCGGGGTCCATGTCGCCGCTGCGGGTCCCCATCATGAGACCTTCCAGCGGGGTGAGGCCCATGGTGGTGTCGAAGCACTTGCCGTTTTTGACGGCGGCCATGCTGCATCCGTTGCCCAGATGGCAGGTGATGATGTTCAGATCGTCCACGTTCTTTCCGAGAAATTCGGCGGTGGAGAGAGTGACGAAGTGATGGCTCGTGCCGTGGAATCCGTACTTGCGGATCCCGTGCTCCTTGTAGAATTCGGTCGGGATCGCATACAGATAGGCTTCCGGCGGCATGCTCTGATGGAACTGCGTGTCGAACACGGCCACGTTGGGAACGCCGCAGAAGATCTCTTCGCAGGCTTCGATGCCCATGAGGTTGGCAGGATTGTGAAGCGGACCCAGGGGGAAGCATTCGCGGATGATGCCCTTGACAGCGTCGTCCACCAGCACGGGCTGGGTCACTTTTTCGCCGCCGTGGAGAACGCGGTGTCCGATGGCCTTGACCTCGGACGCGTCTTTCAGCACGCCGTCGGCAGGATCGGTGAGGGCGCCGCAGACGGCGCGGAGGGCGTCGGCATGATTCTTCACGCCTTCGGGCATATACTCCTTCTTCACGCCGCCGGGTCTCTTGAAGATGAGATTGGGCTTGTCGGAACCGACACGTTCCACCTGTCCGCTGGCGACCACTGTGTTGTCTTTGCCCTCCATTTCAAAGAGGGTGAACTTGAGAGAACTGCTTCCCGCATTGATGACAAGGACCTTCATCTTCTTTTTTCCTTTTGTCGTTTTCGGTTTTATGTTTTGTGTAAAGTGGTTCAGAACATTGTCCGTGAAAAAGATTACTTTAGCATGGGATCCCCCTTTTTTCAAGTTTTATGCGTAAAAAAATGATCGGGTTTTTCCGGAGGATCCGGCGGAGCGGTTGCGGAACAGAGGAAAAAAAACAGCGGCGGAACAGGGATGCAAAGATTCGGAAAAAGTCTTGAAAAACCGAGGGGCAATGATATATTACGAAGATATGCGGAAACGATGAATGCAAACACCACCTCACAGGAAAGGATCCCATACGGAAAATGGACCAGACATCCGAAACACCACAGGAACGGACCGACGATATTTTTTCGCAGCGGCTGGCAAAAAGAAACGAGATGATCACCGCCGGTGAAAATCCCTACGGCTCCCGGACGGACGGCGTTGTCCGGTCCGCCGATGCAAAGAAGCTCTATGTCCCCGGCGCGGAAGAGCAGACGGCGCAGGTGAAGGCTGCGGGACGGATCATCGGATTCCGCATCATGGGGAAAGCCTCCTTCATGCACATCCAGGACGAGCAGGGGCGTCTTCAGCTTTTTGCCTCCCGTGACGTCATGGGTGAAGAAAGCTATAAAAAATTCAAGAAACTGGATATTGGCGACATCATCGAAGCCACAGGGACCATGTTCGAGACCAGAACCGGGGAGATCACTCTGAAGCCCGTATCCTGGCGGCTCCTCAGCAAATCGCTCCGCCCGCTTCCCGAAAAATGGCACGGACTCACCGATATGGAAGCCCGGTACCGCCAGCGTTATCTGGATCTGATCGTCAACGCCGAAAGCGCGGCAGTCCTGCGGAAGCGTTCCCTTATTCTCAAGGAACTCCGGAAGTATCTGGACGAAAAAGGATATATGGAAGTGGAAACGCCCATGCTCCAGTACATCCCCGGCGGCGCGGCGGCCACTCCGTTCAAGACCCACTACAACGCGCTGAATGCGGATATGTTCCTCCGGATCGCCACGGAACTTTCCCTCAAGAAACTTCTCGTGGGCGGTTTCGAAAAGGTTTTCGAGATCAACCGGAACTTCCGCAACGAGGGCATGGACCGCAAGCACAATCCCGAATTCACCGCCATCGAACTTTATCAGGCGTACGGAGACTGCCGGACCATGATGGACCTGGTGGAGGATATGATCCGGACTCTTGCGCTGCGCGTCAACGGGACCGCCGTGATCCATGTGGGCGGACGGGATATCGATCTGAGCAAGCCTTTCCGGAAGGTCACCTACCATGAACTGGTCCGGAGCGCTGCCGGTGAAAACTGGTTCGATCTTTCGCGGGATGAGAAGTATGCGAAGGCGAAAGAGCTGGGACTTCAGGTGTTCCCGAACTGGACCGACCTGGAAATCACCCACGAGGTGTATGAAAAACTCGTGGAAGACACGCTCATCGAGCCCACCTTCGTCACCCGGCTGCCCATGGAACTGGTTCCGCTGGCGAAGAAGTGCGAGGACGATCCGACACTGGTCGATGTCTACGAACTGGAAATCAACGGGCAGGAAATCTCGCCCGGCTATTCGGAACTGAACGATCCCGTAGACCAGAGAAAGCGGTTCATGGATCAGGTCACGCTTTCCGGCAAGGATCCGGCTCAGGCGGTAGACGAGGATTTTCTCACCGCGCTGGAATACGGCATGCCGCCCACCGGCGGTATGGGCATGGGGATCGACCGTCTGGTCATGCTGCTGACCGGCGCCGACTCCATCCGCGACGTGATCCTGTTCCCCCAGCTCCGCCCCTCGAAATAACGTTTGACAGATAAAGCAAATAATGAAAGGCAGATTATAATGTATCTCGGCAGAATCGTAGCAGCCGGACTCACTCCCTCCGGCAAACCCGTTGCGGCCTACCGCGTTTCCTCCCGTTCCTTCCCGAACCGCACGGCGAAACTTTCCGGCGGAAAGATCGCCATTCTGCCCCGTCCGGGCCATGAAGACGATCTGGCGAAGAATCCGTATATCGCGTACAACTGCGTCCGTCTGGCGGGCAGCGTGGCGCTGGCCACCAACGGATCCCAGACCGATCCCATCATCGAGAAGATCGCCATGGGCTTGCCGCTCCGGGACGCCTTCGCGCTTTCCCTTCTGGCCATGGACTACGAAAAGGACTCCCTGGACACTCCGAGGATCGCCGCGGCGGCCGACGCCGCTTCCGGACTCTGCATGTTCGGGATCGTGCGGAAAGATGCGGTTCTGGTCCGCGCCATGAAGGCTGCGCCCGGTCAGCTGTTCTATCTTTCCACCTACGAAAAGAACTATCCCTGCGAGACGCATGAAGAGCCCGGCTTTACCGCGGAAACAGCGGAAGCCGTCTGCGCACACGTGATCTCGGGCGGTGTTTTCGCCGGATTCGAGCATCCCGTGACCGCCGCCGCAGCTCTGTGGAACGGGACCGGATACGATCTGGCCGTTCAGGATGCCTGACCGTTCCGGCGCGCCTCATGTCGAAGACGCTTGAGAACCTGAATCCGGAACAGAGGGAGGCCGTCACCACAACGGAGGGGCCTCTTCTGGTCCTGGCCGGGGCAGGAACCGGCAAGACCCGCGTCATTACCGCACGGATTGCATGGATGATCGAAAACGGCATCCCCGCTGAAAACATTCTGGGTGTCACCTTCACCAACAAGGCGGCCCGGGAGATGCGGGAACGGCTGGAAGGCATGATCGGATTCGATGCAGCGGGAAAGGTCACGCTGGGGACATTTCACTCCGTCTGCGGGCGGATCCTGCGGCGTGAGATATCCTATGCAGGACACTACAATTCCCATTTCAGCATCGCCGATACGCAGGATCAGACCAGCATCATCCGGCAGGCGGCGGCGGAACTCGGCTACGGCAAGGATGAAGTCCCAACGCCCGTCGTTCAGTCCTACATCGGAAACTGCAAGAACAATCTCATCTCTCCGGAGGACGCCCTGAAGGGACGGAACAACCCGGAAGATGCCCGGTTCGCCGAGATCTATCAGCGGTACCAGCAGCTTCTGGAGCTTCAGAACACGGTGGACTTCGATGATATGCTGCTTTTGACGCTCCGCATCTTCGAGGGGCGTCCGGAGATCCTGAAGAGATATCAGGAAAAGTACCGGTATCTGCTGGTGGACGAATATCAGGATACCAATACGGCCCAGTTCCGTCTTCTCCAGCTTCTGGCCGGAAAGACCATGAATATCTGCGCCGTGGGCGACGACGATCAGAGCATCTACGCATGGCGCGGCGCCGACGTTGGCAATATCCTGGACTTCCCGCAGGTTTTTCCCGGCGCCAAACAGATCAAACTGGAGCAGAATTACCGTTCCACCAACACCATCCTCAAGGCTGCCAACGCCGTTATCCGGCAGAACGGCAAACGGTATGACAAGAGTCTCTGGTCCGCACGGGGTGAGGGCGATATTATCAAAGTCGTGACTCTTCCCTCCGCCGAGGCCGAAGCCTCTTTTGTGGCGGACGCCGTAAGGCAGTATCTGCGGGCCAACGGGGACTGCTGTTATTCCGACTGCGCCATCCTTTACCGTTCCAATTATCTCTCCCGCGTCTTCGAGCAGGAGTTCCGGAAACGGGGGATCCGTCCCACCATCATCGGAGGTCAGGAATTCTTCCAGCGGAAGGAAGTCAAGGATGCCGCCGCATATCTGAAGCTGGTTCTCAATGAATACGACGATCAGAGCCTGCTCCGGGTCATCGCCGTACCGCCGCGCGGGATCGGTGACAAGGCGATCCTCAAGCTCCGCGATCTGCGCAAGGCCGCGAACGTTTCCATGACGAAACTTCTCACGGAAAACGACTACCTTTCCGCAGTCTCTGCTCCCGCGGCAAAATCCGCCCGGCATCTGGGCGAGATCATTGCCCGGTATGCGGAAGAGTTCCGCCAGGGGGGCGATCTTTCGCGGAAGGCCTGCCGCTACCTGGAGGAAGTCGGGTTTCTCAACGGATTTCAGCGTCTCTATAAAGATATCCGGGAGGCGGAAGACCGCAAGGAAAACGTGCTGGAATTTCTCAATTTCATGAGTCAGTACGAACGGAAATACGACGATTCCGGCGAAGGCTGCACCCTGGAGCAGTTCATGGAGACCTACAGCCTTATGGACGACTCCGACCGGACCAAAGAGGAAGAAGGCGACGGTCCGATCCTCTCCACCGTTCACGCTGCCAAAGGACTGGAATTTCCCTGCGTGTTTCTGGTGGGACTGGAGCAGGGGCTCTTCCCCCACGAACGGGCCGTGTCCGAAGGAAACGAAGACGAGGAACGCCGTCTTTTCTATGTGGCCATCACGCGGGCGAAAGACCAGCTGGTGATCACCATGGCCGCCGAACGGTTCCGCTACGGGGAGAACGAGCGGAGATATCCTTCGCCTTTTCTGAACGACATTCCGGACGATCTTGCGGAAAAGCCCGATCCCGACACCTATTTCCCGAGAGTTTCGGATGAAGAAAAGAGGCAGGCGTTTGCGGAGATCCTGAGGCGCTTGCGTGAGGAGTGCTGAACGTATGGTTATTCCCTCGTTCATCATGGCTTCGTATCTTTTTTTCCGGATCATTCTGTCCCTTAAGACCACGCGCCTCCGGAAGGGGATCCTGTTCGCCGTCATGCTCGCGGCTCTGATGAAGTACACGCTTGTCGGGCTCTTCATGCCGCGGGGCGCGACCTATCTGACGCCCGATCTTCCCGGTCCGATCCTTCTCCTTCTGGAATTCCCCTATATCACGGCGCTCCTGCTTTTCCTCCTCACCTTGAGCCTGGAAATTCCCCGGGACCTCTTCCTTCTCGGCTGCCGGGTTTTCCGTGGAGGCGCCGTCGCAGAAAAGTTCCGCCGTCTGGAGCCCCGGATCCATTTGACTCTGCTTGTTTTCGCTTTCGGCGTCACCTGTCTGGGCGTGCTGAACGGCTGCGCCATGCCGGAGCTCCGGAAGGTCGATGTCCCTGTGGCCGGTCTCCCGGATTCCGCTGATGGATTCCGCATCGTTCTGCTGGCGGATTTCCATGCGGACCGTCTGAGCGGCGGGGAGAAGATCCGGCGCGTGGTGGAGACTGTCAACGCCCTTGAGCCGGATGCCGTGGCGATCGTCGGGGATTTTGCGGACGGACTTCCCTCCGGCGCGCCCGGCGAATTTTTGAAGCCGCTGGCAGAGCTCCGGACACGGTTCGGTTCTTTCGGCGTCACCGGCAATCATGAATATTATTCCGACGGCGCTGCCTGGCTCGAATATTTCCCCACGTTGAATCTCCGCATGCTCAACAACGAACACGAGATCCTTCCCTGCGGCATCGCCTTCGCCGGTGTGACCGATCCCGCCGCCGTCCGGCACGGTCTGCCGGGTCCGGACCTGAATGCCGCGCTTTCCGACATCCCGGAGGGCATCCCCGTGATCCTGCTGGCGCATCAGCCGAAGATCGCGAAAGAGGCGTCGGAGAAGGGCGTGTCTCTTCAGCTTTCCGGACATACGCACGGCGGCATGATCCCCGTATTGAAACAGCTGGTGGCTCTCTTCAACAGCGG
>JAFZZR010000040.1 GCA_017615635.1 Lentisphaeria bacterium
CGGAGCCCGTGGTGGAACGTCCGGATGATGATTCCTCTCTTCTGGAAGCCCCGCCTCCGGATCTGAACGATTCCGGCATGCCCATCGAATTCGGTCCCGGACCTGCTGTGCCGGAGGGCGAGGTTTTTTCGGCGGAAACGCTGTGGCAGAAGCTGATCCTGGACACTCGGGAAATCCTGAAGAAAAGACTCCTGGCCGGGGTCATGCTGGATGGTACGCCGCTTTCCTACGACGGACAGACTCTGGTCGTCGGGTTTGACAGCAACTACGAGACCATGCAGTATTTGATGGTGGAAAAAGAGATCGTCCTGTTGAACGGACGGCTTCGCGCCCTTACGGAGAATCCGGCCGCCTTCCTCCGTCTGGAGCAGGCTTCGGGCCTCGCTTCGGCTCCCCAGATCCAGGAGCATGAAACGCTGGAATCGCTCCGGCGTGAGGCGGAAAAGGAGAAGCCCGTCTCGGATGCGATCAAGGTGTTCGGCGGACGGATCGTCGACGTCCACCATGCCGACGAAAAGAAAGACTGATGTTCCCCTCATACAAAAAGGAGAGTGTCCTCATGGTGTCTGCACGCGTTTTCCATCTTCTTCCCGCCGCAGCTGCTGTATTGCTGCTCACCGCCTGCGCGTCCAGCGAACGGATGATCCGTATGTCCGGCGGCGTGCTGGATTCCTATTCCATCCCGGAAAAGCACCGTCTCCGGTCCGAAAAGTTCCGGAAGACGGAGCAGAATACCGGATCCCGGAAAGCCCTGAACGAAACGGAACCGGGCAAGGATGGAAATCTGGTCAACCTGTGGCCGTTCTTCTTCCGGTCCCGCGAGTATTTTGCGATCCTCTGGCCGCTGGCCGACTTCGATCCCTACGGACTGGCGGTCCGCCCGTTCTACAATCAGGAGGGGGACGATTATTCGATCCTCTTTCCCTTGAGTTCGTGGAATACGGCGGATAAAAGCGGCTGGTGTCTTTTGGGGATCTGGGATAAGGATTCCTTCTTCTTCTTTCCCCTGGTCCGGCACGGATTCCGGGAGGATAACGACTGGCTGTACTACACGCCTCTCTTCATTCAGAATTGGCATACGGTGAACAAGCCGTCCTGGGGCTCGTGGGTCAGGCGGAAATCGTTTACGGAATTCTGTCTCGGCTACGGCGGAACGAAAGTCTCCGCCGATCCTTCCGCTTATCGCAGTCTCCTGAATTATTTGTACGAACCGGAGAAAACCGGAAGAGCCGCGCTGGAAAATGCGCTCCGGTACCGGAATCTCCCGCTGCCGGAGAAGAACGAGACCAACAAGCAGTGGGCCGACCGGATCTTTGCCTCTCTGCCGGAAAGGGAGGAGCGATATGCGGGCTTCTTCCCGCTCTTCCACTGGGAGCGGACTCCGGACGGCAAATCCCTGCGTCTGCTTCTTTTCTTCAGCGGCGCGGAGGGAAAAGAGGGTTCTTCCTGGGGCGCTTCGCCGTTTCTGGGGCAATACGAGACGATGCGTCCGACACGCATCTCCCTTTCCTCGGAGCAGACCCGGTTCCGGAAAACTTTCGATGCCTGGTTTCTGCTCTCCCGCTTCGTGCGGCAGGATATCCCGGCGAACCCGGAACGCATTTCGAAATTCAACAAACTTTATGCCGACCTGCATTCCCCTCAGACGGATATCCGGAGTCCCGCCATTCAGAAACAGCTTCAGGAACTGGGCCTGACTCCGCCTGAAACCGTGGTCGATCCCTTTACCCTCAGGCTGTTCCTGGGGGATGCGGTCAACTCGGACGAAAAGTCCGGTGAAACGACTTCGGTGTACTACGGCGGCTTCCTCCCGCTGTTCGACTATTCGTTCCGGAAGGACCGCACGTTCTGGTGCATTCCCGCCCTTATCAGCTGGTACAAACGGGAGGGGAAAAACCTTTTCTGGTGCAGCGTTCCTCTCCTTTCCGGCGGCAGTTCCTCCCCGGAAAAAGAGGTTTTCACCACCGCCGGACCGCTTATCTACCTGATAAAGACGATCCGCCGGGTGCCGGGGAGCAAATCCTATTCGGATCTGCCGATCTTCGGGAGGGAGAAAGCCTGGGCCGATGGCGAGTACGCAAAGGCGGAGTATGAAAACGAATACGCTCTGCTGGGCCTGTTCTATCGGGGAACGGATCACTTCCTGGTGGAAAAGGAAGGACTGCCGCCCGGCGTGACGGCCAAGGTCCGGAGCGAGATGGACCGCCTTTTCCGGGAGAAACGATCCATCGAATCCCGGAAAACAGAGCTGAAAAAGCGGTCGGAGAAGAGTCAGGCAATGAAAGCGGATACGCGGCTGCATGAGCTGGAGAAGCTTCTGGAGGAGGAACGGATCCGCCTGGCCGGCGAGGAACTGGCGAAAAAGGAGGAAAAATTCCGCAAGGATCTGGAAAAGCTGAAAGAGTCCGCCCAAAGCGTCTCCTTCGATCTGCCGGACGATTTTACCTCAGGCAGCGAGGCCCTTCTGCGGGCGAAAAGCGATCTGATCGCCCGCAATACGGAACTCCGCAAACACCGGGACATCGGGAACGGGATTTTCTGGCGCCGTGAGGAGTTTTACAACGGCGACAGCAAATGGAGTGTCTGCGGCGTGCTGGCCGGAGGCGAGACAAGAGGCGATTACGAGTACAGCCACATCCTGCATCTGCTGTACCGCCATATGCGCAAGGGCGACCGGAGCGAGACGCTCTGCTTCCCGTTCATGGCATGGAACGAGGATGGGGAAAACCGGGATTTCTCCTTCATGTGGCGGGTGTTTCACCTGAAAAAGGAAGACGGGAAAACCGGAGGACACATTCTGTTCATCCCGTTCTGACCGCGTTCGGCAATCAGGCCCGGTCATTTTCCAGAAACAGCTCCAGCATCAGGAGCGAGAACAGCCAGTAGGAAAGATCCTGTTCGCCCGTTTCGTGGGCACGGAGCAGTTCTTCCGACGTTTCCTTCCGGATCAGATCGTCCAGCACGCCCGAGAAGAGATGCTCCCGCAGGGGCGTGTTCCATTCCCCGCGGAACCAGGAGGCGACCGGGACGCCGAATCCGCGTTTTTTGCGGCGGATCAGGTCCGGCGGGATCAGATCGGCAAAGGCGTCGGCCAGGATCCTTTTTCTGCGTCCGTCGCGGATCTTCCACGAGAACGGCATCGAGGCGGCGAAGTCGGCCACGCGGAAGTCCAGAAACGGCGAGCGCACTTCCAGACTGGCGGCCATGGAGCAGACGTCCACCTTGCACAGAACGTCCCCCGGCAGGTAGGTCCGGACATCCGTTTCCCACGGGCTTCGGTTCCCGTCCGGTGCAAGCTCGTCCCAGGCATGCGGACGGCGGACGCCCTCCAGCAGACATGGCATCGACGATCTCTCCAGAAGCGGCGCGGCTCCGTGGGTCATGATATAGCGATAGCGTTGACCGGGCGGAAGCGAGGCCGCAGTGAGGAATCGTTTCAGCCGGCCC
>JAFZZR010000041.1 GCA_017615635.1 Lentisphaeria bacterium
GGCGCGGATCTTCGCGTCGGGCGGCTGCTCGGCGGAACAGGCGGCACTGATCCCGCTGCTTTTCACGCTGTCGATGCTGATCGTGTCGCTTTCGGGATCGATTTTCTTTGTTTTTGACTCCTTTCTTTGCAGACGGAATGAAAAAGAAACTTGCAAAATGGCGGAAGCGGATTATAATAACGAGATAAGCCAAAAGAGTCATGAATAAGGTGTCCCCCATGCTTCCAGCAGGAAAAACGCAGAAGATCCCGGAAAATTTTCAGTACCGGTCCGCGCCCCAGCCGCTTGCCTGCTGCCTGGCTTCCACCTCGTTCGCCTACGGAGAAACAAACCTCGGATTCGTCCGTGACTCCAATGAGGACAGCTACGGATATTATGCGCCTTCCACCTGCGAGCCCATGCTGTTCGCCGTGGCGGACGGGATCGGCGGCCACGGCAACGGAAACTTTGCGAGCTGTCTGCTGATCCGGATGCTTCTGGCCGGCTGGCGCGATCTCGGCAGGGACATTCCCTCCGACCGGAAGAGACTGGGGAACATGCTGGCGGATCTGGTCGTTTCCTGCAACCGCCGGATCTTCGAACTGAACGAGGCGGCTGACAACGCCGTTCCCATGGGCACCACGCTGGCCATGCTCGCGGTCATGCCGGACTTTGCCGTGACGGTGCACCTGGGCGACAGCCGCGTCTATGTCCTGCGCGGAGGGAAACTGATCCCGCTGACGCAGGACCACAGCTATGTGGCACTGCTCCTTCAGCGGGGACAGATCACCAAAGAACAGGCCTCCTCTCATCCGTTGTCCCATGTGATCCTCCGGTCCGTCGGCCCCACGGTCAACGCCGAACCGGAAGTCCGCCTTCACGAACGCCGTCCGGGCGACCGTTTTCTGCTCTGTACAGACGGCGTGACCACGCATCTGAACGACGCCAGGATCAATGATATTCTCAAATCCTCCGGCAGCGCGGCGGATGCGGTCCGGTCCATGATCAATGCCTCGCTCCGGGCGGGCGGACGGGACAACATAACCGCCATCGGCGCCTTCCTCTGACGCGGAGAGACATTCTGTCATGAGAAAGCCGCGAGCCGAAACCGTTTTCGCCGCCGCCGTTCTCGCGGCCGGTCTGGTCCTCCGGCTCCGTTATCTGGTGTCCTTCGCAAAACTGCCGGTCTTCGATTTCCCCGCCGGACCCGACGTTTCGGAATACTGGCGGCTCTCCACCGCCTTCCTCACGGGAAGCAGCGTGCCTCCGGAAGAACTGATCCATGCGCCGCTGTACCCCGTTTTTCTTGCCGGACTCCGTTTTCTCTCGGGCGGATCGGTCTTCGTTGTCCGGGCGGTCCAGTCCGCGGCCGTCCTTTTGGCGGGCTTGCTGTTCTACGGAGTCCTGTGCGGCTCGTTCCGACGCGGCGAAGAAGACTGTGAAAACGGGATCCTCCGGTATGTGCCGGAAGGATTTCTTCTGTTTTACGCGCTGTATCCGCCCTTCCTCATGTGGCAATGCGATTTCTTCAGCGAAAATCTGCTGATCGTCTTCCTCGGATTCGCCATCTATCTTCTGGATCATGCGCTTCGTCAGACAGGCAGCCGCTCCATGCTCCTTTTCGCGGCCGGCGGCGCCGCGTCCGCACTGGCGGCGCTGACACACCCGATCTCCCTCTTTTTTGCGGCAGGCGTCTTTCTGTATCTGATTCTGTTCCGGCAGACAGCCCGGCTGTCGAACCGGCAGCGCATACAGCATGCGCTCCTCTTCGGGCTCGCCATGACGGCGGTTCTGGCGCCCTTTTCCGTTTCGCGTTCTCTGCGGGCCGGGAAGTTTGTACTCATCCAGCAGAACTCCGCGCTGAATCTGTATATCGGAAATCACGCGGACGCCACGGGCGCCTGCTGCATCCCCCCCGGCGACGAATGGAACAGACTTCATATCGAATCGGCCTCGGATCCTTCGGGGCCCGACGCCTATTTTCTGAAACAGGTCTTCTCCTTCGTCCGGGATACGCCGCTTTCCTTTTCGGCGCTTCTTCTGAAAAAGGCGGTCCTCTCCTTCACGGCCCCGGAGCTGACGACCTGGTCCGATCTGACCTGTCTGGGACTGACCGCATGGCACAGACTCGGATTTCAGGTGTTTCCATTCCTCGCGATCCCGGCGCTGGCCGCGCTCTTTCTCGGATTCGGAAATGCGAAGTTCCGCAGAAAGCTCCTGTGGCCGCTGATCCTCTTTTTCTCCTTCTGGGCCGCTCAGATCCTGCTTGTCACCAGCGGACGCTACCGGATCCCCATGATTCTGGCCATGATGGCGTTCGCACCCTGGTTTCTGCTCGAACTTTCGAACCGGATCCGCCGGGATCCCCGCCATGCCCTGATCGCATTCGTGCCTCTGCTTCCCGCCGCTCTCCTCGTGTTCTTCCCGCATCAGGCAGCGATGCCGGACCGGGAACGGGAGGCGGCCGAAATGATTCTGGCCGAATCACTGAACGCGGCCAGTGAAACGGGAAAGGCACGGGAGGTCCTGCAAACGCTCTACGAAAAAGGGAACCGGTCGTGCGTTCTGCTGAACCATCTGGGCGCCCTGGAACTGGATTCCGGACATCCCGCCGAGGCCATGCATTACCTCGGGGAAGCGCTCGCCGGCTCTACGCCGGATCATTCCGCACAGGGCAATACGCTGTTGAATCTGGGCCGGGCCGCGGAGCTTCAGGGCGATCCGGGCCGGGCGGAAGCATGCTACCGGGATGCGGCGGTCCGCCTCACCGGACAGGGCGCCGCCGCGGCGTACTTCAATCTGGGCACGCTGCGCCAGCAGGCGGGAGACGCCGCCGATGCTCTTGCATGCTATCGGAGAGCGCGTGAGCTGGATCCGCTGAATCCGGCGCCGCTGAGGAATCTCTCCATTCTTGCGCTGGAAAAGGACGATCTTGCGCAGGCGGAATCGTATCTGAAAGAGGCATGCCGTCTGGAACCCGACGATCCGCAGCGGAAGCTGGATCTGGCCTACGTTCTGCATTTGGCCGGACAGGAACCGGAGTCGCGGGATCTTCTGGATGCCGTGCTGACGAACGATCCCGAAAATGAACGGGCGCAGGAGCTCAAAAGTCTCCTTGCGCCCTGATCTCCGACGGAAGAATTATTTCCGTTTTCCGCGCTTTTTCATCTCCGCGGCATAGTCTTCCGCGCTGGTCTTGACCGCCTTCTCCAGAAAACTCATATAGGAATCCAGATTTCCATAGCCGGACCGGCGGGCAACGATATCGCCGTCTTCATCCAGCACCACGGCGGAGGGAACTCCATCGTCCAGTTCATACATCTCCCGGACAAGCGAATTGTGTTTGTCCTGCTTGGCGGGGAGCTTGATCTTCGAGGGTGAATCCAGATAGAGAAGAACCAGATTTTCCTCGGCAAAGCGTTTGAACTTGCTGTTGGTCAGAACGTCTTTCCGCAGCTTGATGCACCAGCCGCACCAGTCGGAGCCCGTGCTCAGCGCGTAAATGTATTTATGCTCCTTCCCCGCTCTCTCCAGCGCCGCATCGTAATTCAGTTCCCATTCCGGGCCGGGACCGGCCACCCAGTCATCTCCCCGGGCCGGGAGTTTTACCTGCTGGCCGGAATCGCCGGCGGCAAGAGACAGAACCAGGGACGACAGGATCATCAGGTACAAAAGGATTTTTTTCATGAAAGACCTCCGGTTTTGTTGTTGAAAAGTTCCGACTCCGTCCTTACACTATACCCGGAATGAAAAAATGCAAAGACGAAAAACAACAAATCCGAAAAAAACCGGCGACGCGGATTTCGATGCGCAACCGTGTTTCGTCATATTTCCCCGGGATGGAGCCTTGACAAGGATTTTCTCAAGAGGTATATTAGTGCTCCGCTCAGCGCAAAAAAATGAAGTCGGAGAGAACAGCATCATGCATCAATACAGTTTGAACAACGGAAGTCTGGAACGCATCCTCGAAGTGTCGGATCACGGAGTGCGGACCCTTCATCTGAAAGACCTGAACAACGGACTCGACTACATACGCCAGCCGGTCCGGGAATTCGCGTTCTCCCTGGACGATGTGTATTTCACCAGCTATCAGGAGAGCCGGATCCGCGAGGTCGACGGCAACAAGGATGCCATAGGGATCGCCCCGGTGTTTCAGGACGCCCGTCAGGATCCGGGCAAACTGGAGCTGGATTTCGCCCTGGGCCCGGTCCTGGTGACCGTGGTCTACCGGATCTATCCGGGGCTGTGCGGGACCCGGAAACGCCTGAAAATCTGCAACCGGAGCAGCAAGGCGATCCGTCTTTCCAATCTGATTTTCGACGACACCTGCGCGGCGCCCGGGGAATTCGGCGACTGTGATTTCTACTCCGGATGCGCCGACGAGCCCCGGCCCCTCAGCTTCACGCTGGAAGGACGGGAAGACGTCGTCCGCTGTCACAATCCGAAGCTCAACGCGGGCTGGCTGGCGGGTTCGTCCGCGCCGGGCGTACTGCGGTATTTTCTTGTGTATCCGCACTGGGGCAACGTCGCCGTGGGAATGAATATGAGCAACGCGCCCTTTGCCAAAGAGCTGAAACCGGGCGAATGCTTCACCACTCCCGAATCGATTTTCGTTCTCTATCGCGGAAGCATGGACGACCCCGCGACGGTCCGCGATTTCCGTCAGCTCATCCGCAAGGGGCTTCCCGACATGAAGAGACGGGAAAACATCATGTACTGCACCTGGATCCCCTTCCTGAAACAGATCAGCGAATCCCTGACTCTGGAGCTGGCGAAACAGGCGGCGGCTCTGGGATTCGGCAGCTTCGTTCTGGACGACGGATGGTTCGCAGGGAACGGTCGGTGCGTCGATCCGGCCAAATTTCCGCACGGGCTGGAGATTCTTTCGGATTCCGTGCGCCAGTCGGGCATGCGCTTCGGGTTGTGGCTCAACGTGGGCACGGATTACGGTCTGCCGGGCATGCCGGAAAACTGGTTCGCCCGCCGCGCGGACGGAAAAGTCAACCGTCTCGGATTCGACTACAACAACTCCCACAACATCTTCTGTCTGGGAAGCGGCTACCGTCAGTGGGCGAAGGAACAGCTGGATCTTCTGGCGGACCGGTATCACGTGGGCTACTTCAAGCTGGACTTCAGCAGCGTCGCCTCGCCGTACGGGATCTCGCCGTGGGGCTGTCATGCACACGGACACGAGCATCACCGGGGCTGGGAAGATTCCTTTTCGGCCATATACGAGGGCATGTTCGAACTGCGAGACTTCATGCGTGAGCGGCATCCGGATGTCACGGTGGACTTCAGTTTCGAATCCTTCGGCACCGAATATCCCAATATCGCGGCGCTGGAACTTTCCGAGATCCACCATGTTTCCAACTTCTCTGCGGAAAAGCCCCGGATCCAGAGCATCGACCGCGTCCGGAAGACCTTCTACTCCTGGCTGGCGAAGCTGCCCCCCGAAAGGATCCTCAACGGCCTTCTCTCCATTCAGGGAAACCGCGGCGCGGAATATCTTCTGACGGCCTTCGCCGGAGCGCCTCTCGTGGCCGGCGATCTTAGGAATCTTCCGCAGGAACTGCGCAGCCGGCTCGCCGTCTTTTCCGCCGCCTTCAACGCCGCGGCGGAATCCGGCCCCATGACGGAATTCCGCCTCGTGGAAAATCAGCCCTCCGCCGACGGTTTCATGCGCGTCAACTCCGAGGGGTCCGGCATTGCCTGCCTCTTCAACCGGGAAGACGGAATCCGCCGGTTCCGGGTCCCGGAGGGCTACCGGTTCGTCAATGTGGAAACGGGTTCGGACACGCCCGAAGCCGCACCGCAGGACTGCGCCATGTTCAGGGTCACCCGCGAGGCGTGAACTTTGCTCCGTCCCGCGGACGGCGCTGAATCGTGTGTTTCACCTTAATTCCGCTTCGGAACGAGGGAAATCCCTTATCTGCGAGGCGGGGCGTCCACGTCTATTTTCCGCCAATTAAAAAAGACGTTCATCATGACCATGGGCGGGAATTGATTCCTTGCTGCATTGCCTGCGGTATTCCATCGGTGTGACTCCATAACAGGCGCGGAACGCCTTGAAGAAGTACGGCATTTCGAAAAATCCCGACTGATCGGCAATATCCTGCAGCCTGAAATCGGTATTGGCAAGCATTTCCGCCGCGTGACGCAGCCTGAGATTCCGCAAATAGATCGTAGGCGTCACGCCCAGCGCGGCCCGGAAGTGCCGGAACAGTGTTGCGTGCGACATACCCGCCAGTTTCGACAGGTCGTCCACAGAGACTTTTTCCTGAAAATGCTGTTCCATATACGCAGACAATTTCGGAATATCCAGCGGAACGGCAGACGTTGTGTCCGAAGTTTGCCACGATGCGCAGAGACGGCTGAGCACGGCCATGAAAAGTCCAAGCTTATAGCAATGCCCGCCGGCCTTACGGCTGACACTGTTCAGACGGACCAGCATGAACTCAAGTTCGGCAAAAACATCCTCTTCGAGCATTGTCATAGGAAAATCGCGGTCTTCCCCCGGCGAGTGGCGATTGTGCAGAAAGACCTGCCTGTAGGCGGGGTTTCCATAAAGTTCCAGAAGAACGGGAGGCAGACGGGAGGAATCGAACATCAGATTGATGACGGAGAGTTTCTCATGAATCCTGGTGTATGCGTGATGTCCGCCGATGGGAATGACAATTACGTTGCCGCGGCGGACAGGCACAGAGGGGCGGTTCGCCGACTGATGTTCGCCATATCCTCCCGTGACGAAGACGCACTCGCAGAATTCATGCTGATGGGAGACCGTTATCGGCTGCGGCTGCATCAGCGAAACGGTCAAAGGGAAATCCGTTTCCGTTTTGAATACATAGGCCCGGGTTTTGCGGTAATGATTTGAGTAATCCAGCATGATTTGTTCCGCTTTCTTCCTGCTTGCCCTACTATACAGTCCTGTATGACGAAAATCAAACAGAGGGAAGAGTAAAAAGGTAAAAAATGAGAGTATATGCTGTAAAATGAAAGGATAGATTATTGCAATCGGCAAAAGATTCGCCTATAATAAACGGAAGATCCGCCTCTTACAACGTTCAAAACAAATCTCCGGGAGATCTGCAATGTGGTGCAGCTTCAGCGGTTTTTTCATGGTGATCGTCACCGGCCTTTTGTGGATCGGGATCGGGGTCGCCGTAAGCAGATGTTCCGCACGGGGACAGGACTACAATATCGTTCAGGGATTATCCTATCTGGGGTCCGTCCTGATATGTCTGCTGATTCTGTACGGCAACCGCATTGCGGACGGGACGCTGCAAATGTCCGGATTCGGATTCGCGATGTGCAGTCTCGCCGGATTCGCCACTTTTTACAACTACGATTTCCTGGCCAGGGCCATGCGGCAGGGGCCCAACGGCCTGATTTGGGGGATCATGCAGTCGGGAATGATCGGAACGATTCTGATGGGAGTCATCTTCTTCGGGGAAAGGCCTGCGTTTCTTCAGTTGCTTGGGTTCTTCCTTTTGCTGGGAGGCGTGCTGTTCATAGGGCTTTCGAAGGACCGGAAATCCTCTGTTTCAGGGAAAAAATGGCTGCCGTTCGCCCTGGGGGCGCTGCTGATGTGCATGATCACGCAGTGCTGCAATACCTTGCCCTCGTATTTCCCTGAAATGGGGGAAAACGGTGCTGTCAGCCGGACATTGGGAATGTATACCGGCGGCGCTATCGGGTTTGCCGTTACAACGATTCCGGGGATGATCCGCAACAGGAATTTCGGCAGACGCAGCGAATGGATAATAGCCGGGATCCTGACTGTGCTGAGGACTTCCGCCAATCTTTTCTTCTTCTACAAGGGATTGGATCTGCTGGCGGAAATTGGATGTGCCGGACTGGGATATCCCGTGGCGAACGGGGTCTGCGTCACCGGATTCTCGCTGTACAGTCTGCTGATCCTGAAGGAAAAGGTGCCCGGTTTGAGTCTGCTCGGACTTGGCGCGGTATGTGTCGGAATTGTTGTGATTGCCATTCATTGAACCATACAAAGAAACGTGACAACGGAAGGAACGGACCATGAGCGAGTTTTCATTCAGTCGGAAGATCCCACTCGAGGAAGGGTATGATGTCGTAATCGCAGGAGGCGGGCCTGATCGGAGGTACGGATCCGAACCCTGCTTTCCGTCATATAATCCTATTTTCAGTCAATTGAAAAAGACGTTCGACATGACTATAGTAAAGACAGAAAATCAAATTTTCTCATAAGGAGCGGAAACGGATCATGAGCGAGTATTCATTCAGTCGGAAGATCCCACTCGAGGAAGGGTATGATGTCGTGGTGGCCGGAGGCGGTCCGGGCGGCTGCGCGGCCGCTCTTGCCGCGGCCCGGTCGGGCGCAAAGGTCCTGCTGATGGAAAGCCTCGGTTTCCTGGGCGGCATGGGGACGGCGGGCCTGGTTCTGCAATGGGCGCCGTTCCTGAGTTTCGGGAAGCCGGTGGTGGGCGGAATCCCGCTGGAAATCTACCGGATTCTGGAGGAGCGGGGCTATGCGTTCCAGCCGCGTCCCGATCCGTTGCCAGTAGCGAATTTCGCGGCCATCGACCCGGAAGGGTTGAAGCTGGTCCTGGATGAACTGCTGGCAGAAGCGAAGATCGAAGTCCGCTTCTTTACGAAGGCGGTGGATGTGGATAAGGATCCGGAGCGCTTCTTCGTGAACGGGATCATTGCCCACAACATCGAGGGTTTCCGGTACATCCAGGCGAAGACGTTCATCGACGCCACCGGCGATGCCTCTCTGGTCAAACTGTGCGGCGCCGAATGCTTCGAGCCGGATGTGGCTATGGCGCCGACTCTCTGCGCCATCGTGGACGGGATCCGGTGGGAAACGATGGATATCGACAGCTGCGGCAAGATCAATGGACAGCAGGAGATCGTGGACAAGGCTGTGAAGGAGGGCTTCTTCTCCCAGCCGGATCATCATGTGCCCGGAATCTTCCGCTCGTTCCGCGACCTCGGTGCCATGAACGCGGGGCATGTCTTCAATCTGAATGCTCTGAACTGCCGGAGTCTTTCGGAGGGCATGATGAAGGGCCGTCTGCAGGTCCAGGAGTATGTCCGCTTCTTCAAGACGTACTTCAAGGATTATTCCAACATCAATCTGGTGTATACGGCTCCGCTCATGGGCGTCCGGGACTCCCGCAGGATCAAAGGCGAATACATGCTCTCCCTCGACGACTATCAGAACAAGAGGCACTTCCCCGACCAGATCGCAACCAACGCCCAGAGGATCGACCTTCATGTGCGGAATGCCTCGCCGGAGGAATACAAGCGCTTCAGCGGCACCTGGTACACGAAATTTCCCTTCGAACAGGGCGAGTATTTCGGCGTGCCATATGGTACGCTGGTTCCGAAGGGCGCGGAAAATCTCTGGGTCGCCGGAAGAACGCTCTCCTGCGATACTCACATTTTCGCCTCCATGCGGGGGCAGCTCCTCTGCATGCTGTACGGTCAGGCGGCCGGCACCGCCGCCGCGCAGACCATCACCACGGGGCAGACCGCGTGTACGCTCAATACCCGGACTCTGATCGAATCTTTGCGGGCGCAGGAGTGTATCCTGCCCCAAGAAGAACTTTCGGATGAAATGACAAGAAACTGAATACAACAAGACGAGGAGGAAAAGCGCCATGAAAAACATGAGACGACTGTTCCTGACGGTCGGCATTATTCTGTTCGCAAGTTTCGCCGCTTACGGATACGAAGGCAACGCCGCAAAAAAACTCATTCACTTCGGCTGGTCTCGACCGCTGACCCCGGACGAGATTTTCAAGACAGACATCAACGAATTCAATGCCCATTGTCCGTTCGACGGCATCGGCCTCTATCCGGTGATAACCATCAAGAGGGAAGACCAGACGATCGAATATAACATGTCCAAGGCGGCGGGGGATCCGCAGATGATCACGAAAGAGGAACTGCAGGAATGGATCCCCGCGTTGAAGTATCTGCGGGAGAACACCCATCTGAAGCACAATTTTATCCTGCTCAACTGTGCGGTCTTCAACGGAAACTGGTTCGACGACGAGGTCTGGCAGCGCACGATGAACAACTGCTCACTGATGGCCTGGCTGGCAAAGGAGTCCGGCTTCGAGGGAATCTGTCTCGATCTCGAAGGGTACATCGTTACCAAGAGACCGTTCATGTTCCGCGAAGAACTGGGGCATAGCTTCGAAGAGACCGCGGCGCAGGTCCGGAAACGCGGCAAGGAGTGGATCGAAGAGATGAACCGCCAGTTCCCGAACCTGACGCTCTTCACCTTCGTCTGGGCCAGTTACTGGTGCAATACGCCGCAGAGGGCGGCCCATCCGGAAACGAGATATGGCGGACGGGACGGGCTGCATATCGCCTTTTTCAACGGTGTCTACGACGGCGCCCCCGAAACCATGAAGATCATCGATGGACAGGAATCGCCCGGCTATTTCGCTACGACGGACATGGAATTCGACCGGATCACGGCGAATTACTACCGGTTCGGCGATGCCTGGATCGCCCCCGAAAACCGCGGGAAGTACAGAAAAATCACGTCCATGGGACTCTCCTTCTATCTGGACAGATTCAAAAAAAGCGACAAGGTTACACGGTATGACCGTCCGCATCCCCATTTCCCGAATCTGACGACGCTTCTGGCGCATAACGTCATGAACACCCTTTCCTACGTCGACGAATATGCCTGGGTCTGGTGCGCACGCGGAACCTTCTGGCCGAATGCGGAGTTCAACAAGTATAAACCGGGGGTCCGCAAGCCGTTCAAATTCTGGAATGAGGTCATACCGGGCTGTGTTGAGGCGATCCGGTTCGGCAAAGACTGGGCAAAAGGGATCCCCTCTCTGGCGGGGAAGAACGTTCTCCGGAACGGTTCTCTGGAGCCGGGCGAGAGCGGGATTACGCCCGGCGTCGAACAGGAAAAAAGCGGCATTATCGGCTGGAGCAGCTGGCAGGATTCCAAGTCGCCGAAAGGGACCATTACCCCGGAAAACGGCATGGTCCGCTTTGTCAATGTCACGAATGGATGTCTTGCACAGGCACCCGTGAAGAAACCGGAGGCTGGGAAAAAGTATATCTTCACGGTGCGCTGCAAAAACGAGAGCAAGGTCTCCCGTCCCCGCATGGGCTATTCCTTCCGTGACGCAAAAACGGGATGGGTTTATATCGGGCCCAATGAAGAGGAGCAGGATTTCCGTGAAAAAGACGCCGACGGCTGGACACGCGGTACCATGCTGATCACCGTTCCGGACAGGCACGACATGGATATTTCCGCACTGGAGGTTACCTTCGGCACCACAGGGAAGCAGGATCCTTCGGGGGAAGACAAGGGGATCCTGTTCGACGATGCGGCGTTGTATGAAGTCGAATATCCCTGGGAGAAAGAACCCGATTCACCGGAGGATAAGTGACTATGAAACAGAACTGCCGATTTACACTCATCGAGTTGCTCATCGTCATCGCCATCATCGCCATACTGTCCGGGATGCTTCTGCCGGCTCTCGGGAAAACAAAAGAAAAGGCGTATTCCGTTTTGTGCAGCAGCAACCTGAAGCAGATCGCCATGGCCGATACGAGCTACAGCGATACCTATGACGACTGGATGGTCCCCGGCTGCACAAAAGGGTTTACTCCGACCCGGCCTTTCCCCTGGATGCTGTATCCGTATGCAGGAAAATCGCCGAATCTTTACCTTTGTCCCCTGTCCAAGCGCGGACTGCGGTCGGGACAGGACGAAGCGGGGTATGTGCCGTTGTTCGAAGAAAATCAGATCCCATTCATAACGCAGTATCTTGCGAATTATACGGTTCACCCGTTTTCGGAGACGCTGGTGAAACGGAACGTCATCAAGCATACGACTCGGCAGGTCACCTTTCTGGAGGCGGGTCCGGCGGGCACATGGGGAAGCAAAAATCTTCTGGTCAACGGAGAAACGGAAGGGTATGTCAACGACAAAAGCATATTCGACCGGTTCATCCACCGGGGATCCGCCAATTATCCCATGCTGGACGGTCATGTGGAGTCCATGACGGCGGAGAAGATCTATACCGAGCGGACCAAATACTTCGTTCTTCAGACGTCGGCCCGGTAACGAACGTCACGAGAGCCGCGCGCGGTACCCTGCGGAAACGGGTTGCGGGACTGGAATCATTATGCTTCGCCGGGCTCTTCCGCAAGGAGTTTTTTCCGGCAGGCGGAGGGCGTCTCGCCGAAACCGTTTTTGAACGCCTGGGTGAAGAGAAGCGGCGAAGAGAAACCGCATCGTGCGGCGATCTCCTTGAGGGAGCATTCTCCCTTCAGCAGTTCCCGGCTCAGCGTCAGGCGCCGTTTCGTCAGATATCGGATCGGCGACATGCCGTATTCCGCCATGAAGCGGCGCCGGAGCGTGGATTCGCTGAGGCCGCACCGGGCAGCGAGTCCGGGAATGGAAATTCTGTCGTACGGTCTTTCCTTGATCCAGTCCAGCGCGGGCCGCAGGTCTTCCGGCACCTGAGACAGTTCCGCGGAAAGATGCAGCAGGAGCTCATAGGTTTTTGCCGAGATATATTCAGGCCGTTCCGCATCGGCGATGCTGCGCTCGATCTCACGCATCATGGCCTCCGTTCGGCGGGGCTGAGAAAGCTTCAGAAGCCGGTCTCTGCCGAATCCGAGGGAATCGGCGATGGAATCCAGCGCACCGCCCCGAAGAAGAAGAGTCAGTTTTCTGCGCGGCTGTCTGCCGAAAACGGACATTCTCACGTTGCTGCCGCGGGCGACCACGTAGAGCATATCCGGACCCGCCACGAGAACTTCCCTTTCGCTCCGGTATTCCGCCTTGCCGGCAAGGATCAGTTCCAGCGCCAGAAAATGATAGTTCACATGCCGGTACCAGCGGGTGTCTCCGCGAATGACATCCATGGCGCGATATGCGATCACAGGCATCTCCCGGCAGGGCGGAAGAATGCGGCAGACCTGCTTGATATACCGGCGCTGACCGGCCTCCCAGATATCATATGATTCCGGATCCGATGCCCGAGTCGACTCCAATTCCGGCATAAAAATCTCCCCTGCAGTAAAATTGAGGACAATATACACAATCCGGAGAGCATTTTCAATGGTGTGAATGAAAAAATATGTTTCTTGACTGAATTATTATACCTTTTCTCTTTTCCCCGCATTGAAAAAACGAAAAGAGCCCGCTATATTCCGCCCTGTCGTCCTTCATGTACATATCAAACCGGGAGAACACGCTTCATGATTCATCAATTCAAGGGACTCGGCCCCGATTCCCCGCACGGCAGATCCGGTCTGCGGAATCCGGAACGCGGATTCCGTACCGAAATGTACTTCAGTTGCATTCCCGGCGAGATTGCCGGGACCTGCTCGTGCCATTCCAAGCAGCTGAAGCTGGACGGACGCAGCGAGAAGCCCGTGTTCCAGAACCAGTCCATTCCCGGCGTACCGCACCTCATCCGGGGCAACCGGCTGGACGGGATCGAATTTTCGCATGCGCAATGGCGGGATGAACTGGATTATCTGGCCTACGACGGCATCACGATCATGCAGAGCTACTGCTTTCTGATGAAGTACGATGACGGCCGGGATCTTCCGCAGAAAAAACTGGACGACATCGAGACGTTCTTTCTGAAGGTGCGCGAAGCGGGCGTGAAATGTCTGCTTCGCTTCGCCTACGAACTTTCGCCGACGCTCCAGGGTCCGACGGCCGAGACCACGCTGAAACATCTGTCGCAGCTTCGTCCGCTGCTTCGGAAGTATGCGGATATCATCTACGTTCTCCAGTGCGGCTTCGTGGGAAAATTCGGGGAATGGCACAACAGCTATCACTATCTGCAGAACGATCTGGGATTCCGCCGCGAACTCATGGCCGCCGTGCTGGGAGCACTCCCGGAAGAGAGGAAGACCATGATGCGCTACCCGTTTTTGAAGCAGCAGCTTTACGGGACCAGTCCGATCACGGAAAAAGAGGCTTTCACGAGCCTCCCGCAGGCACGGATCGGTCACTTCAACGACGGTTTTCTGGCCAATCCGCCCTCCCACGGCGGGACATTCAACAGGGCCGGGTGCCAGAGTTTCGAGGAGGACAAAGCCTATCTGGAACAGGAAAGCATCTGGCTGCCGCAGGACGGCGAACTTTTCTGGTGTGACGTAGGAGGCACGGCTCTGCCTCAGGATGCGGCGACACTCCTGGCAAAATGGCATTACGACACCTTCGGGATGGTTCACGGCAATGCGCTCTTCGAAGGCGTCGACGGATATTCCATCGACATCTGGAAGCGGGTCCCCGTGGATCCCATGTTCCTGATCGCGTCCGGACTTCCCTTCAGCGAAGCCTGGTTCCGCGGTGAGGACGGGCGGCACGTCTGGCGCAGTTATTACGAATATATCCGGGACCATCTCGGATACCGGATCGAGCTCCGGAGTTTTGAGTACGAGATGAACAACGGCCGCCTGACCGGGAAGATCCGGCTCGTCAACCGGGGCTTCTCCGCGCCGGTCAACCCGCGGAAGGTATATTTTGCCCTGGGCGGGGAACGGATCGAGCTGGATACCGATCTGCGTACCTGGTATTCGGGAGAGGAACGGTGCCTGACATTCGAACATCCGCTGCCGCCGTCCGGAGAGTATGAGACGGGGCTGTGGCTGCCCGACGGCTCGGAAGTGCTGAAGGATCGAGAGGAATACGCGATCCGCTGTGCCAACGATCTGACATTCCGCGACGGAGTGAACTGGTTCGGGATCAAGTTGAAAATCGATTGAGAAAGGAAACGGCGAGTATGGAGCTTCTGGCGGAAAAACGTCTTGCAACCGGCGAAAACCTGAAGGTGTTTCACTGGTGTGCTCCGGAAAAGTCACCTCGGAAATTCGCGGATTACGTATCGGCTTCGTTCGGATCCGATCATCCGCATCGTGACCTCTACACCATCAACGGCTGGCGGGCCTACTTCAGCGATTCCATGAACGGCGCGCTGTTCCCCGACGTCGTCGATCACTGGTTCTTCGCGGAAGTCGACGGCGAATGCGCAGGCCGGATCTGGTTCGCCTATTCGGCACGCACGGGCCGAGGCAACTTCGGCAATGTCATGACCGAGCCGGCCTATCAGCGGCGCGGCATCATGACCGAGCTGATGAAACACTGCATGGCGGAGATCCATCGGTCGCCGGCAGTCATGCTCTGCTGCGCCACGGGAAACAAATTTGCCGCGGCCAGCTACATCAAGTCCGGGTTCTATCTGATTTACGGCGGAGAGACCGGCCCTCTCTGCTTCTCCAAGGGCCGCGCCTTTCTGGATGAGGCAAAACAAGTGTTTTCCGGAGGCCGCACGGCAGAAATCCGGCCGGGAGAAATCGGCGATCAATTCGACCTCGACAAATTTCTCGCCTACACCCCCGAGCTCTGGAAACGGGCACTGCCCGTTCAGTGCGGCCCGTCCGCCTCGGTTTCGGACTTCCGTCTGGCGTACCAGGAATCCGTCGGAGGACGGGGCGTGGTTTTCTCCGCGCTCAACGATGACGGTCAGTGCTGCGGCTACGCCTTCGCCGTTCTCCTTTCCGGCTTGCCCGTGATGGACTTCGTGGTCCACCCTGCCTGCAAAGAAGGCGCCGGGGAGCTGATCCGCCGGACCGCCGCCGCATTCCGGGAAAAGTTCCATCTGGATCCGCTGTACTGCGGTCACGCGGCCGATGAAGAGAAGCATTCTCTGCTCCGGGAGGCCGGGATGAAGCAGACGGCCGTGATCCTGAACGGAATTCTCTGCCGGATGCAGCCGGCGGACATGTCGATCTGGTCGTTCTGAACGGCGTCCGGAGACAGGATTTCGCGTTTTCCCGGACGGCCCTGCCAAAAGTGGCGCACCCGGATTTCGGATGGATCTCGAAAAAGACGATGTCCGGAATTTTGAGGCTGCTGCCCTGTGCGGCAACAGCCGAAAAGTACCGGATTTCGGACTTTCGAGAGACGCCGAAAGTCCAGCCGCGAGTTTTGGCAGGACCGTCTTTCCGGGGGACCGGATATGAAAAACCGGTGAAAAACTTGAGAAAAAACGAAAAAAGCACTTGCATTTGAAAAAGCAGCGTGTAATTTAGAATTGTTTGAAATCCGGAACGGGATGCGAAAAGCAGGATCAACGGGATCCGCTTTCAAAACTGCGTCGGTCCCGGATGCAACGGAAGACTGTCTTTTGGTTTTGCTCGATTTGACTTTACTTTTGCCGGCAGGTCAGATGGCTCCCGAACGGTTGATATTCGCCGTATCCAGCACTCCAGAACCGTCGGACAGCGCTTTCCAGGCGGAGAATCATTTCCCCTCTTATCAACCATGTCGGCCTTGAGGCCGCGAAAGGAAAAGCATGAACATCTATGTGGGCAACATGCCCTACGCCATGACGGCGGAAGAACTGAAGGAACTTTTCTCTCAGTACGGAACTGTTGCGGATGCGCGTCTGGTCATCGACCGTGAAACCGGCCGGGTCAAAGGATTCGGCTTCGTCGAAATGAACGATCAGGCGGAAGCGGAAGCTGCCATCCAAGCAATCAACGGAACCGAGCAGGGCGGCCGGAAACTCGTGGTCAACGAAGCCCGTCCCCGCGAACCCCGTCGTTTCGGCGAAGGCAGACCTCCCCGTCGCCCCTGATCCGATAAATCTCCCATTCAGCCGGCAAAAAGAAATTTGAGATCTCTGCTTGAGGAAAGAGTTTCCGCTCTTTCCTCATTTCACGTATGGACCCGGCGTCCTGCGCCCGTCCCTCACTTTTTCAGCCTCAGCCCCAGGTGCCAGTCATGTTGTACGAAAACAAGAATTGGAAACGGCAGGAGCCCGAATCCTGCTGGTCCGCCCCGCAGCTCTTCCGTGCCCCCGAATTCCGTGATTCGCCTTTCTCCGACAGCCGGGCTCCCGGACTCCGGGACATCCTGTTCGACGGGATGCCCGTAGACGGGAAGTCCGCTCCGGTCTTCGCCTATCTCGGAATGCCCGAAGGTCCTGTGCCGGAAGGCGGCTTTCCCGGCATCGTGCTGATCCATGGCGGCGGCGGCACGGCCTACCCTGCCTACACGAAGCTCTGGGTCTCCTACGGCTACGCGGTCATCGCGCTGGACTGGTACAACTCGCGGCCCATTCTTTCTCCCGATACAAAAGGCGACGAAATGACGATCCCCGACCGTGCGCCGCTGGAAGGCGGAAAAAGACAGGATCACATCGCCAATGTGGGGAATATGGTGCTGGCTCACTCTCTGCTCCGGTCTCTGCCTCAGGTCAATCCGGAGAAAACCGGCTTCGTAGGCCTTTCCTGGGGCAGCTGGTACGGCGCCATCGTGGCCTCGGTGGACTCCCGGTTCCGCTTCGCGCTGGAAATCTACTGCGGCGGCTGCAACCGGAAGCTCGAATCCTGCATGCCCTTCTTCGAATTTGTGGACGGGCGCTTCCTCCATGCGGCCAAGATCCCGGTCTGCTGGATCTCGGGCACAAACGATCACAATATCATTCCGGAACAGATCCAGGATGCCTGGGAGGAGTGTCCGAAATCCTTCAACAAGGCTTTCGTCATCGAACTTCCGCATTCGCATATCGGGTTCACCTTCCCCTTCTGCCGACGGACCGCCGATGCCTTCCTGCAGGGCGGGACGCATCTGCCGATCCTGAAGGACACGAAGCTGGAAAACGGCATTCTTTCCGCCCGGATCGAATTCGCGGGCAAAGGCAATCTGAAGCCGGTCATCTGCTTTCTGCCCGACGGTCCCATGCCGGAAAAAAGCTGGGACCGCGTCTGGTACAAACAGCCGGCCGAGATCAAAGGCGACCGAATCGAAGCGAAAGTCCCGGAAGGCGCGCTCCAGTGCTTCCTTTCTGCCTACGATGAGGAAAGCAAGTTCGACGATTGCTGCGGATCTTCGGATCTGGTGATCCTCAAAAAGCCGTAACATCTCCGCCGGAAACGGTCCGGAAATATGGAAAGCTATGTAAAAACGGCCCTCGTCCCGCTTCACCACGAAGTCCTGATCCCGTGGGCCGGACTCCGTACCCGTCTTTCCGAGCCGCCTCCCGTTCTTTCCCTGGATTTTCACACGGATACACTTGCCTGCACGGCCCGCGGGATTCCCTCACCCGGTTTGAAGGACGGTTTGGATCCGGAATCTGTGCGGAATGCGGTGCGCACGCTGCATCACGACGAGCATTTCGACTGGGCGCTCCGGGCCGGATTGATTTCAAAGGCGGTGATCCTTTCCATCTCGCCTCAGATCGGCCCGACGCCCTGCCCCGGACTCCATGTACTGCCGTTCCGGGACGTGCCGCCCGTTCAGACGATCCTGAACGATCCGGAGTCGGCGCGGTCCTTTGCCGACATGCTTCTCTCCTGCGGTCTTCCGGAGTCGGAGGAACTGGATTTCACCCGGAGCGCCGGGCCGTGGATCCTGGATATCGACTGCGACGTGTTTCTCACGGGAAAAGCGCTGGAATATCCGGAAGGCGGTCTTTTCGCCGACTGGATCCGCCGCGCCGCCCTGATCACCGTTTCCCGGGAGTCCGACTGGGTGAAGCTGCTTCGTCTCCCGGGCGAGCTCCTGACAGGCGAGCTCCTTGCCTCCCGGCTTCTCGAGAAGATGCGCGCGACCATGCGCACGCCAATCCGCTGACGTTCGAAGTCAAACCGCTTTTACGCCCGGCAAAGGACCGAAAGCCGGATCATTTTCCGTCCGGCCGGATCCCCTTGTTCAGCACGTACTGGACGATGGAGACCTTCTCATCGGAGGCTTTCCGCGTCTTCGCCGTCTCTTCGATCCCTTCGAAGAGGCGCAGGCAGCTTTCCTCATAGGAAAGGCCGCCGATCTCGGAGATCAGACGGATGGCCCGGTCGATCAGCTTCTTGTTGGAGACATCCACCCAGCTCATCCAGTTTCCGGTCACGCGGCCCAGTACGGTCATGACGCCGGTGGAAATCGTATTCAGGACCAGCTTGACCGCCATATGGATCATCAGATGGATCGAGCCGGATTCCATCTGCGCGGGGATACGGAAATCCCCCTCGCCCGCGCCGATGACGATCTTTTTGCGGAACGTGAACGGCGCATCGATCTTCCGGAAAGCCTCTTCCACTGCGGCGTCATCCGCCGATCCGGCCGTGATCAGCACGGCAGCGTCGTTCCCGGTCACGGCACGGTCCGCGGGATTTTCCCGGCCCACCTCGAATTTCAGAAGCTCCGTTTTCCGGATGGCCGGCGGATTGGTCCGGACGGAATCCGGAGCGCCCAGAGCCACGTAGTCCTCGAGGCTCCATTCCAGGCAGCGGAGCGGCCGGTTCATGCCCGTTTTCCAGACATCTTCCGTATCCAGGAGCGGATTCTTCACGAAAGCCCAGGGACGCGGAGAGACCGTGTCGTCCTTCTTGCGGAAGGGCGGGAGCATGAAGGTGGGCGAGCGTTCCGTGGTATCGGTGAAGACATCCAGCAGATACTCGCCGGAGAAATAGGTCACCAGTCCGTGCCGCCGATAGATATCCGCCTCGAAATCGATATACGCCGCAATGGCGCTCCGGGACTCCTCCGATTCCAGCAGATTCAGCAGCGTTTCGAACTCCGAAGCGTAATCCCGGCCCGGACGACCCAGCAGCGTGTCCATGATCGTTTCCAGCGCGCCCCCGGCCACCAGCTGTTCGGACGTGGTGGCCTGCATGCGGGTGGATCCGGCCAGCGCCATAGGTCCGCAGGAGAGATCCAGCACGCAGACCCGGGGATCCCGTATGGCTTTCCGGGAACGCTCCAGATGCTCCGCCAGAAGATCCGCCGGATTGTTGAACAGGAGGAACACCTTCAGGCCCCGTTCCACGGACTCGAACACGGTCCCCAACACCGACGACGTTTCGCCGCCCTCGGTGATGGCCACCAGCATGTCGCCCTCCTTCAGTCCCAGATCCTGAACCTGACGGCGTCCGAAGGACTGGTAATCCTCGAAAAACTCCACCGAACGAACCAGTGCGTAGTCGCCGCCGGTCATGATGCTGAATACATGATCCGCGTATTTCGTTGCGGCGGGATTTTCCGCGCAGCTTCTCCGCCACATGCACTCCAGAAGAATGCTGAGCCGTCCTGTGGCCCCGCAGCCCGAGAAAACGATCCGTCCGCCCTTCCGGATCACGTCGCAGCCCGTCTCCGTCAGTTTCCGGAAGGCGTCCGAGGCAAACACCCGCTTTGCCATGGCCAGAACGTTCCGGTCCACCGACTGCAGATTTTTCACGCCGTCACGAGAGGACTTCGCAAACTCCTTGTCCAGGTTTCTTGTCAGGGGGTTGGATTGTTCCGTAGGCAGAAATCCCAGGTGGAACTGCTTTTCGTTCTCCATGAAGTCTCTTGCCAGCTTTTCGGATTCCGTGCTCATGATTTTTTCTCCTTGTGTTTTGATATGTTCAGAATGATTTCATGTTCCTTTGCAGTGTCCGGCAGATCGTTCCTGCCGCCGAACCCGACAGACGAAACGCCTCGTCCGCACGCTTGTGCGGTACGCCGAAGCCGATGGCCGCCGCCGGAAGACCCGGTACGCGGATCCAGTGTCCGATCACCGTCAGATCCTCCTGCGTGAAACGGACCGAGCCATCTTTGCGTATCCGGGCGATCTCCTTTGCCGGATAGGGACGGATCCCGCACTCCGCGCAGACGTTCCGCGCTTCCGGATCGTCCAGCGCCGCAATGAGGAGCCGTCCGGTGGCCGTGGACCAGTGATCGCTGAAAAAGAAGTGATCCCAGCAGACAAACCCCGGATCGGGCGCACTGAACCGGAGCATGACCCGGCGCGAGCCGTCGAGGACCGAGATGTTCACCTGACGGCCGAGACGCGCCGACAGCTCCTTCAGCGGCGCCTCGGACGCCTCCGCCAGACTCGAAAACTGATTCCGGCGCGTCCCGATGGACGTCACCATGGGGCCGGGCACATATCCCCTTTTCCGCGAGACCTGGACAAGATATCCCCGTTCCGTCAGCGCACGCAGGATCCTGGTGGCCGTGGCCGGATTCACGCCCGTGGCCTCGGCCGCCTCGCCGGGCGTTACGCTGCCGCCGCGCAGCACCGCGTATTCCAGAATATCCAGAGCTTTCCGCAGCGTCTTCATCGATGCGCCTCCTCTTTGTACAGCAGAATATCCTCCACGGACTTCCGGAACTCAAAACTCTCTTCCCGGCCGCGGACCAGAAATTCATCCGCCGTCTCCTGTCCGAGACGGAACCGGTCCGTCCCCATCAGATGATCGAAATGGCTTGCCCGGTCGCCGTATTCGAACTCGCGCACCTCGTTCCGCAGAATATCCAGCAGCCGGATCCCCGCCTCGAAACAGCCCGCTTCCCGGCGGTCCGTGAGAAGGATCTGGATCCCGCTGCAGACCTCGCCCTCGTATTTCCCGAACGCCGGACGGAACCTGCAGGGGCGCGCCTGGATCCCGGCGATCCGATACGAATTCAAAGCCCGGGCGACCGCCTCGGAATCAAGGAACGGCGCTCCGATCATCTCGAAGGGACGCGTGGTGCCCCGTCCTTCTGAGATATTCGTTCCCTCCAGGAAGCAAGTACCCGTGTATATCCGGGCGCAATCCGGTCCCGGCATGCCCGGCGAGGGATTGATCCAGGCCCGGCCCGTCTCCTCGAACTCCTGCGTCCGGCTCCATCCGCTCACAGGAATCACCGTAAGCTCGCAGGAAGGCGTTATATGTTCATTGAAAAAAAGCGCGGCCTCGCCCAGAGTCAGCCCATGCCGGACAGGGATCGGATACCGTCCCACAAACGAGGCAAATCGCGGATCCAGCAGCGGTCCCTCGCACCGTACTCCTCCGATGGGATTCGGACGGTCCAGCACATAAAACGGGATCCCGCGTTCCGCACAAAGCTGCATGGCGTCGTACATGGACCAGATATAGGTGTAGAAGCGGGATCCGATATCGCTGAAATCGCACACTGCCGCATCCGCCAGTTTCAGCGCATCGGAAAGGGAGGAACCTCCTTCGCCGTCGCAGTACAGGCTGTACACGGGCAGACCCGTCGAGGAATCGCGCGAGACCCCATCCACGCTTTCGCCGGGACCGGCAAGTCCGTCAAGTCCGTGCTCCGGGCCGCACAGCACCGTCACATGCAGACTCCGGGTCAGCACATCCGCGCTCCGGACATAGTTCCCATCTGTCGCAGGAGCATGAGTCAAAACGCAGATCCGTTTTCCGCGGAGCAAAGGAAGCCAGAGATCAGCTCGATCGATCCCGCACAGAATTCCGTTCATAAGGACTCCGTAATTTCTCTATTCGCAATTATGATTCCTTAATACGAAATAATATACCACATGCCCGAAAAATTGCAAGTCCGGCTGTGATCTGCCTGTGGAAAATGTATATCCGGTTTTCGGCAGAGGGGGATTTTTTCTCTGATCCGGCAGGGTTTCACCTTGAAAACGGAGAAAATCCGGTGTATAGTTCGGGCATGGAATTCGGTCGGAGAATGCATTGTTCACGACCGCGCCGTGTTCAGCAAAGGAAAAGCCGCTGCGGACGGTGCCGTATCAAGGATCCGGAAGATATTGGGAGAAAAACCTTATGGAACAGAAATTGCCGATCATGGCGGTACTTGATACCGACACCTTCAACGAAATCGATGATCAGTTCGCTCTGGCGTATGCCCTGCTCGCCCCGGATGCCGTGGACCTGCAGGCCGTGATCGCCGCGCCGTTCAGCAATCCGGAACGGGCCGCGACTCCGGCGGAGGGAATGCGGAAAAGTTATGAGGAAATATGCCGCATCCTGGCGATTTTCGGAAGAGAGCCGGACGGCTTTGTCTGGAAGGGATCGACCGCCTATTTGCCGGACCGGCGTACGCCGGTGGATTCGGAAGGAGCGCGCCGGATCATCGAGCTTGCGCACGAGGCCCGGGCAAAAGGATGCAAACTTTATGTGCTTGCCATTGCCGCAATCACCAATGTGGCCTCCGCGCTGCTGATCGAGCCGGAGATCGCTGGAGACATCGTCATTGTCTGGCTGGGCGGAAACGACCTCAAAAATCCGGTCACGACGGAATTCAATCTGCGGCAGGATGTGCCCGCCGCGCAAGTGATTTTCGATACGGATGTGCCGCTGGTATGGCTGCCCTGCCGGAACGTGGTCTCCATCCTGGACATCACGCTGGAAGAACTTCGCCCCGGCCTTGCACCCGCCGGTGAGATCGGAAAATTTCTCTATTCCCGGACCGAGGACCTCATTCACGAACGCGGAACCACGTCCAAGATCATCTGGGATATTTCCACCGTGGCATACTTCTCCGTCCCGCAGGCGTTCCGCAAAGAGATCATTCCTTCGCCCGTGCTCAACGACGACCGCAGCTGGGGCACGGGATCCGGGCGGCATGATATAACCGCAGTCACCTCGCTTGACCGTGATGCGGTGTTCTCGGATCTCTTCGAAAAACTGTCGGCATTCCCCAGAAAAAACGAAGGAGGCAGGAGAAAATCATGAAAGTCATCAATTTCGGTTCGCTGAATATCGATCTGGTCTACCGGGTGCACGATTTCGCCCGGCCGGGAGAAACGATCTCCGCCTTGAGCTTTTCGCGCTTCGCCGGTGGAAAGGGATTGAATCAGTCTATCGCCCTGGCACGGGCCGGAGCGCAGACCCTGCACGCCGGAGCCGTGGGAAAAGACGGAGGTTTTCTGCTGGATATCCTTCGCGAGAGCGGCGTGGACTGTTCGGCCGTCGCAATCGATGACCAGGCGCCCAGCGGACACGCCGTGATCCAGGTCGCCGATTCCGGAGAAAACGTGATCGTCCTCTTTCCGGGCACCAATCACCGGATCACGGAGGAATCCATCCGGCAGACTCTTTCGCGGGCGGAAGCGGGCGACATCCTTCTGCTCCAGAATGAAATATCCTCCATTCCCGAAATCATGCGCGAAGCGGCGGCCCGGCGGATGCGGATATTCCTCAATCCCGCTCCCATGACACAGGCCGTTCCGGACTATCCGCTGGAACTGACGGATACGCTGATCGTCAACGAAACCGAATGGGATGCGCTGAAATCGCACAAGCTCCCCGATGGGCTCAACGTGCTCAAGACCCTGGGCGCACACGGGGCCGTTTACAACGATACGATCCGGGTCCCCGCCGAAAAGGTCGACAAGGTGGTGGATACGACGGCGGCCGGAGATACGTTCATCGGCTACTTCATTGCGGAACTGCTGCGCGGACAGGACATCGAATCGGCGATGAAAACCGCATCTGCTGCCTCGGCATGGTGCATCCGGCGCGCAGGCGCGGCAGTCTCGATCCCGTGGCGCCGGGACCTGTAAAAAAAAGATTTCCGGCTTGCTTTGCATAAAAAACGTTCGAAAGGATAAATATGAAAACCTACAAAATCAACCTCATTCCCGGTGACGGCATCGGCGTCGATGTCGTAAACGAAGGCGTCCGGGTCCTCAATGCCGTCGCGGAAAAGCATGGGGGCCTCAAGTTCCAGTACAACAATCTGCCTTGGAGCTGCGCCTACTATCTGGAACATGGGAAAATGATGCCCGCCGACGGCATGAAGATCCTGCGGGACTGCGATGCCATTCTTCTGGGCGCTGTGGGCTTCCCCGGGGTCCCCGATCACGTTTCCCTGCGCGAACTGCTTCTGCCCATCCGGACAGGATTCGATCAGTATGTCAACATGCGTCCCATCAAGCTCCTTCCCGGGCTGGTATCTCCGCTCAAAAACGACAAGATCGACTTCGTTGTCATTCGCGAGAACTCCGAGGGCGAATACTGCGGACGGGGCACGTCCGATGAAAACGGCGCCGTTCAGGAAGCCGTTTTCACACGCAAGGGAACCGAACGGATCCTCCGCTACGCCTTCGAATATGCGAAGGCCAACGGAATGTCCCGCGTCCTGAGCGCGACGAAGTCCAACGCGCTCAATCACTCCATGGTTTTCTGGGACAAAATCTTCAACGAAGTAAAAGCCGGTTATCCCGACATGGATTCCCGCCAGATGCACATCGATGCGCTGGCCGGATTTTTCATCATGCACCCGGACCGCCTGCAGATGGTCGTCGCCAGCAACCTTTTCGGAGATATCCTCACCGATCTGGGATCCGCCATGCTGGGCAGTATCGGAATTTCCCCCTCGGGCAACATCAATCCGGAAGGCACCTATCCCAGCATGTTCGAACCGATCCACGGATCCGCGCCCGATATCGCAGGCAAAGGCATTGCCAATCCCGCCGGGACCTTCTGGGCCATTGCCATGATGCTTGAACAGCTGCGGGAAAAACCTGCTGCCGACATGCTCATGAATGCCATGTGCTCCGTCCTCAAGGCAGGGGTCGCCACCACGCCCGACATCGGCGGAAAGGGCACAACGACTTCCATGACCGATGCCGTTATCGCCGCTTTGTGATTGAAAAGATCCGGTCGTAACAAAAAGGACATCCCGGATGCCGGATCGGAAAAAGTGTTGAACTTATATGGGTGCAAGGAAAAGATCATGACGAACCAGGAGAAGAAAGCAGACAGGATATCCGATGTACCGGACATCCGGCCGAACTATTTCGAACCCAACTACGACCTAGAGAAGATCGCTCCGTACACACTGGAGGATCCCCTGACCTTCCTGGACGGACGCAAGGTGACCACGCCCGAAGAATGGCGTGACCGCCGCCGCGAGATCCTCGGTATCTTCGCGAGCGAGATGTATGGGGCGGAACCGCCCGCGCCGAAGGAGCTTCTCATCGAGAAAACGGAGGAGAAAGACGATGCGCTGGCCGGATTCGCCGTCCGGACCCAGTACCGGATGCGGTTCTCCCCGGACGGCAAAGGCGGCGAAGTGGACTGGCTTCTGCTTCGGCCGCGGTATGCGACAGGTCCCGTTCCCGTTATCCTGTTCCTCAATTACCGCGGCAATCACGAGCTGATCCCGGACGAGGAGATCGTGATTCCCGAGATGTGGACACGCGTCCTGCCGGATCACAAAGCCCCGCGCCAGCGCGGCGTCATGTGCAATCCCAGTGCCAATACGGTCATGCCCATCGGAATGCTTATTGCCGCCGGATATGCCGTGCTCACCGCCTGCTACTGTCAGGTCTCGCCCGATCCCGATCCCCAGGAACCGGAACCCCACAGCCAGAAGGACTTTCCCTATACCCGCGTTTTCGATCTCTGGGGCCCGAGGGACGAACAGCGCACCGACAACATCACCTCGCTGGGAGCATGGGCCTGGGCGCTTTCCCGGGGACTGGATCTGGCGGAACGGATCCCCGAACTGGATGTGAAAAGATCTGTCGTCACCGGCTGTTCCCGCCTGGGCAAGGCGGCGCTTCTTGCGGCTGCGCGGGACGAACGCTTTGCCGTATGTGTGCCCAATCAGTGCGGCGGCGGAGGCGCCACGCTGGCCAAACGCGATTTCGGAGAAAATATCGGCACGGAAGTCCGGATGTTCACCCACTGGTACTGCAAAGCGTATGAAAAATATCAGCGCAACCCGGCAAAACTCCTGACGTTCGATCAGCATCTTCTCCTGGCCCTGGTGGCTCCGAGAAAACTTCTTATCGCCGGTTTCGATTCGCCCTGGTTTGATACCGAAGGCGAGTATCTGGCCTGCAAGGCGGCCTCGCCCGTATGGGAATTCCTGGGAAAATCCGGTCTTCCCGAGGGCAGTTTTCCGGCCGACTATGAAGTGTCGGCCATCGGAGAGAATCTCGGATACTATCGGAGAAGTGAAGCGCACGGCATTGCCGCCTTCGACTGGTGGCGTCTCCTGAAGTTCGCCGGAGCATAAAACCGCGGGAACGAACTGCTTTTTCCGAATCCCCCGGCTCAGTGTGCAGCCGGGGGATTTTTTTGTGTCTTTTTCTGAGCCGGATGGAGGTATAATCGTGGCAAAAAAAAGGAGCTTAACTTTTTTTAGGAAGTTAAGCTCCGAGAAGGAATCCGGCATCGAACTACTCTCCCGCAGTCAATTATGCAGTACCATCGTCGCAGGGCCCCTTATCGATCGTGTTCGGGATGGGAACGTGAGTTGCAAGCCCGCCATAGACACCGGAAAAAAAGGTATAAAGATGCAGATGGAAGGGGAAGTATTTTACAGGGCAGAGGTGTAAGTAGAAACAAGTTAATTCAGAGAATTTCTGACGATTTTTTCATAACGCTCCTGGCAGAGGGTGATGAAAAAAGGTGGTCAAGCCTCACGACCGGTTAGTAATGCTAAGCTGAAAACATTACTGTTCTTACACTTGCATCCTATCAAGCTTGTGGTCTTCAAGCGGTCTTCAGGATTCAAAGAATCAGGGACATCTCATCTTCAAGGGGGCTTGGCGCTTAGATGCTTTCAGCGCTTATCCTTTCCCGACATAGCTACCCGGCGCTGCCACTGTAGTGACAACCGGAATACCAGAGGTCAGTCAATTCCCGGTCCTCTCGTACTAAGGAATGATCTTGTCAAATGTCCTGCGCCCGCAGTGGATAAGGAC
>JAFZZR010000042.1 GCA_017615635.1 Lentisphaeria bacterium
GCATGTAGTCGCCCCAGCCCTGATCGATGCCCCACTGGGTGTACTTCTTGGCGATGCTGGACGCCTGAACGCCGGCCTTCATGAGTTCGAAGGTGAACTTGTGGGCACGGAGTCCGAATTTCACCAGATCAAGCTGCTTCTGCGGGAGCTTGCCGAACCAGACGGGCAGTCCGATGGAGCTGCTGTATCCGCCGACGCGGGCGCCGATGTTCAGCTGGATGATCTCGTTCTTCTTGATCTTCGCGCCGGTGGGACGGCTGATGCCGTTGCTGGTGCGGTCACCACCGAAGCAGTAGAGGCTGTGTCCTTCGTATTCGCCGCCGTTGGCGTAGATCTCGCGCTGGGCGATGCCGATGACCTGGAATTCAGTCATGCCGGGCTTCATTTCGTTGAGAATGGCCTCCACGGCCTTTTCCGCGACCTTGAAGGCCTTGCGGTGACAGTTGAGTTCGTTTTCGCTCTTGATCCAGCGGAGGGGCCGGAAGACTTCATCGGCGGCCACGACCTGCACGTCGGGCAGCTGAGCGGCAACGGCGTCCAGCGTGGGCTTGGTCATGACAGCGGTGCCAACCAGACCCAGTTTTTTCAGTTTCCGCTTGCCCATAGCCATCTTCACCACATCGGGATAGGTGGCCAGCGGGATGCCCGGATAATCCGGTTCCGCGGATTCGCGGTAGTTCAGCATCTGTGCGATTTTGGGCACGACGCTGCGGCCCTGGGCATACTTGAGGCTCTCGGGGCCGATCAGCAGCACGGCATCACCCACGGCGGGAACGAACACGCCGGCCTGCTCGAAGGTGGGCCAGTATTCGGTCAGATACCGGACATTGGCGAAGTCGGATTCGGTTCCCGCCACCAGGCAGGCATCCAGACCGGCCGCCTTGATGCGCGCCTGGAATTTGGCGATTCTCTCGAAATACTCTTCTTTGGGGATCGTGTAGTTCATCTCGGAACTCCTGTTTTTGTTTTTTATGTTGTTTCGGGTGATTTGATTCAGTCGATGGTGATCTGTCCGGCCTGGAAGAACGAAGCTCCGGCTTCCTTCATTTTCTGGATGAGGACGTCCAGCTGCTCGCCCGCGTATTCTCCGCAGTTCTTGACGAACTCCTGATTGGGCAGCACGGCCCCCTCCCCGTACTCCAGAAGTCCCTTGGGCATGGGATGGAATTCCCACGGGTGCATGTAGAGGCAGAGGAACGGATTGGCCTTCTTCGCCTCGCAGAAGGAGATGTAGCCGCGGATGTGCTTCATCACCGCTTCCGCGCTTTCCGTACGCCACAGCGGCCACTGGTCCATGTCGCGTCCGTAGGGATCGTGGGATTCCATGGAGAGGTCGGCGAAGTTCGGGATCTCGACGATCTTCATGTCGCCCTTCTTCGTCCAGTCCTCCCGGCTCGGATGGTACGGCTCCAGCTGTTCGCGGTAGAAGTACATGGGATAGGAGGCGTCGGCCTTGTAACCCAGGTTTTCCAGCGCGTTCACCACGGCGGTGGAGCCGAAGAGACGGGGACAGCGGAAGGCGGTGGGATGGACTCCGGAGATCTTCTCGATGATCTCGGTATTGAGGCGGAGGCGGTTTTCCACTTCCTCATGGAGGACGGGAACCATGCCGGGGATCTCGAAGAGGGAGTCGCTGATGGTCTCGTGGAAAAGCGTGTGCGCGCCGATTTCGTGTCCGGCGTCGCGGACCATTTCCACCACTTCGGGATTCTTCTGTGCGGCGTCGGCCGTGAAGAAGAACGTGGCGGTGATGTTGTTTTTCTTGAGGACGCTCAAGATCATTTCCGTACCCGGTTTGAACCCATTGTACCACGGTGTCCAGCTGCCGATGTCGGTTTCCATGTCGAAGCCCAGTACGGCCCGAATGTTGCTCATGACCAAATCTCCTTGTTTATGTTGAATTCCTGGTGAAGAAGCTCTTTGATTTTTTCTCTGTCGCCCCGGTAGAAATGGGTTTCCGTTTCCATGCGGCTGCCGGTGGTCAGACCATTCACGATCCGGACGGGCGCCAGACTTTCCACTTCGAAGAACCGTGCGTCCGGACCGTAAAGATGCTGTATTGATCGTCCGCAGAATAAACGCCGTCCTTCTGATCGTTGTCGGCAAAGTTGATCCGCGTTCCGGCGTCCGCCCGGACGATCCGCCGGACGACGGCCAGATCTTTCTCCGGGATATAGGCCCCGATGACGCCGGGCTCCGCCTTTTCCGATATGCCGATCTGAAGCCGATCCGACCCGCCGAACCGGAATGTATAGGTGTCTCCGGCCCATGCGATCTTCGAGCCGGGATCTCCGTAGAAATCGCTGTTGACCGCTTTCCCGGACCGTTTCGCCGTCCCGAATCCGAAGGCGCCTTCCGTCAAATCGAACTGTTCCAGCGACCAGGCGGACATCAGGAAATCGGACACGGGAAGCGGACGGGTCAGCTCCAGACTGTCGCAGGCGGAGTAGACCAGTTCCTTCACGCCGTATTTCCCGCCGAAGCCGTACTTCGGTGCGCCGATGATCCGGCTGTGCAGCAGCGATGCGGAAACGCCTTTCCGGTTTTCCAGCGTGATCTCACGGATCATGCCATGTCCGTCCGGCAGCATATGCGACGGAACGGAGTTGATCCCGTCCTGCACGCGCCACGGACCGCCGTCGGAAGGATAGTTGAAGGCGAAATCTCCGCCCTCGGGGGCCGGCCAGAGAGAGTTGCCGCCCAGATTGTTGAAGGAATCGGAAGGATGTTCCGCCAGCGGAACGTCGAGCCGGTGAAGCAGTTCGTCGTCCAGCGCGGCGAAAATGCGGCCCTGGAGTCCGGCGGCAAGGATCACTTCGCCGTCGCCTGCCTTGATGCGGACAGCTTTGTCCAGAATACGGGGAATCATGGGAAACCTTTCTGTTTTTCGTTGAAAACGCCAGTCAAGCGAATGAAACGGAGTCCGGGCACGAAAAAGCCCGGAAAAACAGAAAAGCAGATCAGGTGCCGGCGGGAATATAATTGAGAGACAACATCCACTTGCGTGTTTTCAGCAGTGTTTTGACTGTGACGCGGACGCAGGTCATCTCTCTCTCCGAAGGTTCGTTTTCAAGGATACAGTAGAACCTTTTTTCAAAATGTCAAACCGGACAGACGAATTTTTTTCGAAAAAATGCTTACTTCTTCTCTTTTCCCGCGAAGTGTTCGGCAATGTCGCGGCTGATCCGCACCGAGCAGAAATCGGGACCGCACATGGTGCAGAACCGTCCGTCGTCGGTATATCCGGTGTGCTGTTTCCGCTCGTTCAAGGCGTCGCCTCGGTATTCCCGGGCGCGGTCCGGATCCAGCGCCAGTTCGAACTGTTTGTCCCAGTCGAAAACCGCACGGGCGTCGCTGATGGCGTCGTCGCGTTTGCGGGCCTCGGGCTTGCCCAGTCCGATATCGGCGGCATGGGCGGCGATCTTGAAGGAAACTACGCCCCGGCGGACGTCTTCGTTGTTGGGAAGGCCCAGATGCTCTTTCGGAGTCACGTAACAGAGCATGGCGGCGCCGTAGTAGGCGCCCATCATGCCGCCCATGGCGGCCACCTGATGATCGTATCCGGGCGCGCAGTCCACCACCACAGGCCCGAGGATGTAGAACGGCGCGTCTCCGCAGACTTCCTGCTCGCGCTTCATGTTCATTTCGATCTGATTCATGGGCACGTGGCCGGGTCCTTCCACCATGGCCTGAACTCCGGCGGCGCGGCAGCGGCGGACCAGTTCGCCCAGGGTGTCCAGTTCGGCGAACTGGGCCTCGTCGGAGGCGTCGGCCAGACATCCGGGACGGAGTCCGTCGCCCAGGGAGAGGGTCACGTCGTACTGAAGACAGATCTTGAGGATCTCGTCGAAATACTCGTAGAAGGGATTTTCCCGTTCCTTGACGGCCATCCAGCGCGCGATCAGCGAGCCGCCGCGGCTGACGATCTTCATTTTCCGCTTCATGGCTGCGGGAATATGGCTGCGGAGAAGGCCCGGATGGATCGTCATGTAATCCACGCCCTGCTCCGCCTGCTCCCGGATGACCTGAAGGATCGCTTCCGGAGTCATGTTGGCGGCGCCTGTCCGGGCAATGACCTCGTAGACGGGGACGGTCCCCACCGGGGCCGGACAGGCCTTGAGGAGGCGTTCGCGGATCTTCACGATGTCGCCGCCGGTGCTGAGATCCATCACGGTATCGGCGCCGTACTTCAGCGCGGTGTGGAGTTTTTCGAATTCGTCGTCGGGCGAGCTGGAAAGCGCAGAGTTGCCGATATTGGCGTTGATCTTCGTATACAGTTCCCGTCCGATCCCGATGGGCGAAAGATTGGTATGCCGGATGTTCGCCGGAATGACAATCCGTCCGTCCGCCACCCGTTCCCGGATGAATTCGACCGGGCGGTTCTCTTTTTGTGCGACAGCGCGGACGGCCGGCGTGATCTCTCCGGCGCGAGCGAGAGTGACTTGAGTCTGATTCATGTCAGTTTTCCTGTGATTTCCATGGTTTTCTGCAAAGCGCCCCGATTCGCCTGCATGGTTTTTGCAGCGGCGGCCCCAAGCGCGGCGGCTGCGGCCGGATCGGCCAGAAGACTTTCAAGTTCGGCGGCCAGACGGGAGTCGGGCTCCACGATCCGTACCGCATGATTTTTTCTGAGTGCGTCGATGGCCTGACGGAAATTTTTCAGCTTCGGGCCGCAGAGCACAGGCTTGCCGAGCAGTGCGGGCTCGATGATGTTCTGTCCCTCGTCGTTCCCGGCCAGAGTCTTGCCCATGATGACAAGATCCGCGCTCTTCAGGAAGCCGGGCAGCTCGCCCGTGGTATCCGCCAGAAGAACGTCCGGAATCTCTCCGGACCGCCCGCCCGTGCTGCGGCGAAGCCAGTTCAGGCCGGATGCCGCCAGGATCTTTTCGATTTCACCGCCCCGTTCCGCATGACGGGGAACGATCACCAGTCTGGTATCGGGAAATTTTTTCCGGACTTCGGTGAAAGCCTGCACGATCAGCGCATCCTCGGGATTGTGTGTGGAGGCGGCAATGACGACTTTCCCGAAATTCTTTCCGAACACCGTGGAAAAATCGAATCCGGGCTTGTCCGGAGGCAGCTGATCGAATTTGATGTTGCCCGTTACGGTGATGCGGTCCGCCATGTCGGGCGCTATGGCCGTCAGACGCTCGCGGTCCGTCTCCGTCTGGGCGCCGATGGCGTCGAAGGCCCGGAGGATCGGCGCAAAGAAAAAACGGAACCTCCGGTATCCCCGGAACGACCGGTCGGAGAGCCGCGTGTTGATCAAAGCGGTCCGGACGCCGCGCTTCCGGGACATAAGGACCATGTTGGGCCAGAGTTCCGTTTCGAAAATCACCAGTGCGCAGGGCTTCAGCAGATCCAGCGTACGGCGGACGAAGGGCGCAAAATCGATGGGACAGAAGATCACCGCCGTTTTGCCGGGCGCCCGGTTCCGGGCTATTTCCTGCGCCGTGGTAGTCGTGGTGCTGAGTACGAATTTCCGTTCCGGCTCCCGGGCGGTCCACTCTTTCAAGACCGTGAGGGCAAGATTGGTTTCGCCCACGCTGACGGCATGGAGCCATACGCAGCCCTCGAACTCCTTCAGTTCTTTTTTTCTCGCCTTCGAAAAACGGGCGAACCGTTCCGCGTACGTCTTTTTCCAGCCGGGCCGATGGATCAGCTTCCAGATCAGGCCGGGCAGAAAGAACAGGAAGACAAGCGGAAAAAGGATCCGGTACAAAATCAGCATTCTTTCATCTCCATCCGTGAATGCGCGTAATGTACAGCATGAACGGGGAAAAGTCCAGTGAATTTAACGAAAATTTCACAGCTCCCGCCCCGCTCCGGGCCGGACCCGGTCACTCGGGAAGACGGTTGAGTTTTCCCGTGAAGGCCATGAGGACGGCCATGAGGACGACCAGGACAGCGGAACCGGCGAGAAGCGCATAATCCTCCAGCCTCAGGATCACGAAGATCACGCAGTAGGAAAGGATCGTGACAGCGACCATTCCGAGCGCGGTTTTCCAGGCACCGAAAATCAGACGTGCGTAGAATCCGCCCAGCGCGGCAATGATCAGGGTCCCGGCCAGATAGGCCGCGTTGAAGTCGATATGCTCGCTCAGAGCCAGCAAAACGGAGTAGAACAGGATCAGGGAGAGGCCCGCCACCATGTACTGGAGGGGATGCACCCATTGCCGCGTAAGGCGCTCTGCGGTAAGAAGAGCCATCAGCACAATGATGCAGACAAGCAGATCGTAGCTGACGGCCCGTTCCACCAGTGCATAGGCATTGACGGGCTTCACGAGCTCGACGCCCACGCAATGTTCAGGCCCGAACGTGCCGTTCCCCATCCAGGAAACGGGACAGTTGCGGTTGAAATCGTTGACAACCCATTCGGCGGAAAAACCGGAGGAGGACACGGTCCGTTTTTCGGGGAGGAATCCACCCGTGAAGCTGGGGCTGGCCCAGGACGACGTCAGATTCACTTCCGTGGTGCGGCCCACCGGATAGATCGTCAGCCTGCGGCATCCGTTCAGCTTCAGACGAACCTCGAAGCGGACCTCCTTTCCCTCTCCGGCCCGTTTGAGAAGACCGGGCAGCGGAATCAGGACTCCGTTGGAGGGTGTTTCTCCCTTGAAAAAGCCGGGCTGCACCTCGCGAACCGTTCCGTCCACAGCAACTTCCACGGACGAGATTCCTTTGATGTCGCTGATGCCCAAAAGAAGCGTTGCTCCGTCACCGGGCAGGATCCATCCGTCGTTCGCGGGCAGCGAAGCCCAGTTCGCGGGGAAGAATCCGCTCAGCGTGATCTCCGACCGGTAGAGCAGGACCTCGTAGATGCCGCGGTACCGTGTTTCCGGAATGATATTTCCACTGACGCGCAGATTTTCCGGAGCCGCATGAAACCGGGAATGTTCCACCAGAGGCCTCTGCGGACGGGCGGGATCGGGTTCGCGCTGTCTCTGCACGGGAACGACGATCATGGGCCCGGTGATCTGCTGGGCCGCACCCCATTTCGAGGCGATCTCCATTTCCACATCCTTCTCCCGTTTCATACGGTCACGGCGAAGTCCGTTGATCATGGCCGAGGGAATCTGACAGAGAAGGAGAACAATCCCGATCATGATCAGTTTGGCCGTTATGGACGTGCGGAACTTGTTCCGGATCCGTTCGGTAAGGGCGGTCTTTTCTTTTTCGCTCGGAGTCGAATTTGTGATATCCATGACGCTGTGTCTCCTTTTTGCCGGATGATCCGTTTTGTCGGAAATGTATACGATTTTCCGGAAATGTCAAGCGCCCGTTTTCCCGTTCGCCACCCCGGCGAAGAAGGAATCAGCCTTCGCATTATTTGTTGTCGGATTCCAGATAAAAAGTTTCGTAGACCGGAAAAAACAGAAATGTCTTCCCGATTTTCCGGCGAACGGCAGTAACGCCGCCATCGCATCCCCGATAATTCGAAAGCGGCATGACGAACTGGAAAATCCCCGTTTCTTCCGGCAGGCCCCGTATTTCGAACCCATCTTCAAGCCATTTCACCGGAAAGCGTTTTCCGGCAGCAGATGCACATTCGGCGGTATTGCTTTTCACATCGATAATGACAGTAGAAAGAGGGGATCGAAAAACCAGTTTCCCCTCGTCCGCGCAGGCTGTTTTCAGCGGAATCGTTTTGGCCGGAATTCCCCAGCGATATTCTGTCACAAGAGAATAACTGTGTTCCACCGTATCCGGAATTGTCATCAGAAAATCAAGCCGAGCGGATTTTCCCAATCCCATATCCATTCTCAAGCAGGTCCGCATACGTTTCTCCGACGGCTTCCCGGTCGTGAGAACTCCGACGAAATCATAACCCAGCGAGCTGCTTGCGTAGAAGGAACTGGTCGCATGAAGGATGCGCCAGGCACCGTTCCCGGGATATATTCTGACATTCAGATCCGGACAGTAGCCGGGCTTGAAATCTTCAGTGAAGGCGGAAAAAACAGAGATGCCCGATATCAGAAAAAGGAACAGGTTCATCATCGACGCCCTCCGTATTCGTCCGTTATGGAAACAGTGTACTGCATCTTCCGCCCGATTTACAATCACTTGTAAAATAGACGATATTTTGCCGCTCGTCAAGCCCAATGCCGGAATAATTCCGTTTTTCCGCGGGGGGATCCCATCTCTGAGCCGGTCTGTCCGGGACGCGAGGGAGAGCGGCATAAAAAAACCGGCAGGGGCACCTGCCGGTTTTCCGAAGACTGGTGGCTGCTGTCGGACTCGAACCAACGACCTGTGGATTATGATTCCATCGCTCTACCGACTGAGCTAAGCAGCCTGAATTGAAGACAGGTGTTACTATACACCGGAATTTTGTTTTTTCAAGACGGGAAACGACAAAAAGGCGAAAAAACTTTTTTCCCCGATTCCCCGTTTCGATTTTTCATTCTGCAAGGCGTAAAAACTTGTTTTTCGAAAAAAAAGAAGTATATTCCGTGCCGTCGGCACACAAAATCCAAACACAGGAGAAAGGATCGTTACAATGGAAAACGACGTAAGCAAAGCGGGTGAATTCTGTCGGAATTTCTGGGAAGCGCATCAGACGGAAATTCTGCATTTCGGAAAGGTCCTGGTCCTCTCGGTCCTGATCGTCCTGATCGCCTGGCTCATCACCCGGATCGTCCGGTCGATGATCCAGAAGATGGTGCAGCGCATCCCGGCGCTGGATGAATCGGCGGCGAAGGTGATCGCGGGCGTCAGCCGGGTGATCATCTGGATCCTGGCGTCTCTTATCATACTGGAACTTTTCGGGATCAATACGGCCAGCATTCTGACGCTGCTAGGCGCCATCGGTCTGGCGGTCGGTCTGGCCGTCAAGGACTCCCTGAGCAACATCGCGGCGGGTCTGATGCTGTTTTTCCTGCGGCCCTACAAGGCGGGTGACTATGTGGACTGCGGCTCGATCAGCGGCACGATCAAGGAAATGGGTCTTTTCTCCACGGTCCTGATGACGGTGGACGGACTGTTCATCTCGGCCCCGAACAGCGTGATCTTCGGAAATCCGATCAAGAACTACTCCCGGAATCCGCTTCGCCGGGCGGACATCACCGTGGGGATCGCGTACGGCGATTCTCTTCCCCAGGCTCTGACCGTCCTGCGGGAATTCCTGCTCAAGAACGATCTGATCGAAAAAGATCCGGCGCCCGATGTTCTGGTGGCGGATCTGGCGGACAGCTCCGTGAATCTCACCCTCCGTTTCTGGGTGAAGACGGCCGACTACTGGACGGCCTATTGGATGGTTCGCAAGGAACTGAAGAATACCATCGAGTCCGCCGGACTCAATATCCCGTTCCCGCAGCGGGTCGTCACGTTTGCCACGCCTCTTGAGCTGAACAAGCCGGAATAAGCGAGACTTCGGCGAACACGCCATCCTGAAAAAGGAAACGCCCGGCGCCGGATCGAACCGGCGGCCGGGCGCATTCGTTTTTATCCGGGAAAACTTATTCCAGAATGTTCTTCAGGTTCTCCAGGCTGACGGACAGATCCTTCGCCGGCTCGTTCAAATGGGTGTCGTGTTCCACCAGGACCCATTTGTCGTAGTGCTTCTTCCGGAGGATCTCCGCGACGCCCTTCCAGTCCACCAGACCGGGAACATTGCCGCCGCCCAGCTCGCAGAAGCGGAGACGTTCGGTCCAGCGGTCGAGACCGATGGTGTCATCCTTGATGAAGGCGTCCTTGAAATGGACGGCAGCGATCCGGTCGTAATAGCGTTCCAGCGTTCCGCAGACGTCGCCGCCGGCGCAGGCGAGGTGTCCGATATCCAGCAGCAGAGAGGCGTCGGGACATTCCTTCATGAACAGATCCAGTTCCTGCTGGTTTTCGATGACCGTTCCCAGATGATTGTGGAGTGCGGCCTTCAGATGGTATTTCCGGCAGGTCGCCGTGAATTTCCGGGAACGACGGATGAAGGTCTCCATGTTCACTCTGCCCCGAACGGCTTCGCCGGGCGTCAGCCAGACATACTCCTTGCCGAAGGCGCAGGTCCATTCCAGATTCTGCTCGATCCGGGGACCGCGGACGGTGGCGAAATCCATGCCCATGCGGTGAAAGACGATGGCGCGCTGGACGGCGGAAGAGGTTTCCCCGGCTTCCAGGCGTTCGATGCCGTTGAATCCGATCTTTTTGAGGGTTTCCAGGCGTTCTTCCAGGTCGAAGAGGCCGCCCTCATACACGTTCATTCCGTAGTCTGCCACACCGTACTTCATTCCGGTTTTCTCCTTCTCGATTGATTTTCGTTGCGCCCGGCCGGATCCGTGAAAGGAACCGGACGGAGGAGGAAAAATATACCGTTCCTTCCGCAGAAATCAAGCATGCGTTGCGAAAATCCGGACTTTCTGCCGAAAAATATGATCGGACCGAAACACATGCCCTTGAAAAAAGGAAAGAATGCTGTATTATATGAAGTTGGAGAAACAGCGGGAGGAAGCCGTTCCCGGCGCCGCTTCCCGCGGAAAGATCACTATATTTTTTGAGGAGAAGTCTGCCGCTATGAAAAAGAGCACCGCGTGGATGTTTTTCACCATTCTCTATGCCGCCGTCGGCGCGGTAATCGTCTGGGGTATGATCACGTTATTCCGGACCTGCTCCGCGTTCCGGGGGCTGTTCTACGACAAGATGGCCATGCCGGCCGGTTTGGCCGCCGAAGGCGAAGCGGAGATCCCGCCGGAACTCATTGCGGAAAATGTCCGGCAGGTGACGGAGAACGCGGCGAGACTCTCCTTCTCGGTCCTGGTATTCATCCTCCTGCTGCAGATCTTCGCTTTTCTGACGGCATTGATCGTGTTCCGCCGTCTCGCCAAGTCTCAGGATCCCATATCCATCCGCCTGAAAAAGCTGGAGAACGCGGACCTGTTTCTGGATCTGCCCCTGTACTTCGGTCTTTTCGGAACGGTCTCCTCCTTTGTCATCATGTCGTTCAATCCTCAAGTCAGCCGCCTGATCGCTTACTCGTCCACGCTGGTCGGCATCATCTTCAGCGTGCTCCTGCGCCTGACCATGCAGTATCCGCTCCGTCAGAAATTCATCGCCCTGCTGCCCCCCGCTTCATCGGATTCGGGAGATAAGAAGTGAATCGATCTATCCTTATTGTCATCTGCGACTTTCTGGTCCTTTCGGCCATGTCGCTTTCCATGGGGCTGGCCAAGCCGTCGCCGGCAGGGACCGGGACGACCGAAAGTTTCCGGCCCGTGACCCACGAGTTTCTTCTGGAACAGCTGGAGAAAGCGGTTCAGAATCGACAGGATGCGCTGGGCGAGAACGCCCGTCTGAACGATGCCATGGAAGAGACGAATCAGCTGCTGGAGGCCCTGAAGAAGGATATGGCGGAAAAGGCCGAACGGATCGCCCGGATGGAGAGTCAGCTCTCCGCCGCTCAGGACGATACCGCACGGCGCGACGCCGAACTTTTCGCCCAGCGCAAAAAGGCCAGCGAACTGGCCGACAGTCTGGCCCGTGCGGAAGCCATGCTGGGAAACATGAAGAAGTCCATGGATGAAAAGAGCAAGGAGCTTCAGGGGACCCAGCTGACTCTGGCGGAACGGAATGCCGCGCTGAAATACGCGCAGAAGGCGCTGGAGGAGAAGACATCCGAACTGAAGCAGTCGGCCGCCGAACTTTCCGACAAAAATGCGGAACTGGCGAGAGTTCTGCGCATTGCCGAGGAAAAGGAAGCGGCGTTGGCGGTGACGAAGAAGCGTGCCGCCGAAAAGGAAGCGGCGCTGTTCCAGGCGGAACTTCTGGCCATGGAACGGAAAACCGAGCTTGAGCGGGCGAAAACCGAATCCCTTATCCTCACCGAAAAACTGGCCGACTCCAGCCGCGATCTCAAAAAGGAACAGGAAAGCCGTTCGTTCATGGAAGGTCAGCTTTCACGAGCCAACGACGAGATCGATGAGCTCAAGCGTCAGGCCGGCACCCGGGAGCTCCGGCTGCAGGAAGCCGAAACGGCCCTGCACGCCAACCGGCGGCTGGTGGACGATCTGAAGACAAAAATGGCCGAAGAACTTCTGAAACAGGCGAAACTGCGCGGAGAACTCTCCGAGACGTCCAGCAAGCTTCGTGTCCAGGAATCCCGGACCCAGCAGGCCGAGCAGACCGAAAAGGAGACGCGGGCCCGTCTGGTGGCCAAGGAGGAAGTGCTCCGCAAAACGGAAAGCGATCTTGCCCGTACGAACGCCATGCTCCGCAGCGACGCCCTCTCCTCCTACGCGACCGCCGTGCGCACACTGCACATGAAATTGAAAAACGACCGCCTCTTCCGCGACTTCACCGTGGATGAGAAGTACTTCCTGCCGGAAATCCGGTGGAACGGCAAGGTCTTCCTGATCGGCGCCGTGGAGAACGTGACCGGGCTCCTCTCCCGTCAGACCGGATACACCCGGGTCGCGGAGCTCTCCTATACGGTCGCGCCCGCCGGAAAGAAGCTGACGTTCCCGCCTGTGTCCGTTACGGAACCCATTCTCTCTCTGGCGGAGGATCCCCGGATCTGTCTGCTGGCGATGGATGACCGCATGACGGTCTCCTCCGTCCCGCTGAACGTGATGACGGCGGATGCCCTGCGGAAACGGGGACTTCAGAATCTGACTCTTTTCAAATCCTCGCGTTACGGCGAAGGGTCCGCCCAGCTGGACGGCCGCTGCTCCATGCGCCCGGATACGGATGATTTCCTGCTGATCCGGAACTCCCTGCGCAGTTCCAGCGAAGTGCCCGCGCAGGTGGGCGACTTTGTCATTTCCCGCGAAGGGCAGTTTGTCGGCGTCGTGGTGCGCGTATCCGCCAATGCCGCCGAGGGCCGCGCCGATGCCTGGTGCCGGATCCTCCCCGGACAGACGGATTTCTCCCGGGCTGTCCGGATCCCCGTGGTCCGCAAGAGCGGCGAGGAATGGTATGCCGCCTTCGTTTCCAGTCTGACGGATCTGCACAAGAAGATCGTGCAGATGAACCGTCAGCCGATGGATTGACCGGCGGACGAAAGGACGGACATCATCATGCCGGACGGACGAAACATCGGCTGCGGAAAGCTGATCTGCGCTTCCAGCGCGGAATCTTCCGATATCCTGTATGCCAGCGGATTCAATGCCGCGGATGAATTCCTCTATTTCGAACTCAACGGAAAACGGACCGCCGTCGTGTCTCCTCTGGAGTTCCAGCGGGCGCGTTCCGAAGTCCACGAGGACGTCGGCGTCATGGACAGCACCGACATTGCCCGCGAGTTCCCCAGGGAAGAGAGACAGCAGCCTCTGGCTTTGCTGGTGAGCCGTAAATGCGGCGTCACCCGATGGCTTGTGCCGGGCTCCTTCCCCCTGGGACTGGCAGAAAAGCTGCGGGCCGCCGGAGTGGAAACCGTTCCCGTTTCCGACGATTTCTTTCCGGAACGGGCGGTCAAAACCGAACGTGAGATCGGGTTCATCCGGGAATCCATGGCCGCCACGGAAGAGGCCATGCATCAGGTGGAATCCTTCCTTCGGGAGTCGAAAATCCGGACAGACGGGATGCTGGAACTGAATGGACAGATCCTTCTCTGCGAATGGATCCGCTCCGAAGTCGAGGCCGAATTCAAACGCAAGGGGTTTTCCGCCTCCCGCACCATCATCGCCTGCGGACCGGACGCGTCCGCCCCTCATTGCATCGGATCCGGCCCCGTGCGTGCCGGAGAACCGCTGGTGGCCGACATCTTCCCCCGCAGCGACCGGACGGGATACTGGGGCGACATGACGAGGACATTCGTCAAGGGCAAGGCGTCTCCTGTGGTCCTTCGCGCTTTTCAGGCAGTCAAAAACGCCTCGGAAGAGGTTTTGAAAGTGCTGAAACCAGGCCGCCCGGGCTCGGATTACCACGCTCTGGCCGCAAAGGTGCTGGAATCGGCCGGATTCCGGACCGTGCGCGGAGCCGACGGGATTCCCCGGGGATTCTTCCACGGACTGGGGCACGGTGTGGGACTTGACATTCACGAAAATCCGCGGCTCTCTCCTTCCGGCTCGACGATTCTGGAGCCGGGTCATGTGGTGAGCGTAGAGCCGGGCCTTTACGATCCGGCATGGGGCGGGATCCGTCTGGAGGATCTGGTGGTCATCCGGGCGGACGGCTGCGAGAATTTCTGCACGATGCCCAAAGAGCTTGAAATTCCCTGAACAGAGTGACGACGGAAGGTCAGAAAATGCAGAACACACCCCGCGGTCTCCGATTCCAGATCGGTCTCTTCGGCAGACGGAACGCCGGGAAATCCTCTTTGCTGAACGCCATTGCCGGACAGGACGTCTCCATCGTTTCCCCCGTGCCCGGCACCACGGCCGATCCCGTAAACAAGGCCATGGAACTTCCGCCGCTGGGGCCGGTCCTTTTCATCGACACCGCGGGAATCGACGATGAGGAGGCCGGGATCGGGGCCCTCCGGGCGGACCGTTCCCTGAAGACGCTTGACCGGTGCGATGCCGCGCTGGTGATCCTCTCTCCGGACCGGCTGCCCGACGAATCGGAAGAACTTCTGTTCCGGAAGCTGGCGGAGAAAAACATTCCCGCGGCCGCGGTCCTCGGCAAATCCGACCTCGCCGCGCCCATTCCCGAACTGACGGCTTTTCTGGAAGCCCGGAAGATCCCCTTCGTCTCCGTTTCCGCCCGCACCGGAGCCGGACTTTCCGATCTTCGCGGTCTCCTCATCCGGCTGGCTCCGGAGGAGTTTCTCGCCTCCATGAGCATGCTGGGCGATCTGACGGAACATGCAAAGCCCGTCCTTCTGATCACGCCGGTGGATAAAGAGGCACCCCGCGGCCGTATGATCCTGCCGCAGGTGCAGGCCATCCGCGACGTGCTGGATCACAGCGCCTGGTGCGTAGTGACGCAGGAAGATCTGATCCCGCAGGTTCTGGCAGGTCTTTCCGCCCCGCCCGTGCTGGCCGTGACCGACTCCCAGGTTTTTGAAACGGCGGCGGCGCTGGTCCCCTCCTCGGTCCCCCTGACCTCCTTTTCCATCCTGTTGGCCCGGATGAAAGGGGATCTGACTCTTTGCGCCGAAGGAGCGGCGGCCATCCGGCGGCTTCACGAAGGATCCCGGATCCTGATCGCCGAAGCCTGCACGCATCACCCCGTCAGCGATGACATCGGACGGGAAAAGATTCCCCGCTGGCTTCGTAAAAAGACCGGCGTGCCGCTTGATTTCACCTTCGTTCAGGGGACGGATTTCCCCTCCGACCCCTCCGGATTCGATCTGGTAATCCACTGCGGCGCCTGCACATTCAACCGCCGCGCCGTCCTGTCGCGGATCCATCTCTGCCGGGAAAAAGACGTTCCCTTCACCAATTACGGAGTCTGCATCGCGGAACTCCACGGCATTCTGGAACGGGCTCTCGCCCCCTTCCCCGCCGCTTTGGCGGCCTACCGGAAAGCGTCCGGCAGATAAGACAAAAGAAAGAGCGGGACCTCACACGTGGTGAAGGACCCGCTCTGTATGATCCGCTCTTTTTCAGAGAAGCCCGGTGGTCTCCTCCAGTCCGAACCGGATATTCATGTTCTGGACAGCCTGTCCCGACGCGCCCTTGGTCAGGTTGTCGATGCAGGAACAGACGATCAGGCGGTTCGTATGCTTGTCGTGGACGAAGCCGAACTCGCAGACGTTGGTCAGGGTCACGTGCTTCGTGTCCGGAAGCTTTCCGTTGCCCAGGAACCGGATAAACGGATCGTTCCCATACTGTTCCTGATAAGCCGCAGCAGCCGCTTCCGGAGTGAATTTATCCGTCACGTTCATGAAAATCGTGGAGTTGATTCCCCGGTTCACCGGGACCAGATGCGGCACGAAGTTGATCGTCACGGAGTCCACGCCCGCCGCCACGGCCAGTTCCTGTTCGATTTCAGGAAGATGGCGATGGGCCGAGACGGCATAGGCTCTCATGCTCTCGTTGCATTCCGGGAAGATATAGGGCAGATCGACCTTCCGGCCCGCTCCTGTAACGCCGCTGAGACTGCATACGATGATGTTTTCCGGAGAGACCAGACCCGCATGGAGAAGCGCCGTGGCGGGAAGCAGGACGCTGGTGACATAGCATCCGGGACAGGCGATCAGGTTCGCTTTCCGGATCTGCTCCCGGTAGCGTTCCGGAAGTCCGTACACGGCATCCTTCAGCAGGCCGGGCGCCGGATGATCCACTTTGTAGTACTGTTTGTACTTCTCCAGGGAACGGAGACGGAAATCCGCACTGATATCGATCACCGGGATCCCTCCGCGCATCAGGGGCTCGGCGAACTCGGCCGCCAGTCCGTGAGGCAGAGCCAGGAACGCGGTATCGCATTCGGCCAGAATCCGGTTTACGTCGGGCATGGAAAAGGTCAGGCCCGTTCCGGCCAGCCGCGGAAACACCTCGGCGATGTCCTTGCCCGCATTCTGACGGGATGTGATGATTTTGATTTCCACCTGGGGATGGCGTGTCAGGATGCGGAGCAGTTCTTCCCCGGCATAACCGGCAGCTCCCACAATAGCGACCCGGATTTTCTTCATGTTCCGAACTCCTTTTGTCTGAAGAAACGAGATGAGAATAAAAAAACCGGAGCCGCGGAAAAGCGGACCCCGGTGTTGACGCAGAAGGAAACGATCAGCGTTTCGAGAACTGGAAGCGTTTTCTTGCGCCCGGCTGACCGGGTTTCTTCCGTTCTTTCTCGCGCGAATCGCGTGTCAGCATTCCGCAGTCCTTCAGCACGGATTTGTACTCCTCGTCGGCTTTCACAAGCGCACGGGCGATGCCGTGACGGAGTGCACCGGCCTGTCCGGCTTTGCCGCCGCCCAGGATCGTTGCCGTGATATCGAACTGGGAAAGCGCATTCGTCACATTCAGAGGCTGACGGATATATCCGCAAAGCGCTTCCGTTTCGAAGTATTTGTCATATTCCAGACCGTTGACTTTGATCTTGCCGCTGCCCGGAACGATGCGCACGCGGGCGCTGGCGGATTTGCGACGGCCGGTAGCATAGATTTCTGTGGTATTCATTCCGTCTCTCCGTTTACTTTACAAGTTCGGGGTTCTGCGCAGCGTGCGGATGCTCCGCGCCCGCATACACTTTCAGCTTCGCATACTGGGCACGGCCCAGACGGCCATGCGGGATCATGCCCCACACGGCCTCCCGGATCAGACGGTCCGCATGTTTCGCACGCATTTCCTGCGCCGTTTCCACGCGCTGTCCGCTGCGGTAGCCGGTCCAGCGGATATATTTCTTCCCGGTTTCCTTGTTCCCGGTCAGAAGCACCTTCTCGGCATTGATTACGATCACGATGGCACCCGTATCCACATGGGGCGTAAAGGTGGGCAGGTCTTTCCCGCGAAGCGCGTTGACGATCTTCACGGCAAGACGGCCCAGCGGCTGATTGGCGGCATCGAACAGCAGAAAACGCCGCTCGATCTCACCGGTCTTCGCCAGATATGTCTTCATTTCGAGTTTCACTCCGTTCTGTAATTCTTCTTTCGATTCGCGATACTTCTTGCGCCGGCGGAAACTGCCAGATTTCCGATGGCATGCACCTTCCGCGGTCGGGACCCGCGTCCGGTAGTCCTTTAAAATACATCCTCTTCCGCAAATTGCAAGTCTTTGTCCTTTTTTTTCTCGTGTTTTGTGCCCTCCGCATGAAAAAAAAGCCATTTGCAATCGGCGAAAGACGATGATACATTACGGAAAAATCGGAGAAAAGACCTCATCGACGAACGGAAAGGCGGGTATACGATGATCGAAACGGCCGTGCCGTGTCATAAATCGCAGGCGGTTTTCCGCATCCCGGATGAAAACTATCTGGGGAGTTTCGCCCCGTCCAGTGAACCTGCAGCACAGGATCCGGCAGGGGAAGTCCGCCGTGCGCTGAAGAATCCGATCGGATCGAAACCGCTCCGGGAACTGGCCGCCGCCGCGAGAAACTGCGTGATCATCTGCAGCGATCATACCCGTCCCGTTCCCAGCCGTCACATTATTCCCGCCATGCTGGAGGAACTGCGGGCCGGCAATCCGGAGATCGATATCACGCTGCTGATCGCCACGGGCTGCCACAGGGAAACGACCCGGGAAGAGCTGATCGGCAAATTCGGCGAGGAGATCGCAGCGCATGAAAAGATCGTCATTCATGACAGCCGGGATGATTCCATGCTCAAAGACGCCGGGCTCCTGCCGTCGGGCGGACGGCTGATCCTGAACAGACTGGCGCTGGAAACCGATCTGCTGGTCGCGGAAGGATTCATCGAACCCCACTTTTTTGCCGGCTTCTCCGGCGGCCGAAAAAGCATACTGCCCGGGGTCGCTTCCCGGGAAACGGTTCTGGCCAATCACTGCGCCGAATTCATTGCCGATCCCCATGCCCGCACCGGAATCCTGGAAAACAATCCGATCCACCGGGACATGGTCTATGCCGCCGAACGGGCCGGATTGCGGTTCATCGTGAATACCGTGATCGATGCGGAAAAGCGCATTGTCCGGGCCTTTGCCGGAGATACGGAGGCGGCCCATGCCGCAGGCGTGGAGTTCTGCCGGAAGCAGGCGAATATCGAGGTCCCCGAGGCTGACATCGTCATTACCACCAACGGCGGGTATCCGCTGGATATGAACGTGTATCAGTCGGTGAAAGGCATGACGGCGGCGGAGGCGGTCTGCCGGAAAGGCGGAGTCATTATCATGGCCTCCGGATGCTCGGATGGACACGGCGGAGAAAGTTTTTACAAGGCGCTGTCGGAAGCGGAATCTCCGGAGTCGATTCTCTCCGAAGCTATCAAACGGCCGCGTAATGCCACGGTACCCGATCAGTGGCAGTACCAGATCCTGGCGCGGATCCTGAAAGATTTCAAGGTGATCATGTATGCGCCGGAGTGTCCGCAGGAAATGCTGCGGGCCATGAAACTGGATACGGCATCCAGTCCGGAGGAGGCGCTGGAAAAGGCCTTCGCGCAATGCGGCGCGAAGGCAAAAGTCGCCGTGATCCCGGAAGGGGTCTCCGTGATCCCGGTCAAAAAGATCCGGTAACTGCGGCCCCTGCAGCGGGACCGGGCGTCAGGATTTCTTCGAAGCGTTTTCGAACGCGCCTTCCCTGGCGCCTTCCTGAAAGACTTCGTTCTCGTAGTATCCGACCCGGACCGTGTCCCGTGCTTCGGCAAAGACGGCAAGGGACAGAATGAACACAAGCAGATAATGAATTTCAACGAAGGATTTGCAGCCCCTGTACAGTCCCCGCCGACAAAAAAACTTGCAGGGTCGTCAGACGGGGAGTATATTACAGGAAACAGAAAACAGGATGGAACACCGCCGATGGACAGAACTGCAACCGAATCGGGCAAATCCTCATATCCCGGAGAACACCGTTCCCGTTTGCCGCTTTTTCTGCTGATCCTCTATATTCTCGAGGCCGCATTGCTGGGCATTTCACCCGTTGACCGCAGTGTCTGGTGGGCGGAAAATCTGACAGCTTGGATTCCTATCGCCGTGCTCCTGATGATGTATCGGCGCGGGATGCGATTTTCCGACACCGCTTATTGCCTGATGTTCGTCTTCTTTGCTCTCCACACGGTGGGCGGACATTACACGTTCGAACAGGTCCCAGTCGGGGCAATGACCCGTTTCTTCGGCTTTGAGCGCAACAACTACGACAGGCTCTGCCATTTCCTCGTGGGCGTGTTCGCGTTTCCCATGCTCGAATATCTGGAACGGAACAAGCTCGTAAAGGGACGCACCCTTCTCTGTTTCCTCACGGTGATGAGCATCTTCGGATTTGCCGCCATTTTCGAACTCATCGAGTGGTGTTATGCTGCTTGGGCGGATGCAAAGTCGGGCACTCTCTTCCTCGGATCGCAGGGGGATGTCTGGGACGCTCAAAAAGATATGCTGGCCGATGGACTCGGTGCAATCTGCACGTCCGTGTTCTACTGCTTTCTGCGGCGGCCGCCGCGTTCCTCCGCTGCCGCATCAAAACAGGATGGAGTCTGACCTGCTGTCCCCCCGGCCCCGGTTACTGACCATCCGAGGCAGAACTCGCCGGACGGCTCGCGGAAGTCCCCTCTCTGCTGCGCGGAGCTGACGGACCGCTGTCC
>JAFZZR010000043.1 GCA_017615635.1 Lentisphaeria bacterium
CGTCCCCTGCGCCGCCAGGAGCTCCACGCGGACGCGCCCCGCCAGAGCCCGGACGGCCCGGAGAGTGCTCGTTCCGATGGATCCCGTGGATCCCAGCAGGGCAATGCGCAGCGGATTCATTTCGACTCCAGAAGGAAGGTTGCGGGACCGTCGTTTTCCAGACGGACCAGCATATCCGCTCCGAAAACGCCCCGTTCCACTTTTTCGACACCGTTCTCCTTCAGAAGTTCGGCATATCGGCGGTACAGAGGATCGGCCGTTTCCGGCGCCGCGGCTCCGCTGAATCCGGGACGGCGTCCCTTCCGGCAGTCGGCGTAGAGGGTAAACTGGGAAATGGCCAGGACGGCGGATCCGGCTTCCAAAACGCACCGGTTCATCCGTCCTTCCTCATCTTCGAAAATGCGCAGGTGAGCGGTTTTTTCGGCCAGATATTCGGCATCGGCGGGGGTATCGCCGGGTGCGACTCCGAGGAAGACGAGCAGTCCGGGACCGATGGAGCCGACAATCTGTCCCTCCACTTCCACGGATGCGCAACGGACTCGCTGAAGCAATGCTCTCATACCGTCAGCCTTTGATTAGTTTGAGGAATTCTGCCCGGGTGGATTCATCCGAGCGAAAGGACCCCAGCATGGCCGAGGTGGTCATGACCGAGTTCTGCTTCTGGACGCCGCGCATCAGCATGCAGAGATGCTGGGCTTCCATGACGACTCCGATTCCCCGGGGCGAAAGCACGGACTGGATCGCTTCGGCGATCTGCCGGCAGAGCCGCTCCTGGACCTGAAGGCGGCGGGAAAACATATCCGTCACCCGGGCCAGCTTGCTGACGCCCAGGATCCGTCCGCGCGGGATATAGCCGATATGGCATTTCCCGAAGAAGGGGAGCAGATGGTGTTCGCACATGCTGTAGAATTCGATGTCGCGGACGATCACCATGTCGTCGCAGCTTTCTTCGAACACCGCGCCGTGGATCACGCTTTCCAGATCCTGATGATATCCGCGCGTCAGGAACTGGAGACTCTTTTCCACCCGTTCCGGCGTGGCTCGGAGTCCTTCGCGTTCCGGATCTTCCCCCATCTGGAGAAGGAGGCTTCTGACTTCGTCACGCATGGGAGACGTCCTCTCTTCAGTTCACCTTGGCCAGTGCCTGATCGAAGTCCGCAATGATGTCATCGATATTCTCGATTCCCACCGTTACACGGATCAGATCGGGGGAGACGCCCGCCGCCGCCAGTTCTTCTTCGCTCAGCTGCCGGTGCGTCATGCTCGCCGGATGCAGCACGCCGGTCCGCACGTCGGAAACGTGGACCACGATGGCGGCCAGCTTCAGCGAATTCATCACGATCTCGCCCGCCGCTTTGCCGCCTTTGACTCCGAAGCAGAGCACGCCGCTGCCCGCCCGCAGATATTTTTCCGCCAGAGGCCGCTGCGGGGAGGAGGCGAGGAACGGATAATTGACCCAGGCCACCTTGGGATGCTTTTCCAGATGCTGCGCCAGTTTGAACGCGTTTTCACTGTGGCGCTCCATCCGGATGTGAAGCGTTTCCAGCCCCATATTGCTGAGGAATGCGTTGAACGGCATCATGGGGACGCCCAGATCCCGGATCCACTGCACCCGGAGTTTGACGGAGAAGGGGGCCTGCGGGAACGTGTCCGTGTAGATCAGTCCGTGATAGCTCTTGTCCGGTTCCGTGAATTCCGGGAACTTCCCGTTTTTCCAGTTGAAGTCGCCTTTTTCCACGATGACGCCGCCCACACTGGTTGCGTGTCCGTCGATGTACTTGGTCGCCGAATGTGTTACGATATCCGCCCCGAACCGGAAGGGATTGCAGAGGAACGGCGAGGGGAAGGTGTTGTCCACGATCAGCGGGACTCCCAGCTTTTTCGCCGCCGCCGAGAACACTTCGAAGTTCGTCACCGTCAGCGAGGGATTTGTCAGCGTTTCCGCAAAGATGCACCTCGTTTCCGGACGCGCCGCCGCAAGGATCTCCTCCACCGTGGATTCGGGCGGAACAAGGGTCACATCGACTCCCATGCGTTTGAAGCGCTCCGTGAAAAGCGTCACGGTCCCGCCGTAAAGCGCGGCGCTGGAGATCACGTGATGTCCGGCCGGGCACACGTTCAGGATCGCCAGCGTGTTCGCCGTCTGTCCGGCGGCGACGGCCACGGCCGCCACGCCGCCTTCCAGGGCGGCCATCTTCTTCTCGAAGCAGTCCACCGTGGGATTGGCCAGACGGGTGTAGAAGAAGCCCGGACTCTTCAGATCGAAAAGATCGGCCACACTCTGTGCGTCGTCGTACTTGTACGTGGTGCTCTGGACGATGGGAACAATGCGGGGATCTCCGTTTTTCGGTTCGTAGCCCGCCTGCACGGCCAAAGTCTCGATTTTCCAGTTTTTATCCATGTGAACTTCTCCTTTCGGATTTTTTCTGCAAATGACAAAAATCAATATACATCCCTCTTCCGCAAAAAGCAAAAGACATTGTGAAAAAAGCACCGTTTTTATCTTTGCATTGATGTCTTCCGCGTGATATGTTACCTTTCATTTCATCCTTATGCTCACTCTTTCACGGAAAGGAAGGATCGTCCGGTATGTACGAAATGGAAAACGAAATCCCGTTCACACGCACGGGTTCCGATGGAAAACTCAAACTCCACGAGGCTGCGGCCCTGATGATGGACTGCTGTCAGTTTCAGGAATATCAGGAACAGGAGTTCTGCCGATTCCTCCGCACCAATCAGATCGCCGTCTTTCTCTTTTCCATCCAGATCGATATCCTCCGCATGCCCGCCTTCCGGGAACGCGTCCGGACCGCCGTCCGGATTTACGGCTGCAAGTCCATCTACGGACTCCGCCGCATCACCATGCGGGACGAATCGAACCGGATCTGCCTTATTTCCAATGCAACGGGCGCCTTCTTCGATCTGCGCGCCGGAAAGGCCATAAAGCTCGATCCCGAGGACCTCTGCGTCCGTTTCGACGAACCGGAGCCCATGGAATGTCTGCCCCGGAAGATCCCCGTTCCTCTGTCCGGCGGAACGGAACGGCCCGGTTTCCCCGTGACACCGTCCTTTCTGGACCCCAACGGACATCTTACCACGCCTGCGTATTTTGCCGCCGCCGCTGACGCGCTCCCCGAAGACTTCCGCTTCAACCGCGTGCGGATGGAATTCAAGAAGCAGGCCCGGCCCGGCGAAATCGTCCGTCCCGTCCTGTACGAATGTCCGGACGGGCCCCGGACGGTGGTGGATCTGCGGGGCGAGGGCGAGCTTTCCTGTGCTGTGGCGGAGTTCACGACCGCCCGGCTCCCGGAATACAGTTGAGCGACGGAGACCGGATCCCTCTTTTTTCCGGTACAGAGCAAAACCGGGTTGCCGGAAAGAGAAAGACCGTGTATATTACGGGGAAACATTTATTAAGGAAAGAACGCCCATGATCGATTTCACCATAAACAAAGCCGTCCTGGAAAGCAATATCCGGGAAGCCCGCCGGAATCACATCATTCTGCCCACCATCGCGCAGCTGAAAAATCCGGAGACGATCCCGCAGGAGATCCGCGAGAGGCTGGCATCGGTGGGAATGCAGGAATTTTCCCCGCTGAACCTTTTCCGCATCACCTGGAAAAACGAGCCGAAGGATTTCGGCGGCGGCTACGGCGCGCCCAACATTCTGGAGCTTCCTCCGGCCCTGACCGGAGTCCGTGCCCGGATCTTCTGTCTGGTGGGCAAATGGTTCCCCACCGGCTGTCACAAGGTGGGGGCGGCGTATGGCTGCATGGTCCCGAAACTGGTGACGGGGCAGTTCGACGTCGTTCATCAGAAGTCGGTGTGGCCGTCCACGGGGAATTTCTGCCGGGGCGGCGCCTTCAATGCCAAGATCCTTTCCTGCGAATCCATTGCCGTCATGCCCGACAACATGAGCCGGGAGCGGTTCGAATGGCTTTCCGGGATCGTGGGCGAGACCATCCGGATCTCCGGCGGCGACTCCAACGTCAAGGCCGTTTTCGACTGCGTCAATGAGCTGAAACGCAACCGCCCGGATGCCGTCATCTTCAATCAGTTCGAAGAGATGGGCAATCATCTCTGGCACTATCACGTTACCGGCACCGCCGCCGAGGAGGCGTTCCTGGGACTGCGGCATCCGGGCGACCGGTTCGCGGGCGTCTGCTTCGCCACCGGGTCCGCCGGGACCATCGGATGCGCCGATTATCTCCGGGAGAAGTACCCCGGGATCAAGGTGGCGGCGGTGGAATCTCTCCAGTGTCCCACCATGCTGAACAACGGATTCGGGGAGCACCGGATCGAGGGGATCGGCGACCGCCATGTTCCCTGGATCCACAATATCCGGAACACGGACGACGTCATCTGCATCGACGATGCCGATCCCATGCGTCTGCTGCGTCTATTCAACGAGCCGGAGGGACGGCGTTATCTCAAGGAAGAGGCGCACGTGGATCCCGCGCTGGCGGACAATCTGGGCGTCTTCGGCATTTCCGGGATTGCCAACGTTCTGGCCTGTATCAAGATGGCCAAATACTACGAGCTGGGTGAAAAGGACGTTATCGGAACCGTCCTCACCGATACCTCCGCCCTGTATCAGTCCCGGATCCGCGAACTGGCCGAGGCGGGCGGTCCCTATTCCGTCAGCCGCGCGGCGGTGGACCACGCGTCCTCCATGCTGGGACTGCGGACGGACTTCGTGCGGGAACTCACGTATCCGGAGAGGAAGCAGATCCACAACCTCAAGTATTACACCTGGGTGGAACAGCAGGGACACTCCGCCGCCGAGCTGAACGCTCTGTGGTACGATCCCGAGCACACTTGGGAGTCCGTCCACAAGGATATCGAACCTCTGGACGAGCTGATCCGGGCCTTCAACGAGGCCTGACCGATACCGGAGCGCGTTACGCCAGCGGAAGGCGTGTCTCCGCTCCCGTGATCCGGTCGTGATATTCCACGGCCGGACTGGTGAACCGTTTCCCGAAGCGGGCCGTCAGCCGGCAGACGGCAAAATTCTTCGACTTCGCTTCATACTCCGCCAGCCAGGCGCGGATACCGTCCTTTTCCTCTTCTCTGTACGGAAAACGGAATTTCAGGAGCGTTTTCATGCCGATCCGGGCCGGCTTCGGGGTCAGCCTCGCGCGGCAGCAGTTCTGGCGGATGCACAGATCCCGGTACAGCGGATCCGCCCCGAATTTGCGGAACAGCGGAACCATCTCCGGCGAACGGAGAAACGCTTTCGCGTTCGTGGAAAGCAGAAGACGGACCCCCCGGCAGGTTTCGTAAACCCGGAAACCAATCCCGGCGAATTCCTCCTGGGCAGACAGCTCTTCGATGCGGCGGAGGATCCGCGCCTTCACGTCCGGGACCGGGCGTCCGAACAGACCGCCGATCCACTCCCCGAAGCGGGGCGGCACGTAGTCGATATCCAGGAACAGCAGCTCGTCCGAGTTGAGAACTTCGGCTCCGTACCGGTTGCGTGTGACAACGTTATGGTCGTCCAGCGTTTCGCACAGTTCTTCGGTGATGGGCACCTCATAGTTGTCGTCCGGAGGGACCTTTTCCTGTCCGCCCTGAAGAAAGCTCCGGTATTTTTCCTCCTTCGCCTTCAGTACCTCGTCCGCATGATCCTGCGATCTTTCGGATCCCGCTTTGAACCGGACCGTGGAGCCGTCGATAACGATTTCCTTCTCCGCAAAAAATCTGTAAATTTTCATGATAAGCCGTCTTTCTGTCGTTTATCGGGAATATAGTCCGCCTTTTCCTTTTTGCAAGGAAATTGCAATCCGGCGCGGCATACGTCCCGTTCCCGGTCACGCAAGACGCAGGACGATCTCGCAGGAGCCGTTTTCCAGGATCCGCTTCGCCGGATGATCGACGGCCTTGCTGTTCAGCGTGATCTCCCGCGCATCCAGTTCCGGCAGGATCAGTTCTATGCGTGTATTGCAGGGTGCGTGGATGTTCCAGATCCATTTGTCCGCTTCGAACCGCCAGCGGCTTTCGGCCTTCCCGTATCTCGTTTCCAGAGTGCATTCGGCGAAACCGATCCGCCTGTCCGGTTCGGCGGCGAAACGAAGAAGTTTTCCGCCCGGCTGCTCTTCATCGAACTGAATTCCGCCGACGGACGCGAACATCCATTCGGCCACCGCGCCGTAGGCATAGTGATTGAAGGAATTCATGTTGACGTTGCCGAAGCCGTCCTTCACCGTGTAGGAGTTCCAGCGTTCCCAGATGGTCGTGGCGCCCTGATTGACCGAGAAGAGCCAGGAGGGATACTCTTCCTGCAGCAGAAGATCGTATGCCGTCTCCGTATGTCCCGTCTGACTCAGCGCCTGATTCAGCCAGGCCGTACCCACGAATCCAGTGGAGAGACGGTTCCCGTTGGCACGGATCAGATCCGCCAGCAGATCGGCGTTTTTCCGGGTCTGCTCCTTCGTCAGCATGCCGAACCGGAGCGCCAGAACGCAGGCGGTCTGACTGCGGACCTGCAGCAGGCCGGATCCATCCAGAAAACGGGCCCGGAAGGCCTCTTTGATCCGGTCCGACAAGGCCAGATATTCCTTCGATTCAGTGGTCCGTCCGAGGATCCCGGCGGTCCGTCCGAGGATCCGGGCGGTTTCCGCGAACATGACAGTCCCGATCAGTTCCGAGGGCGTTTCCACGGGAGACGGAGCCAACCAGTCGCCGAACGCGGTTTTCGGGCGGATCAACGGATCTTCGGCGGTGTTTTTCTGATATTCCACCCATTTCTTCATGGAGCCGAAACACTCTTCCAGAATGGTCCGGCTCCCGCTGTGCAGATATGTGATCCAGGGACAGCGTACGGCGGCATCGGCCCACACCGCGGCGCCGAATCCGAATTCGAGCACGCTGGGGACCACGCAGGAAACGGCGCCGTCATCCCTCTGTGCTTCACGCAGATCCCGCAGCCATTTGCGGAAAAAGGCCTCCACATCCATGTTGAACGAGGCCGCCGCGGCAAACACGTCCGCATCGCCGGTCCACCCGAGCCGTTCATCCCGCTGCGGGCAGTCCGTGGGAATCTCCAGAAAATTGTCGCGCTGACCCCAGCAGATGTTGCTGTACAGCTGATTGACTTTTTCGTTTCCGCAGCGGAACGAGCCGGTGACTTCCAGATCGGAATGAAGGACGACCGCGCGGACATCCACGTCTTCCAGGTTCGCGCCGGAATACTGGAATCCGTTGATCTGCAGATAGCGGAATCCGTGGAACGTGAAAAGAGGTTCCCACTCCTCGAATTCTTCGATCGGTCCGCGGCAGGTATAGTAATCCGTGGACTTCGCGCTCCGGTAGTTCAGCGTGTAAAGCGTCCCGTCCGGATTCAGCATTTCTCCGAAGTGAAACGAGTAGAGCCGTCCGGGATAGCCTTTCAGCCGCACCCTCATCCGGCCCGTGATGTTCTGCCCGAAATCCCAGATGTAGATGTCCTTCTGCGGATTGAGCACGCGGACCGCCTTGAGCTCCATGATCCGGCGTACCGGCAGACAGCATTTCCGGACCAGCGGCGCGGATTCTTCCGCGGTGCTGCCGATCCGGGCCGCCCGCCAGGCGGAATCATCGAATCCGGCCCGGTCCCAGCCCGGCATTTCCAGACGGGCGTCGTATTGTTCGCCGTCGTAGATATCCGAGGCCAGAATGGGCCCCGTCGTGCATTTCCAGGTCTCATCGGAGAGAAGGCTTTCCGCGGAGCCGTCCGCATACGTGATCTCCAGCTGAAAAAGCAGTTCCGGATGATCCCCGTAGGTGTTGCGTTTCCGTCCGCTCAGATACCCCGAATACCAGCCGTCCCCCAGAACTGCGCCCGCCGTGTTGACGCCTTCCGGCAGAAGCTCCGTCACATCGTAGGAGAGATACTGGATCTGCTTCCGGAAATCGGTCCATCCGGGGACGAAATGATCTTCCCCGACCCTCTTTCCGTTGAGCCGGACCTCGAACAGGCCCCGCGCCGTCACATAAAGCACGGCCCGTTTCAGCGGTTTTGAAAGTGTGAACTCCCTCCGGAAATACGGGCACGGCGCGGAACAGGAGGGATTGTTCCCGTCGAAGAAGATCCAGCGTGCGCGCCAGTCGGAATTCTGCAGCAGGGCCGCCTCGAACTCCGCCGTCTCCGAGGGCTCCGACGTCCTGTCTGCCTGATCCCGCAGAAGGACGCGCCAGAAGACGCGCTGACGGGACCGGATCGGTCCGCCGCCCCAGCGGATGCCCGTGGACTGCTCGTTTGCGATCCAGTCCGAATCCCACAGATCCGGCTGATCCAGTTTCTCCGGACAGGAGGCCGCCTGGATCCGGAAGGCCGACTGCATGGACCCGGCCGGTCCTTCCATTTTCCACGACAGCTCGGGCTTTTCCGAGCCCGCCCAGACTTTTCCAGCGAGCCCGTTCACCCGGAGCTCCGCCGCACGGAATATCATATCCCGCTTACTCATTTCAACCTCATTTCGTACTCAATTTCCTGCATGGCCGGAAAAAACCGGCCGGATATCATTTATTCTCTGTCGTTTCTTCATGGCCGGATCCGGCGGGAATGATTTCCACCAGTTCCGCTTCGTCGAGCCGGAGTTTTCCCTGTTTGACGCCTTTGGCGCCGATCTGAAGATTCAGCACCGTCTTCTCCACCGGCGGCGGAGTGAACTGCATTTCCACCGTGTGCCATTTCCCGTCCCGCAGTTCCGGTCCCAGATATTTCGTCAGATTGTACCGGTAGCAGAAGGCGTTCTTCCCATCACGCCAGGACACCAGGACGGAGATGCGGCCATCCGTTCCGGTATCCTCCGCCTGGATCCGGCAGCGGAAACGGTAGATTTTCCCGGGCTTCGGCTTGAAGGCGCGGGCGAAGACGGCCGAGATCGAATTCGTCAGATCGATGACCAGCGCACCTTTGCCGTTTTCATCCGAATCAGAGCTCCAGTATCCCTTCGCTTTTCCCGGAGAACGCTGCCAGAAGATCCAGCCGTCCGGAATGGGATGTTCCCCGTCTTTCAGACTGTCGCTCTTATTGAAATCGTTGTAGAAGATCCGGCGCAGGGAAGCGACTTTGACCGGATGGTAAAAGTGGAGGGAATACCGGATGTTTCCGCGGACTTTCCGCCAGGACTCCATGAAGAGTTCCGCACGGCGCTTTTCCTCGTGTGTGCCCGCTTTAGCGACGACCTGCTCCATTTCCTTATCGGAAAAGACGATGTCCTCTTCGGAGACCTCCTTCATGTAGCTCTGATCCAGAAAATCGAAGTACACCCAGTCCTTGTAGCGGTCGAACCATTCGCTCTTCGTCACCTTTTCCCGCCAGAACTCCTCCCAATGATCGAAATAGTTCCGCAGGTGCGGCGCCGCTTCTTTCCCGACAGCCAGATCGTACCATTCGTCGAGAAGCGCATCGGCATCGGCTTCGGGATTCCACAGAAGCTGAAGGATCAGCCAGGTTTTCGGTCCTTCCGTGGGAAGAGCGGAGTTGTTGACCTCGGCATAGTAGCCGCAGACGTTATGCTGTGCGGCATATCTCAGATACCGGACCATAAGCGGCGTGTAGATCCGGGGGATCAGATAAAAATTGTCTCCGTAAATGTAATCGTACCAGCCCAGCCGGGCCGCCCGGGCTTCCCAGTCTTCCGTGCGTTTCCTGTCCTTTTCCTCCATGGCGGGATCGTACCAGCGCATCCGGTCGATGCAGATGAACGGGATCGCATGGGGATCAAGCTTGAAGGAGGGCGGATCGGTGACCGAATTATACGCCAGCATGCCGAACAGTTTATCCGGATACTCTTTGGTCACGCCTGCGATCACGTCGTTCACCCAGGCGTAGTAATAATCGGAATCGTTGGCCATTCCGACGCTGTTGAGTCCTTTCGGCTCCGCACCCTCGAACCGGTGGTAATCGTTCGTCCCGAGCGAGTAGCTGTGCTGATACGGAAATTTCCGGAAATGTTCGCAGATGCGCCTGACCGCTTCCCCGGTCAGACCCGGCGCATTCAGCACCGGATTCCAGCGGTCGTTTCCGGGATTTTCTCCCGCATTCCTCGGATAGAATTTCGGATGCGTTTTGCCGTATTCCGACCAGGGAAAAAGCTTGTACAGGTGATGATGAAAATTTACGCCGTGATGGGTCCGGTTGAAGGCCGCCCAGCCGCTGTAAAACCATTCACTCCGGTTTTCAAACGGATACGGCCAGCTGAACCACCGGTGCATGAAAAACGGTTTTTCGCGAACCGGATCCGTCGGGAGCCGGAGTTCCGCGTGCTCCGGTACATGGAGTCCGGCCTCACCGGGAAAAAGCCAGCGGACTCCGGCATACCGGCGCAGGAATTCCATGACGCCGTTCCGTGCGCCGATTTGGTCCCCGCCCGCAATGACGATGGTTCCGGGATCCGGGAAGGCGATGATGAATTCCTCCCGTTCCAGCTTCGGCAGACCGTATTTTTCGCCGAGGATGTTGGTCCCCACCTTGATCGTCACACTCTTTCCCGAGGCCGCTCCGGGCAGGACTTTCGGCAGGAAATACTGCAGATGTTTTTCCGCGACCCGCAGCTGATCCCGCCGCTGGAAAATCTCGTCTTCATCCTTCATGCGGCCCTTTCTGTCAAGGTCGGCGGGCTGCTCTTCGATCTCCAGACGGATGTCCTGCGCACTCCGGATCGTCATGTCGGCGGCGCACGCCGTCAGAACTCTGGAAAGCAGCGTGGCGGCGAGAAACAGATAAACCGTTTTCATGTCGGACTCCTTTCAGCGTGCCACGTTATCCTTTGTCCACGGATTCGGACTGTAGCTCCGGCTTGCGAAAAATTCTCCTTTCGCGTAGGTGGCGTCGCGATAGGTGGCTCCGCCCCGGGAATCCATCGGCGTTTTTTCCGTGCTTACGTGACCATCCAGCCAGGCGATGTTGCAGGAACGGAATCCGCCGTGGGGCGCGAAGAGAAATTTGCTTTCAATGGCGTATGAATAAACGAGATGGGATCCCATGTTGTTTGTACTGTACGAACTGATGGATTCCGCGGTGTCGATCACGGCGGAAGGATGTTTGATCATGCTCATGGAATAGGCATACGCCGCCATCGGCACCTGTCCCGGATTGGTGTTCAGGCAGATCTCGATATTCGAGCCGTAATCGGGATTGCCCCATTTCCAGTCATAGCTTACCCATGATTTTGCCGTGTTCTCCAGAAACCCTTTCCGTATCTCGTACGAGGAATCCTGGTGGGCACGGGAGGGACAAACGAGGACGGCAGTCGATGACAGAAAGCCGTTCTTCACGACGTTCGCCACCCAGAGACTGGCCTTGTTTGTCGAGTCGGGCAAGGCATCCCCCGTGGAGGAGTAGGGCGGCGTACAGTCGTTGTAGGCATTGCGATAGGCCATGCGCGCCAGACTGAGCTGTTTCTGATTGTTGGTGCAGCTGATCGACATGGCCACATCCTTTGTCCGCTTCAGCGAGGGCAGGAGCATCCCCGCCAGAATCGCGATGATGGCGATCACCACCAGCAGTTCGATGAGCGTGAAATCCTTTCTTTTCATAATGCTTTTCTCCTATTGTGAGTTTGTTTATTTCAGGGGTACTGGGGGTACTGAAAATCACGCATACCTCCTACCTCATACCCACGTCCTCCATAGCGCGCAGCGCGAAGGAGGATCATACCTCATCTCTCCTCTTTCATCTCTGACCTTTTCAGCCGGAGGACCAGGGACTGGTTCGGTTCGAGCCGGAAACGGTATTTTCCGTCTTCCGGTTTATACGTCCATGCGGGATCGAAGAAATCCTCCGCTTCCGCCGCAGCATGGGAAAACGAAACGTCCGTCGGCGTGTCGTTGGAAAGATTGACCAGCAGAAGCACCGGCGTATCGCCCTCCCGAAACATCTTGTGCGCCACGAATTCGTGGGAGGATTCCAGCGGAAGCGGCTCCGCGGCCGGATTCCGGAGGACCGGTTCCAGTCGGCGGAACATGGAGAGGACGGCCCGGAAATAGCTCTGGAGTTCCGGATCCGTCTGAAAGCTCAGGTTCGTGCTGCCCCAGGAGAGGGAGACCAGGGAATGGGAACCGTTGATGCGGTCCAGCAGGAAGGAGGCGCGAAGCTGATCGAAGGTGGGCATCTCCATGGTTTTGAAGTTGAACATCTGCAGGTAGGAGTCGAAGGGAGCCGAGGGAAACGCCTTCAGGAGGGCCTGCGTCCGTTTCTGACTCTCGATGAGGCCCGCGCCGGGGAACGGGTAGATATCGTACGAGGCGATATCGGAAGAGGGCGCGTAAAGGTGGAATTTCGAAGGGTCGCAGAGATTGACGTAGACCGGATGATCCGGATCCTCGTCCCGCACGACCGCGGAGAGCTGCATCATTTCTTCAGGGGTGTACCGGAACTCCGGCTCGTCGAGAGACCACTCCAGGAGCGCGGGGTGATCCTTCAGGGCCCGGACATATTTGCGGACCTCCTCCAGGTCGGGCTTTTCCGCTTTGTGAGGGGTGATGAGGATCAGCGCTTTCCCGTAACAGTTGTGATCCCGCAGGAAATCCAGATATTCGCGGCAGTCGGCAACGGCCTTCCGGAGAAATTCCCCCCGTTTGTCGTCCCACTGGGGACCGCGCCAAGACCAGACGACGAAGGTATCCTGTCCGAACTGCTCCTGAATGGTCCGGATATAGGTGCCCGCATCGGGCTTGCAGAACTTTTTGTGATGGGAAAAAAGGCCCCAGGTAGGAGACGCCGCCGCGTAGATGTGATTGAATATCTTTCCGTTCACAAGGCGCTGGCGTCCGGGGCCGCAGGAGACGGTACGGATATCCTCGTGTTCGGGCGTGGCACATTTTCGGGAATCGATCCGCCAGAGCTCCTTTTCCTGACAGGTGATGCGCTTCCCGTTCTCGAAAAGTTCCGCGCGGAAAACGTAGATCCCTTCGCGCAGACGGTCCAGACCGATATTGAAGAGCGCATGGCCGCTGCCGGAGATTTCCCGGTCCTCCCGGAAGCAGACGGTGTTGCCTCGGACGACGGACGCGCGGATTTCCGAACCCGGCGGCAGATCGCGGTACGTCACATCGATCTCCTCCCGGGCAAGATCCAGGGTCTCCCAGAGATAATCGGTGTCGTTTCGCGTGACCACTCCCCGCTTCCCGGCCGTGACGGCATAGGCGGTTTTTGTGGGGATGTCGGTGAAGGAGCCGGCGGCGCGGAAGGGCATGATCTCCAGAGGCGGCAGCTGCTTCTCGAATTTTTCCAGACGGATGTCGTCCCACCAGGAGGAACCGGAAAAATTGTTTTCGCTGCGGAGATAGATCATGACCCCCCGGGTGTTGGAGGCGGTCTTGAATTCCAGCGTGCTTGTGAGCCAGTCGGTAATGTTCAGGGAGACGGCTTTCCAGTGATAATCGCTGTACTGGGAAACCCGTTTCTCGGCACTCCGGCTTTCGATGAGGCCGAATTTTACCTCGCCGAGCTTCACGTCGTTCCGCGTCCGCACGCTCAGCCGGTACCACTCTCCCGGCTCCACGGGGATCACGCCGCTGCTCTGCGCCAGGCGTACTTGAGAGTTGGTGTCGGGGGGATAATCGAGATGGCCGCAGAATTTCCCCGGGTCGGACGTATCCTCCTCGACCCGGATATCGAGCAGGGAGACTTTTCCCGGATCTTCGAAGGTCTCCTCGAAAACTGGGGCCGCGCTCAAGGCGGCCGCGAGGGTGAGAAACGCCGAAAACAGTGTCTTTTTCATGACTGAGTCCTCCGTTCGGGGTCAAAACGGGACTTCCGATTTGTTGCGATAGGCGTACAAAGTCGGGATACCCAGTCCGTCCGCACAGGGATTTTTCAGCAGATAATCGCGGATCTCCCCCGGCTGCCCGCAGGGCATCACGTTGCCCGGCAGGAACAGAAAATTTCCGTGTCCCGCGTGCGCGGTCAAATCGAAGTTCGGGGCGCCCGACGCCCGGGGACTGACATAGGAACGGGTGGGATACGTCGCATTGTAATAGCTGTCGCCCGCGGAAATGAAGGCGTTGGGATACTTCATCTTCCGGATCGAATAGCCGCTGATCTTGTTCGGCACGGTTCCCGCTTCCCACTTGAAGCTGCGTCCCACGTGAAGCGTATCTGTCGTGGAGAGCCTGCCGTAGGTGGAATACATCATCCTGTTCTTCTCTTCGGTGGTCAGGGTGGGATCATAATGATCCACCGCCGCATTCGTGCAGTACGCGACCTGTCCTCCCTTGGGAATGTAATTCAGATCGAGACACCAGTCCAGCCACCAGGCCGTCCCGTTCCGGCAGAAAAGCAGGTTGTCGTTGTAATCGTTCATGTAGTTTGCAAAGACCAGTCCGAGCTGCCTCAGGTTGCTGGTGCATTGGATTCCCTTGGCAGTGTCTTTCGTCCTTCCCAGCGCAGGCAGAAGCATCCCCGCCAGTACGGCAATGATCGCGATGACGACCAGCAGCTCGATGAGGGTGAAATCTCTCCTCTTCATGATACTTTTTCTCCTTTCTATGTGAATTTTTTTGTTATGACTGAGCCTGAAATGTCTCTCCCGGGAATGTGGAAACGGGGTAAAACCGGACGGACAGGATCTCCGCTTCCCCCGTGCCGTTCAGCAGATTCAGATGGATGGAACACTGTCCGGAACCTGCTTTGATGCGTCCGGTGAGAGTCTGCTCCTCATCGGAGTCTTTCGGCGCGGAAAGATTGATATTTCCCTTGCCGAGGCCGCCATTTTCCGACCTCAGCCATACACTGAACACGGCGGAGCCCTTCTGCCGGAAACGGACCTTGACCTCGTATGTGCGTCCCGGCATGACCGGTTCCGTCCGATAAAACTTGCCCCATACGCCGCGATAGGAGGAGACATCGCTTTCCGACGCTGCGGAGCAGCGCAGGATCAGCGGATACTTTGTTTTATCCGCGGTGAATTTTCCCGCGTGGAATTTGGTTTTCCATCCGTCCACGCTCAAATCCGGGACTGCCACCTCGCCGAACGAGAGGTACACGGACCGCCAGATGCCGGAAAACCCGCCGAACTGTTCTTTTTTGAATACCCGGACGGTGAGCACGTTTTCGCCCGTTTTCAGCTTGCCCGTGAGGTCGGCTCCGAAGGGCTTCTTCCAGGAATCGGGATCGCCCTTATCCGGATATTCCCGACTCATCAGCCATTCGCCGTTGAGCCAGATGTCCGAATCCCCGTCCACCGCACCGAAGGAAAGCCGCACGTTCTGCTCCGGGTTCAGTTCGGGAATAGAAAAGACGCAGCGGTACCATCCGGCCACCCTCGGTTTTCCTCCGGCTTTCAGATGTTTTTCGTAGAGCGGAGTCTTCTCCCAGGGCTGATCGGTCGTAATGGGGCTCCATTCGCCTTCCGGACTGTCGAACCAGCGTTTTTCGACGCCGCAGTTATCTTCGTCGAAGCGGAAGGTCCAGTTTTTCAGTTCGCAGCTGTCATTTCCCAGCATGGCGAAATGCATCGGCCAGTGCCGTGTCTCCAGATAGTCGGCGACCGAAAGATCGGCATACCCGAGATGTTCATGGGCCTTACGGAATGCCGTCAGCTTGCGCAGTCCGGCGGAAAACGGCCGGAAATCGCCGCTTTGCCGGTACACGCGGAACGCCCTCTGCGTTTCCAGTACGCATTCGGCGTCGGCAAGACCGGCCTGCACGAAGCGGATCCTGGCCGAAACGACGGGATCTCCGGCCGCCGCCTGTGCCGCCTTTTCCAGAAGGGCCTTGCCTTCGGCCATTACCTGCGGTGTGAAAATGCGGTCGGCGGTCAGGAAAAAGTCGGCGTAATTCCCGCCCTCGATGGATTGATCGCGGTCATCCGGCCCCGCGGCGGAGACCCGGGCCATGAGGCCGATATATTCTCGCATGGCGGACTCCGCAGGCCCGAATGCGGCGAAGAAGTCATTTTCCAGTTCGGCAACGCTTTCCGTGCATCCGCCGCATTTCGAGGCGATGACGTAGAGAGTCAGCCCGTTGGCGCCGAACATGCCGGTCAGCGAATCGAAATCGAGGTAACGCAGGCCGCGGGCCTTTGCGAAATCGAAGCAGTCCGCGAATTCGCGGTAGTATATGAGCGGCATATTGTGCCCGTCCGAGGTGAAATTCGGGCGCATCATCAGGGAAGCGCCGCTCTCCACCCAGCCCTGCCACAGCCGCTTGTACTCCGCCGCCTTTTCCTCTGTCCACGGATACATGATCGGCGGACAGAACCGCATGATGATCCGGTCGTTCAGTTTGTTTTTCACGGGCGGCTCGTAATAGTTGGCGTAGATGCAGGCGATCAGTCGTCCGGGCAGCCCCGCCTTTTCCGCCTCCCGCTGCACGTTGAGGTAGAACGACGCATACCGTTCGGTGAGGGAGCCCAGTTCGCGGAACCATTGCGGATCCCGGGCCAGAAAGCGCTCTTTTGCCCGCGCGACCCGGCCTTCATCCGGGTTTCCGTCCAGCGCCAGACAGGCGGGACAGACGCATTTCCCGGCGGTGTCGTTTTCGTTCACGTTGATCAGATCCGCAGGCTTCTTTTTCCATTCGCTGAAGATCCGTTCGATCAGCTTCGGACTGCTGACGCACATGCTCACAAGCCTCGGGTTCCCGTTGTAGTGCAGCGGATCGGGCCGGCGGCTGCCGTCCGGCAGAAGATTGAATATCTCCGGTGTTTCCCGTCCGAATCTCTTCATGTAGGTGGTGAAGGCGTGCCCGTACGCCAGATTTTCCAGCGTATTGAATCGATGTCGACGCAGCCAGATCTTTTCCTTTTCATAAAATGCACGGGCGGCCTTTTTCTCCGACCAGCCGTTTCCCCGGCTCGGCATGATGCGCCAGACGGCGAACGTCATGGGCGGTGCGACTTCGTAATCCGTCTCGGTCAGGTTCAGACTTTCCCGGCGGGGAACATACGTCCCGGTCTCGCCCGGCCACAGCCAGCGGACGCCCAGCTCCTTCTCCAGAAAATCGTAGACGCCGAAAAGTGTTCCGCACTCCACGCGGGTGTCCAGCGGGTCTCCGGATCCATCGCGTCCCGCGATATCCGCGGCCGAGGCCGTGATCCTCACGCGCGCCCCGTTCTTCGGCAGGGACGAGACATCCAGTCCGGCGGCCCGGCCCAGCCGGATAACGTAATCCTTGCCGGACGGGGTGCTGACGATCTTCACGTCCGCCAGTCCGGCGGCCTGCAGATGCCGGGCCGTTTCTTCGGCGGCGTATTTCTCGACCGCCGAAGCGTCGGACGGAATTTGGATCTCCGTGCCGCACACGCCGGCAAGCAGCAGGAAGAACGAAAGTATGGTGAAGAAATGCTTCATCGGCGTCCTCTCATCAAAGTTCAGGCAGCCAGTTGTTGATGTTTTCGTCGGTGTAATCCTTATAGCCGCAGGTCAGGATCTTCCGAAGGGTCTCCACATGTCCGTCGCAGAAAAGAATATCCACGCCGCCCGGAGCGGAATACAGCTTCACATTATCGCTGTCCGAGGTGAAGAACTTTCCCGGCCCCGGATGACTGTAATAGATCTTGGAATGATTGTAGTGGCCGGTGGAGGGTGTCCCATCCAGCATCAGATACTTCATCGACGGTTTTTTGATGGCGGTGGCTTTCACGCCATAATAGACGTCGCCGATTTTTTTATCCTGTGTCATATGTGCGTTGGTTGCGTAGTTGCAGCCTTCCGTGCCGGCAATATACTCGTTGGTCCCCGTAAAAGAGTACAGCTTGTTGCTCGGACAGCGAAAGAGGTCGATCGTCATACCCTTGAAAGAATATCTGTGGCCTTCAAAACGTTCTTTCGGCATTGCTCCGATGTACGGACCGATGAGGTGCGTGAAGAAGACTCCGTCGGTCAGCGCCGTTCCTATTCTGGGGACCCAGTCCTCGTTGTCGTTCATGTAGCCCATCATGCCGAGTCCCAGCTGTTTGAGGTTGTTGCAGCACTGCGCCGTGTAGGCGTGCGACTTTGCCGAGTTCAGCGCCGGCAGAAGCATCCCCGCCAGGACGGCGATGATGGCGATGACGACCAGCAGTTCGATGAGGGTGAAACTGTTCTTTCTTTTTTGCATGACGTTGTTCCTTATTTTTGTTGTTTTTTGATTTTTGCGTTTGAAATTTCACAGTCCTTCCGTTGCCTTATTGCACGGCGAAGACGGAGGCCCGGCGCACAGACTCAAAAGAATTTTGTATGTCATGCCCCGGTCTCCTTTCCTCGCAGACTCCCTGGCTCAATAGTGCGATTGATTGTTCTTTGTCCACGGGTTGTTGTCATAACTGTAGCTTGCAAAAACCGAACCCTGGGCATACACGTTGGTTTTATAGGTGTCTTCCAGCCGGGAATCCACAGGCGTCTTTTCCGTCGTCACATGACCGTCCAGCCAGGCGACATTGCAGGAGCGGGACTTGTCATGCGGCGCATAGACGAACGCGGTGGAATGAGCCCAGGAGTAGACGAGCGCGGCGCCTCTTCCATCCGAATAACTGTTCAGCGATTCCGCCGTGTCGATAACAGCGGAAGGTTTTTTGATTTTACTCATGGTAAAGCCTGCGGCCCATTGTTTCACTTCTCCGTTGTTCAGACAGATTTCGACGTTCGCCCCGTAATCCGTGTGATACCATTTCCAGTCATAATCGACCCAGGATTTTGCATTTTCATTCCGGTAATCATCCCGGGTGAAAGACGACGCCGTTTTCTCAAATCTGGCGGGACAGACCAGGATGGCACACGATGCAATATACCCGTTTTTTACCATATTCGAGGTCCAGAAACTGAGGCCGTTCCCTGCGGCCGGATACGCGGCGGGAAAAGCCGAAGTGTTCGCAAACAGCGGGAAATGGTCGTTGTTTGCCTCCCGGTACATGATCCGGGACAGGGATAACTGTCTCTGATTGTTGATGCAGCTGATGGTCTTTCCTCTTTCTCTTACGCTTCCCAGCGCAGGCAGAAGCATTCCTGCGAGGATCGCGATGATGGCTATTTGATTACGCTCGGATTTTATGGATTACTTGCCTATTGTTGCTTATTTTTCCGAAACATTTTCTTGATCCTTACAGAATACCGTATGCGGACTTTTGAGTTTATCGGATCAAATATCTGAACGAAGATGTTGTTCGATTTTACAGATCTTTATGGATTGAGGAGAATTCGTCTCGATATGGTGCGGCTATAAAAAACTGTTATGTTCGTTTGCCATCCCCTATTGTCTGGGAGATAGTGTCTTAACGGATCAAGGTCAGTCTGTGTACGTGAAGCATCTGGACAAAGAGGCAAATACATCCTCGTACAATGATTTCAGGCTTCAGGAGCCTCAGAATCACCCATTTTACCGTTTAAAAAGACGTTCGGCCATGGTCAGATAGTGTTCCCAGTCGGAGAGCAGCAGATCGTGCTTGCCGATCCGGCAATAGTAACTCACATCGGTTCCGACGGCGTGTTCGGGGGCCGGAGGTGTTTCCGAGGCCAGCGGCGTTTTTCCGAACAGTTCGAATACGGGGCCCGCGTGATACACGGCGAGATACTCTCCCTTCGGGTCGGCCCACCGGTCTTCCGTGGCGCTGTGGACGGCGACGGTCCGAGGCGCAACGAGGGCGATCAGTTCATGCTGATCCAGCGGCAGAAGTTCCGGATGTCCGGACTTCGCCTCCAGCGTGTCCGTGAACCACCATTTGCCGACGGTGTTCGAGTGATACATGGAAAAAAGCGTTTCCCCGTACAGACGGCGGCTCAGCGCCGCCCCGCCGCAGCCGGAATCGTTCACGCAGACCAGTTTGAACCGTTTGTCGTTCGCTCCGGCCCAGAGGGACGATTTCCCCAGGCGCGAATGTCCGAACACGGCGGCCTTGGAGGCGTCGATTTCCGGCACGGTTTCCAAGTAGTCCAGGATCCGGGAAAGCCCCCACGCCCAGGCACTGATGGAAGAGTATCCGGCCGGGCGTTTCTTCAGTTCGTCATCCGAGAAAAAGAGTTTGTAGATACTGTCCGCCCAGCCGGTCTCGCGGTCCGGAAAGATGTCGTGGTAGGAAACCACCGCCAGCGCATAGCCCCGTTCGAGAATGGTGTCGATGGGGAAACGGCGGACCTGTTCTCCCCGGGCACCTTCCGGACCGCCGGCCGTCCCGGTGATCCGGACATCCGGTTCATCGGTTATTACATGATTGCCGAAGAATGTGAGCCCGACGAATACGGGCACAGGGCCATCTGCATTTGCCGGGAGGTAATACAGCAAGTCTATGCAATGGGTCCGCCCGTTCTTCATTTCGAAATGGATCCGGACTTCCCGCCGGATCGCTTTTCCATCGCGGGCATCCTTCTTCTCGCTCAAAAGCTCATACCTCACCCGGTCCGGCAGGGGTGGCAGTTCCCCGTACATCACTTCCTTGAACATCCGGAGCAGTTCCGGACGCCGTCTGGACAGCCATGCCGCCGCATCCGCTACCGGAGTTCCGTCTTCGCAGCGCAACAGTTTCGGCAGGGTATACACGGGCATCCGGGATTCATCATAGTTGACTTCCCAGGGGATTTTCTGCACGTAAAATTCTGATCCGTTTTCGCGTGGATTCGCACTCATTCCAAAACCCTTCTTCAGTGACGATCGAAAAAAAGTAATGGCCGCATATGAAGCGGAACACACTCATTCGATCAAAGTTTTTTCAGCTCGATTCTGTAAGAAACAGCATGGCTTTCCCGATACAGATTTTCGTAGGCCGCGGCCATCTGTTTCAATATGTCCGGAAGAATCCTTTTGTTCTTTTTGTACTCTTCCACCACGTTCGCGTAATACTGCCTGCCGCTGGCTTTTTCATCCGCATAATGAATCTTAAACCACTGATCCGCGGCCTTGCAGCAGCTTTCCGGATCCCGGAGGTCCGCGTTTTGAGACAAGGCGAAACGGTCGCCCTGGACCACGGAGCGGAGGCGCGACATGCAAGTCCGGAGGGCCTCGATCTGACGAAAGACTTTCCGTGCCTGCTGACGGGATGGAGTATTTATGACGGCCAGGTTGATCCCCTTCGCAAGATCGGCGGAGGAAAACGTTCCGATCGGGACGCCATCAGCCAATATCTGATATTCCCCTTCGGCAAGGCCGGTGATCTGCATGGATTCCGTATTGAAATCCTCTGTAAACGGAACCAGAGAATCAATTCCTTCATGGCGCTTGTCCATGATAAAGGGAAGGCGCGACGGACAGTATTCAAAAGAGATTCCCTCCGGACCCGTCCCGGCCGGCTCCTGTTTTCCGGCCTTCGGGATCTTCACGTCGCGGATGACCGCATGCTCGGCCTTGAGGATCTTTCCGTCTGCCGCATCGATACTCACGTCCGCGATCTTTCCATCGAGACCCGCGGCTTTGCAGAGATAATATGCCATGACCAGGTGCCCCAGTTCATTGGGATGGACATTGTCCGCGCGCATGGGGGAAATTTCAGGCTGTTTTTTCAAAATTTCCGTCATGGGCGCGTGAAATTCCAGGACCTCGAGGCCCCGTTCTTCCGCCGTTTTCCGGATGATTCCGGCGGCGGCCGCAAGGCCGGCCTCGTTGTAGGAGGACGGATTGTCTTTCCCGTATTGGTTGTACGGCGTAGGCGTGATCAGCACGGCGGGGATGCCGGCCTCCTTCAGTCCCTCGCAGATCCGGTTTATATTCTTCTCGTAATTCTCCATACGCGCCCGGCGGACGGCATCCGGTCCCATACCGCCTTTTGCATACAGCGTCAAGCCGAGATCATTCATCCCGAACATGACAAAGACCCGGTCCGGTTTTTTGTCGAGGACATCATATTCCAGTCTGGCGAGACCTTCTCCGGCTGAATTTCCAGCGATCCCCGCATTGTCCAGAACTATTTTCCCCGGACACCGCAGCTGATAAATGGCCTGTGCCCAGCAGATGAACCAGCCTCCGTGCGTGATGCTGTCTCCCAGAAAAACGACTTTCTCGCCATCCCGGAACGGCGTAACGGCATGGGCGCTGAGCACGCAGCAAAGCATCCCGAGAACAGAAATTGTCTTTGCAGAATGAATCATGATCGCTCCTTTTGATTTAAGAAATATTGTTATTTTCTGCTAATACCTTCGTCGTTATGACAACTCGAACATGGCGGTATCCGGCTTTTGAAAGCGGTACAGAAATTTGCCATTAACCACGGGATATTTTTTTTCTGAGAAAAGTTCAGTTGCCGTTCCCGATTTGATCGGAACACGGATTTCTTCCTTGCCGCCATCCATCGTATGGATTGACAGAAGATTTCCCTCGGCATAGACCGGCCATTCCCTATGGGTGTAAATGAGGACACCTGCCCGTTCCGCTATCTCTTTCAGAATTCCAGGCGTAACTTTGTCATAGTCGCGGACTAGAATGGAATTCCAGTTTTTCATCTTCCGCAGAACGAAATTCTTTTCCGTCACGGCGTGTCCGGTGAGTTTGCGGCAGTTTTCCGGATCGTACGTTTCACCGTCCATGATGCCTGCCGGCCCCAGCCAGAGGATCGTGCGTCCCTCCTTGAAGACGTACTTCCGGAGGCTGGCTTTCTTTTCGGGTGTCAGATGGAAGAGCGATGTGAAGATCACCAATTTGTACTGCTGAAGTTTTTCTATTTTCGGAATATCGTTGAAGGAATAAACTTCGAACGGTGCGCCGATCAGGTTCAGTTTGTTCCGGGTTCCGAGATTGATTTCTGGAACATCCGGGTGATTTTGATTAAGGTAATAAGTACTGTCAGGGTCGACGATCATGGCGATTTCGCAGACATCTTTTGCCGGAATGCCGGCATGTTTTGACCAGATGCGACAAATTTGTCCGAGGGTATTCATGATTGCTTCGCCCTGATAAAAATCGCCCCACATATCGAACCACCAAAGATGGGTTCGGTTAATAAGACCAAGCGCGGCCTCGCGTTTAAGTCCGGCTACAGTAGATGCTTCATCCGGCCAGGCCGTCTTCATTCTCAACGTGATATCTGGAGTGAGCCATGGATTGAATGTATGGGTGCGCTGGTCGCATTCGTGCAGGAGACGTTTACTGCGGACCGCCGCAGTTCCATGGGGAATGAGAAAACCGGAGCCGCCGCCAATTTTTCGTGCACTCGTATAGGTCCCGGGGGAAATAAGGAAATCAATATCCGGAGAGTCTAGGACGCGTTCATATTCCAAATGCCCGCAAGAGACTAAATTACTGCTTGATTTTTCAAGGATATATCCGTAAAAACAGCCGATCTGTGCTTTGTCTCTAATGATCTTCCGGGCGATATTCGCAAATTTGAGGATCGCATCAGCGATGGATTGATTGCAGAATCGCCAGTAATAGAGTGCCGCTCTATCTTTTACCGGATCACGGAGAAAGTTCTCATGCAAAGCTCGATCCCGTGCGGAGATGGAAGGAATATCTTCCGGAACCGGCAGATGGTTTTTCCGGCACCATCTGCGCCAGGCTTCCCGGCGGCAATGGCTTTCGCATCCCATCGAGTAATCATACCATTCATCGGTGGCACCGCAGGCCAGGACATACGCCTGGATCCGTTTCCCGTATTTCCGGTTGGCATAGCGGAGAAATTGCTGCAGATAAGAACTTACTGATTTCTGCCAGACAGGATTGTGGATCGCCTGGCCCAGATTATTGAAAGAGTCGCAGGACTGCATGCAATAATGCTCCAGCCAGGCTGGGGAATTCATATCAATCATGCAAATCAGTTTCGCGTCAGGCATCGCTTGGGAAAAATCGTGGACCATCTGATCGAACGGCGTGAAATCCAGATGGTCAAACCATTTCCAGACCGGCGGATACGGGCTGTAAGGAGTCCCGCGTGAATTGACTGTATGGGCAGGAAATACGCAGAGCGTATCAAATCCTTTGTCCGCAAATTTTTCAATCGTGTTGAGAGGAGCAATAAAAGAGCGGTAGGCCAGAAATGGCAGCTGGTTTGCCGAGGCTGTTTTTTTATGTGAGTTCATCCTGTATCCCCTGTGATCAATATAAGGATTCTTTTAAGCCTGAATCCGTGAAGGACGGATCACGGATTCAGGTATAACAGTCAGAAAGTCAGTTTCAGAAGTCTTGCCTGATACTTGTCAAGCGGCAGCTCGATTCCTTTCTGATCGAAACGGATCTCCTCACCGGTCTTACAATCCACTGCCGAGGTAAGTCCGGGAAGCGGAAGGAAGGTGGAGGCGCCTTTTCTCTTCTGATAATTTCCGACCAGCAGCAAAGCGTCTTTGCCATCCTTGCGCAGTGTGTAGGTCAAATCCGGATTGCTGCCTTTGAAATTCTCGTCCAGGGTGGCCTTGACCAGGAATTCATCATACGGAGCAATCAGTTTCAGTGCACTGGTTACGTAATAATAGTCGATGGGCGAAGCGAAGGAGCGATCTACGAAGTACGCGACAGCATACGCTCCGTTCATGTAGGCCTCCAGCAGACTGTAAAAGGCGGTAATGCCGAATTCCTCCGTGAAATAGGCACCGTTTCCGGCCGTCAGATAGATCAGAACCTTCTTCGGGTCGCGGGTGTAAAGATAATTGGTCCTTACCGCCTTGACGACCAGGTGAATGTTGGTCTGGTAGCAGGATGGATGAAGTTCATCCAGATATTCCGGATACAGCAGTCTGGTCCCGAAAATCGAAACCTCATCATCGCCGCACTCCCTCGTTCTGTCCATGCAGCAGAGATAATTGGCGATCACAGCCTGCGGAGCCGCGCGTCTGGCCGCCTCGAGAATACCCTTGAGTGAATCCGCCATAACCCATTCCGCAAAGTCTTTGCGGCTCATATTTTTACTTTTTCGAAGCGCCTCGCACCTTTCACAGGAGGCAAAGCCTCCCGGGGAAAACCAGAATTCATAATCCATGTGAATATAATCCGGCTGGATGCTCTTCATTCCCTTTTCTATGATCTCATTGCAGAAAAACTGATAGGCTTCTCCCCTGTACGACGGACAGAAATGGTTGATGCGGAATGTCTCCCAGTTCGTACATTTCGCATCTCGGGGGAAACGGAATGCGTTATTGGGGACACCGATGATCTTGAAGCCGTTTGCTCTGGCTTCTTCCAGGTACTTCTGATTCCGCGGCGTCACCTGACCATGAACGGACAGGGCATTGAACCCCAGATGCCGCATGGAGTTCATGGTGTCCGGCCAGCTGAACATGACCCGGTTGGTAAACCAGGTCCCCGCCATCATCAGGTGCTTCAGTTGCGGAACTTCCGGAATATCGATCACGTTCAGTTTCATTTTGATTTCGCCGCAGGGTTTCCCATCGGCAAACGTCGTGATCCGGATATACTTTTCGCTTTCGGGGACATCGCCTTCTGCCCGGAAATAGAATGGCCCGATCTCATATATGGCTTTTTTTACGAAGACATCATGGCTGCAGGAAGAACTGAAGTGATACGTTACCCGGCCGTTGTTCTCTTCCGTCTTCTCCAGTTTTCTTGTCTTTCCATCGTGTTGAAGCTCGCCTTCCGGAATGTAGCGGATTTGTGAAGGAAGGTCGATCGAATAAGTGATCATCTCCTTTTCCGGCTGTACGTCGCGGTTGTCGTCAAAACGGAAAAAATTCGGCACGTTGACGTTCCGGGCCACATAAAATTCGGAATAATACGGCGTCAGCGCCGCCTGCTGTTTCAGCAGTTCCTTCGAGGGACCGCTGTACACCGCATTGAATCCCGGAGTCGAGGGATCGCCTTCCAGCACCGCGGCCTCGTCCAGGACAAAAATGTAATAAGCGGTTGAGAAATCGAAGTAAATGAAACGGGCTTCGGCATTGACGTTCAGCTGGAAGGGATAGGCGTAGGCCCGGATGTTTCCATGCCCCTCCGGCAGGTAGTACAGCGTATTCCAGTCGGAATCCGCCTGTTCGTTGACCTGAAGTTTCTGGAGATACGAAGCCTTGTACCAGTCCTTTCCGTCCTTGCTGATCCAGACGTCGATCCGTTCCGGAAACATTCCGGCGCTGCCCTGCTTGGTCCCGTTCAGATACCCGCCGCAGATCCGCAGAACAGCCTTGCCGACAGGCTGGACCGAGCCCAGATCGATCGAAAACGCACAGCGGTCGAGCCTCGGATGCTGCCACCCGACGGCCGCTTTATCGTCATGGATACATCCGCCGTGAAATGTACTGAGTTTCCCATCCGTCAGATCTGTTTCATCCGTATCGCCCTCTTTGGTCGCGGCACGGTTCGGCACGGGATAGAACCGCACCTTTTTTCCGGCGGCCAGATTCGTCCCCTGCGTAACCTGCTGCCAATGATCCACACTCAGAACCGGCGAGAACAATTTCTGATTTTCCCCGTGATGGTGCAGAACGGTCAATTTTTCGATGACCATGTCGGCATTCCTGCTGCCGTCGAGTGTCAAGGTAAAATACCGAGCCTCTTTTCCCCGGATTTCGAAAAAGGGCGAATAAACCGCCGTCTTTCCTTCGTTGTTGGCGAATGTGGTGGAAAAGGTGGTGACCGGACGCCTGTTTTCGTCAAACTCGTTCAGACAGACTGCAATACTTCCCTTCCCGCTGTGCTTCATACTGATTACGACACTGTCGCCGTACTGCACCGGATATTCGCCGGGGACGCGGAGTTTTGCCTTGTTGAGCAGCCACCCGTTTTCCGTTTTGACAAGGGCATCGTTTCCGGCATTCCATGTTTCGAACGCCGGAAGTCGGATCTCGCCTTGTTCCGCAAAGCAGCAGAAAGCGGCGGCCATCATCACAGTGATAATATTCGACTTTTTCATCTCGTTCATGTTCCTTCTTTTGGACTCGTTTTGTTGCTTCGTTTGCTGGGGAGTCAATACCGGAATCCGACCGTCAACTGTTTCATGGCATAAGGATCACTCAATGTATTCATCTTATCCTCCCGTTCTCCGAATTCTCTGCCGGACATCCAGGAGACGTGCAGATCGGAAAACAGCACATTGCTTCCTCCGGGCAGCGGATACGCGGGGGCATCCTTGGAACGGCTTCCGTGGATGACGGAAAACTGTTTGTTGACGGCAGTAATATCGTAGGAATCTTTTTTTCCGTTTTCCACATAGATGACGGCTTCGGATGGAATTGTAATGGCTGTGGTTTTATGAAAATTAGCAAGGTTCCTGTATCCGCAGATATAGCGGTTCGGAACGTAGTGGGAATACCAGTAATTTATCGAGGATGTGTAATATATATCCTGGGTCTTTTGTGAAGGACAGATGAAATTTTTACTTCTCCCGGGGTACTCACAATTCCATTCCAATTGGCTTCCATACAGGTTGGAATGTTTGGAGATGAGTGACATATTAAAGGCGTGATAGAAAGTATACGCGAGTCTTCGCTCTTCAATTCTGGCGGGCGGCAGCCAGTCGTCGAACGCATCGATATATCCCTGGAACGCGAATCCGATCTGCCTCATATTGTTCGCACAGGAAGTCTGATTGGCCTTTTCCTTTACCGAGCTCAACGCAGGCAGCAGCATGCCCGCCAGCACGGAAATGATGGCGATGACGACCAGCAATTCGATCAACGTGAATTGCTTCCGAGATGATCCTCCTTCGCTGAAGCTGCGGAGGATAAGAAGTTTAAAACGTCCTTTCCGGTTTGTCATGATTTTTGTCCCTTCCTGTAGGTGTTGTTTACACTGTCAGTAAATCAGTATCTGAATCCGGCGGTCAGCGCGGTATTCGTGAGCCCTGTATTTACGCTGTCTACTCTGTTGCTGAAATCCGTACCCGACATCCAGGAGACATGCAGATCGGAAAACAGGACATTGCTCCCTCCGGGCAATGGATATGCCGGTGCATCCTTGGAACGGCTTCCGTGGATGACGGAAAACTGGTTTGTGACGGCGGTAATATCAGGATTAGTTCTATTCCCGCTCTCCACATAGGTAACAGCTTCGGATGGAGTTACAATGGCTGTTGCTTTATGAGTGTTGGCCAGTTTTTTTGTACGGGTAAGATATCCGCAAATATAACGATTCGGTATGTAATGGGAATAGTAGAATTTTATCGGGGAGTCGTATTGTATATCCTGATATTTCTGCGACGGGCAGATAAAACTTCTGCTTTTTCCTGACTCTTTGCAGTTCCATTCCAACGGACTTCCATACAAATTGGAATGTTTTGAGATAAGCGACATACCAAATGTATGATAGAAAGAATATGTATCCATCCTCCCTTCAATTCTGACCGGCGGCAGCCAGTCGTCGAACGCATCGATATATCCCTGGAACGCGAATCCGATCTGCCTCATATTGTTCGCACAGAAGGTCTGATTCGCCTTTTCCTTTACCTGGCCCAGAGCAGGCAGCAGCATGCCCGCCAGCACGGAAATGATGGCGATGACGACCAGCAACTCGATCAGCGTGAATCGCTTCAGGTATGAGGTATGAGGTATGAGGTATGAGGTTCTTAATGCGGTTTTCCGGTTTGCCATCATGATTACAGTCCTTTCTTTGCTCAACTCTATTTGTTTTTGTCGAAAAGCATATCCGATGCGAGATCCTCCGAGGTGAAATGGTACAGTCCACCGCCAAGCGATTTCGTGTGTCCGAATTCGGATTTGAGTTCACCGCAGCCCGGCGCCGAGATTATCGCATCAGCGGGGCCGCCTCCGGTTCCGACGATGACCAGCGCCGATTTTCCAGATTCCGCCTTCCAGAGCCGGGCTTTGACTTCGGCCCTGCCGCGATTTTCGATCCGGATTTCAGGGACAGGCAGAGAACTGATAAAATACGGTTCGATTTTTTTTACCGCGCTGCCAGCCCGGACCTGCCGCCGCCACAGTTCATCCGGATAATTCTGCAGGCCGTGTTCCGTGAGACGTTTCATTCCGTTCGGGAACTGATAGGGATAGTTGAAGAGGCAGATTCCTTTGGCACCTTCGACCAGACTCAGCATCATCAGAGTGCGCATATCTTCCTCGGATGGATCGATAAAATCGCCGTATCTCGCCAGATTCTCCGGCTCGATACCCCAGTTGAATCCCTGAGGTACCGCCCAGATCGGCGTTCCGGACAGACGCCCCCGTCCGCTGAATACGGCATAATCCGCGTTCACCGTACGGCTGCCGCCTTTGCGTGACCGCAGGGGATAAGGGTCGAACATGAGAATATCCCCGGAATGTGCGTAATCCGGCAGTTCCGATTCCAGATTCGTCAGGGTAAAGGTCGGGTGAAATGGGTCCTCTCTGTTGAGAATTCTGCGCATTTCAATGGGCACAGCCAGTTGTTCCGCGGAAAGTTCATCGGCCAGATACCAGCCCATCAGGGCCGGATGATCCTTGACAGACCGGGCCAGCTTGCAAGTCATACCTGCCATTGAGGTTTCGCCGGACCAGCCGTTTTTCACGTAATTGGAGTTGGCGGAGTAAAAGGGGAGAAGACTCACAATGATTTTCAGGCGATGACGCCGAACCAGATCCAGGCCTTTTCGAAAAGCTGTAATTTTTTCCTCGTTCTGAGCCGGGGGAATACTGAGCGCGGTATAGTCGCAGATGAAGTTGTAGGGTGATGCTGAAATCCGTTTGAGATGTTCTTCACGCTTCTCCGGCAGAATGGAGAAAAAGAGCCCCAGAGGCAGGAATCGTTTGCCGTCCTTGAGCAGGAACCCTTCCGAATCCAGCGTACAGGCTCCCTCCGGCAGTTCCTCCCGGATCCGGACATTTACGGGAAACTCCACGGTTTTGATCCGGAGTTTTCTTACGCTGTCCGCCAGGGTGATCCGGAATTTTCCTTCTCCCGTCGGCAAGTTCTCTCCGAAATCGCCGAGGATCCAGTTGTCTGCCGGTATGAGTACCTGCTGACGCAGGGGAGTGTTTCCCGATAAGAATTCTGCGAGTACGACGGGGGAACTGTATTCGCCCGGCAGATAAAGCCGAATCCGGAAATGACCGGAATCGGTGAAAAATGTACTGTATGCAGGGTCGACCAGAAAGGCGTTGGCATTGACCCCTTCGCGATAAACCCGCAAGTCGTCAAACCAGATCGTGCCGAGAAAATCGTACCACAAGGCCAGCCGGACATGAGTTTTTGCCCCCTCGATTCCGGGGAACGTGCAGCTGAAGGATTGGAACTGTTCTCCCGATGGCGGCGCGGCAAACGGAATCACTCTGTTCTTCTGAAAAGAATAAGCGCCTGTTTTTGCGTCAGTGTAGAATATCTCCATAAACCGGTGACTGCCCGGCGGAATCGGCCGTCTGACATGACGCAGGTCTTTTCCTTTGACGCTGACCATTACCCGGTACTGGGCGCCCGGAACGATCTTATCCTGAGGCAGAGTGATGACCGTATCCAGAACCCGGCTGACTTCTCCGACCCGGTCACCACGCAATCCGGTGTTTCCGTTGTTGCCTTCACCGGGCGCAAAACAAAATCCTTCCCCCTTTTCGATCGTGCTTTCCTCCGGATTTTCAAAGCCGGTTCCGTAAACCAGTTCCCGTCCGGTTTCCTCCGGATAATTCAGGATTTCCCCGGCGGATGGAAACGGATCGGTCGCACAACCGGCAAACAGCAAAAGCGGAGCAAAACAGAACAAGCTCTTCTTATTCATAAAACGGCACTCCGCTGTTCCGTTTATAACCGCAATAAGATGAATTATCGGAAGTCATGGATGCCGCCCGTAATTCGTTGTCGTTGGCACCCTGCATCAGTTCCCGCGATTTTACGGAATTGGAATGCCCGTCGATGTACAGCAGATTCGCTCTGCCGGGAACTATGGGCAGGTCGCTGTACGTGGTCCGGGGATCTTTGGCTCCGTGCCGGAAGGCAAGCCAGCAGATGTTGCCGGTCTGGACTGTGTTGTACGCCAGGCTCGGCAGCGAATCCCCGCAGAAGATCGCCTTGCCGGGCTGCGTGACGCAGTTGGTTTTGCGGAGATAGTTGAATGTTTTGCTGACGGTGCCGCCTTCCGTCGTCGCCACCGGCCCGATCGCATTCATGATATACTTGGCCTGGTTGTATTCCTTTTTTGTCGCATCGCCGAACGACACCGATTCCGAGGGACAATCGAACGTTCCACCCGCTTTGATGTGGCCGTTTTCCATCGTCAGACTTACGCCGTAATTGACATTGCCGTCAAGTCCGCCCAGCGTTCCCCACCAACTGGCGCTGTATGTCTTGTTTGCCCAACTGCTGCTGGTCCGTGCCGCATAGATTATCCAGTCACCATTGTCCATAGTGTAACTGATTTGCGCAAGTCCTATCGTTTTGAGATTGTTCAGACACGAAATCGAGTATGCTTTCTCCTTTGTCATACCCAGCGCAGGCAGCAGCATGCCCGCCAGCACGGAAATGATGGCGATGACGACAAGCAACTCAATCAGCGTAAACAACGGTTTCCTTCTCATGATTTTTCTCCTCCTGAAGTTTTGTTATCTGTGAGACAGTCTTTTTTGTCTTTCCGGCCTTTCTTCATCCAGAATCAGCCAGCCGGCCGATGCGGGATCGAAGTCATGAAGCATCAGCCGATAAGGAACCGGCTGATATTCGGTCCAGGCAAAATCTTTGCCCCGGAGATTGATCCGCATCGGAAAACCTTTCCGTCGGAATCCATCCATTATTTTCAGCGGCAGGAACACGGTCGTGATTTCATTTCTTCTGACAACTCTAACTTTTTCCGGACGGCGCAGAGGATAGGTATCCAGTTCGATCCTGCCATGTTCGTCAAAGAAGATTGTGACAGCCGGCCACAGGCGGCATGCCTGGATCTCGATACGGAACTTCTGTTTCCTGATTCCTTCCAGCCGGAAAATCAGATCCTTCTCATCATGGGAGGCGCTCCAGTACATACCCGGACCGAAGGCCTGTCTTCCGCCGAACGTTCCACGCGGAGCATGAGCGCAGGCGCCAGTGAGTTTCCGGCCCGTATATTCATCCACGAAATCCGTGCGGAAATCGAAATCCGGAAAATCCGCATCCAGCAAATCCCGCAGCAAAGTGATCCGGGTCCGCAACTTTTCGGGGTGAAACAGATAGCCTTCCGCTTCCGAATGATACCCGAGCCTGGAATCCGTGTGGCAAAACTCCTCCATTTTTTCTGAATTCCGGATTTCGTCCTCAACGATTCCGCGCATTTCCGCAAGGTGGTCACGCCGATAAAAGAACATATCTTCCCGAAGCGAATAGAATGACAATACGTTGACCGTGCTCTTCATCTGCAGGCCGATGGCTTCCGCCAGATTCAGATCCGCCGAACGATCCGGATCCTTTTCATACCGGTCCGCAAGAGGACGGAGCAAGGCCAAACCTTTTTCCCAATATCGGAGCATTTCCCGGCACAGTTCCAGTGCTTCCGGAAGCGTATGCTGATAGACAAGACAATCGCCGATGCGATCCCCGCTGATCTTCGGATAATTGTTCAGCAGCCAGCTTCGCGCGAGCGGCAAATCCAGCGGTCTCAGATGCAGCGGCCAGACAATCGAATGGTGGAGAGGTCCGTACCAGGCAAAGGCGATATTGGCAGGAAATTTTTCGTATCCGCGGGAAAACCATTCCCAGGCTTTGACGACCCGTTCCGCATCATCATGCCAGTCCGGACGTGCCAGATCCATCAGAAATTGTCTTCCGTTTTTCGGGAACGGCAGAAAGGAAAGTTCTCCGGCCGCCTTGTTCATCAGCCCCGGATAGTTTCCGAAATACCAGCACTGCATCACGTTTTTAACGCCCAGCTCTTTCATGGCCGAATATTTGCGATACAGATGAAAGGGCACAGGAACAAATGGAATCGAGGCGTCTTCATGAGAACAACCCACCTGAATCTTCGCCGCGGGGCTGGCGACACGGACCGCCGTTTCCCGAAACAGTCTGGAGGGGCCGACATAAGCCAGTGAATAATCGAACACATTTCTGTTCCGTCCGAACTGTTTTGCCACGCCTCCGGACTCGAAATTGAACATGAGGGACGCTTCATCCGGCCACTGTGAAACCGCATCCCGAAGTCGATGGTGAAAAGAGGAGCCGTCTCTTTGTCCCGGCGCGTAGAACCAACCGATATACTCCGCGTCCGGATTGATTTTTTTCATCGGACGGTAAAAATGTTCCGCGAGCTTCGAGACCGCTGCGGGAATGCCCTCTTTCCTGCACGATTCCGGACACGGCCCGTATTTTCGCTGCCCGGCAAAACGGCGGCTGATGCGATAGCCGAGACAGGAGCCGTTATCCTCGCCCAGCATGATATTGATGATCCCGCCCAAGTTCGGTACCGCACGAAACAGACGGGTAACCGATTCCTCGATGTACTTCCCGCAGAGCGGAGAATGATCACAGAAGCAACGGTAAATCCCCTCATGCTCTTCCGCAATCAGTTCCGGATGTGCTCCGGCCTCGCTCTCCGGTATAGCACACGGGGCATCCCCCCACAGTCTCGGTTCGCATACATACACAAAAATCCGGATTCCGTAACGGGCACAGCGGTCCGCCGTTTCCCGCAGTTTTGCAAATCGCTTTTCCGAATCGGCCCCACGGTCCGGAAAGATGGAAGAGGGCAGATCCTTGAAGTACATTGTCAGCCATAACCCATTGACTCCCTCGCGGGCAAGGCGGTCCAGATATGCATCCGGATAGTAATTGATGTCATTGGTCAATTCGTCGATCCCGAAGGGCGGACGATACGTCGGGCCGAAGAAACAGCGGGAAATCCGGTTCCGGATGAAAGGTTTCCGCCTCCATTTCCCAGTGGTGATACTTCGGCTGCCGGTTTCCCGGATACGGTCTTCCAAAAAGTATATCGCACGGCGGAATCCCTCGCTGTCCGCCGCCTCCACGACCGTACCGCTTTTCCCTACGGTCACAGAATATTCCTCATGCGAAAAAGCCGGACTGCAAGCAAAACGGATCGGGTACTTGTGTCCTTCGCAAGGTGATCCCATCGTGCCCGGAAGCCGCCGCAGGGAATCCAGCGCAGTATCCGGAAATTCTCCTTTCATGCCGTCAAGCTGGAAAGACAATGACACCCCTCGGGATAATGAAGCCGTTCCCTTTGCTTCCCGGACCTCATCCGGCACCGGCACATCGGGAAAGCGGACTGGCGTCCGCAAATCCTCCAAAAAAGTCATATACGACCTGTCCGGCTGTTTTATGCGGGAATAAGCATCCAGGAGTTTCGGATTCATGCCTCTTCCTTCAGGATTTGGGAATGATGGAATTTTTACGGAAACGGATTTCGATCGTCTCACGGCACCCGGTCCGTTTGCCGGATGCCGTTTCAAAGAGAATTTCCGCGATTTTTTCGTAGCAGGGATCCAGTGATCCGGTAACAGGCCGGAATCCGGCAAAGATCGGATCGTCGTCGCCGCCGTGCAGTGTGATCTCCAGCCCCGCGTCACGAATCAGATTACGCAGATAGACGGCATGAACGGCATCATGCACAAAAAGAAAATCCGGTTTCTGCGGCAGAATCATCTTTTGAAGTGCGTCATTACAGCATTCGGCAATGTTCGGCTTCTCTTCGTAAGGATAAATCAGCCGCTCATCCGCTGCCATTCCGCAAGCCTCAAGGGCTAGGCAAAATTCCTGATGCAGCTGGCGTTCCGACGCCCATATCGGATCGCCATGAACCAGCCCGATGCGGCGGTATCCGGATTTCACGGCAGAAGCGATCATGTTCTGCAGAGCCTTTTTTCGGCTCATCACAACATATTTCTTCGCTTCGAATCCCGGTTTTTCCAGAAAAATAACCCGGTCCTCGCCGGAGAATATCTCTTCGATCTCCTTCGTCATTCCCGGATAGTCGTGTGCACAGCAAATGACGCTGTTCGCCCCATAACTTTTCAGCATGGCATAACTCTGTGCGATGATCCGGGGGTTGTCATGGGAAAAACAGGTCTGAAGCTGGTACCCGTTTACCGAACAGAGTTTCTCCAGTTCGATCAAAAGACGCAGATCCCGGTAGTGGGTGTGAGAATCCAGGATCACGCCGATCAGATGGGAATGTCCACCCGCCAGAATGGTGCCGGCCATGTTCTGCTGATATCCGAGTTTTTTTGCCGCATCCAGAATGCGCTGACGGGCCTTTTCTCCGACACGGATGGAGCCGCCTGTTCCGGTCAGAACCTTTCCCGCCGCCGAACGGCATACTCCCGCCAAGTCGGCGACGTCCTGCAAGGTTGCTTTTTTCTGCTTATTCGTCATGATGATATCCGGTGATGTTGCGTGCTATCATGCCAAAATATATCATTTGGAAAATAAATGTCAAGCCCGCAAAGAAGAAAAGTAAAAGAATTGTTGAATAACCACAGGCAGAAAAAATCAGCTGGAGAGGAGTCCGGTTTTCTGCTCGCAGTCTGTTCTCCTCGCCCCGCCTTTCACCTGATTTGATGTATATTTGTCGACAGACACGTAAAATGGCCGGAAATGGTCCCTATGTTGCGGCTCGGGTTCTGGTTGCCGTCACTGTTTCTTCGGCGGCGGATCCGGCTGCAGTTCGGGAGGAAGATGTTCCAACCGGGTGGTGTCGAGGGAGGCGAGGCGTTTCAGTCGTCTGCGTCCGTGTTGACCGTCAGGAGCAATACTCTTCCGTGATCCAGTCGGTAAGCTGGCCCTTGTCGGAGTCCAGATTGGCGCCGATGAGCATGATGCGTTTGCCGCGATTCCGGAAATTCAGGGCGTAGTTCTTATCATGGATCTGCTGCATGGCGTCCTGCGCGGTCTTGTTCAGCTTCAGCTCGATAACGTAGATCCAGTCGCCCGCGCTGAGCATGAGGTCGATCCGACCTTCCCCTGTCCGGTGTTCCCCTTCGATAAAGATATGCAGCATCATAAAGATCACGTAGATGACCGTCTGGTAATCATGCTCTTTCTTGCCCCGCATATCATACGGAATATCGGCAAAGAGCGTTTGAAGCTGCTTCATGAAGCCGTCCGCATTGCCGGAACCGATATCCTGAATCAAGTCCCGAATCAGCCGCTGGGACTGGTCTGCCTGCACATTGGCATAGTATCTCAAAAGATGGTTGTTGAATGAACTCTTGACCTCGTAATTCGGAAAGACCAGCGTGTACTCGGTATTCTGCACCTTCGTATAGGGAACTGGGACCTTCACGGTCTTTCCGAGAGTCAGGTATCCGGTCTGATACAACAGCGTCTTCGGTTCCAGCCGATCAATTTCAAAGGCTTCGAAGAACGATGCGGACACGGTGGACTCCAGGGCCTTCGGAAGATCGAAACTCTGCTTTTTCATGATCTCAAAAAGGGAACTGGAAGTCCCCGTTTCGAACCAGTAATTGCTGAATTTTCCACCCGACTCAAAGAATCTTGCCAGAGATACCGGATTATAAACGCTTTCCGCATCCTCTTCAAAACGATAACCGTCATACCATGCTTTGATCTCGGCCAAAAAGTCTGCATGGCTGAGGTCCTGTTTCTTTTCCACAGATGCGATCTGTTCTTTGAAATTAGTCTCGAACTCTGTCTGCGTATAGCCCAGCATCGTGGCATACCTGGCATCCATGGTGATGTCGGTCAGGTTGTTCAGATCGGAGAACAGCGACACATGACAGAATTTGCTGACGCCGGTGATAAAAGCGAAGCGAAGACTGCCTTCGCATTTCTTTATGGACGAGTAAAAACCCTTCAGCACATCCCGGCACTCCAATGCATTCGGTCCGGAGAGTGTGTTCAGGATGGGCTTGTCATATTCGTCCAGAAGGATCACAACGGAACTATTGTTTTTTTGAGCAATATCCCCGATGAGAAATTCAAATCTTTTTGAATTGGACTGCCCACGCAATCTGACGCCATGCGCTTCCGCGAGTCCTACGAGTGTGTCAAAGATGAAATCGTCCAGCGCTTGCGGCGTCTTGGCCTGACAGTTGGCCATGTCCAGATAGATGATCGGATACGGCTTCCAGTCGTAGGGCTTATCATAGATAGCAAGGCCCTTGAAAAGATCTTTCTTCCCCTGAAAGACGGCCTTCAGTGTGGAGAGGGTCAGGGACTTCCCAAAGCGGCGGGGACGGGAGAGGAAATACATCTCTTTGGCTGGTCTTATCAGCTGCCAGATGTATTCCGTCTTGTCTACATACAGGAAGTTTCCCTGTATCAGATCTTCGAATGTGTAAACGCTGCTGGTCAAGTCTTTCATCGCCGTTTCTCCCTGAATCTGTCCGACACTATACTCCGGTTTTCCGGATTTTCAAG
>JAFZZR010000044.1 GCA_017615635.1 Lentisphaeria bacterium
CCGGGTGATGACCAGACCGGGGTTGCCGTTCATTCCGGCGTTGTGAACGATGCGGCAGCCTTTGCCCAGTTCCCATCCCTTTGCCGGCTGTTCGAAGCCTTCGACGAAACAGCTGCCCGATGATGCGGCGGTATCGTCTTTGTAATCGCTTGTATCGGGAACCGTGACGCACGCCGCTGCCGCCAGGAGCATCACGGCCGTCAGGGACGTAAGGAAGCAGGAACTTTTTTTCATAACGATGATCTCCTTTCGATAAGTGCGGATTCTCTCTTGTTCTTTCAAAACGTTATCCTGGCAAGCAGGGTATTCCCGCGGTATCCATCGTATCCCCGTTCCTCTCCCACGGTGACGACCGCTTCGTTTTCCGAAATCGGAACAGCCTGAAAATTTCCCATGCCGGGCGCATTTTTTCCCTCGTCAAGCATGGGGAAGACGGCCTCTTCACTTTCACGGATCAGCTCCAGGCGGTCGTTGAGTTCGGCGATGAAAAGCGGTGCCCGGAAGCGCATCACGTGAGCGTTGTATCCGGCGTTCCGGGTATAGAGCAGATGAAGTTTTCCGCCGCAGACGAGAAAATGCTGCTGCGTGGTGGACATTTTCAGCTCCTCGCCGTCGTCGAAGGTCCAGGGTTTCATGGGCTCCCAGTGAAGTGCGTCGGCGCTTTCGCTCCGGTAGCCCCGGCCGTCCTCCGCCCGGATCGTCATGATGGATCTTCCCCCGAACTCCGTTATGGAAGGCTCCAGAAGTCCCCGGTCAACAGGCAGTTCCAGCGAGTTGCCCTTTCCCGCAAAAAGGAGATCTTTCCCGTCGTAGGTGAAACGCACGGAACAGACCATGCGGTCGCGGCGGCCGGCTTCTCCGTAAGTCAGAGGAATGAACACCTGATCCTGTCCTTTGAAGAACCACTGGGAACATCCGCAGGAGTACATCGTGGCATTTTCCAGACCGGGAACGATCAGTTTCCGCCGCACCGGCCCCCATTCGCCCTTGGAATTGCGCACCGACCAGACGGGAAAACGGGATAATTTGATGCCGGGCCGGGCGCCCCAGTCACCCATCGTATCGAAGAGCGCCCCGTTCCGGTAGTAGACGTTGTGTCCGATAGCCAGCACCGTATCGGTGGGCGCGTGATAATAGGGGACCACGTCGCAGATGCCCTCGGAAATATCCTCCCGGCACGTCTGCCACCCCAGTCCGGGAACCGGGGAAGGCTCGCTCCAGCGTTTCCCGTCAAAGAGGCTTTCGTGGATCTGCCCGTAGAAATCGCTCCCACCGACACTCTGCAGGGACATGAAAAGTCTGCCGTCTCCCAGTGCGCAGCACCGGGGATGAAACCAGCTGGTCCCGTTTCCGGATCGGTTGTTCCAGACAATTTCTCTTTGGATTTTCATATTCCGGTCTTTTCTCAGTTGATTCTGTACTTTACGGCAGTCGTTCATGAGGGGAAATCCACTCCCCCTGCTGTTCCGTATTTTGAGCAGACATCAGGTTTTCCGTTTCATATTATACCCCATTCCCACGAAAAAAACCTTCACTTCCGGATAAAAAAACAGCATTATCTGCTAAAATCCGTTTGATTCGCCGGATTCCTGTGCTATCTTTCCGGAAAAAACGGAGACTTCTTATGAAAATACAAAACACCGGCACGGAAACAAATTTTCTTCCCCGGACGGTCGATCCGCTCTGCATCCTGCGGTTCTCCCACGGCTGCATGGCGCCTCACGCCCACCGGTTCCACGAACTGGTCTTCATCCGGAGCGGAAGAGGACTGCACAATATGAACGGGGCGACGGTTCCTATCCAGGCGGGGGACATCTTTCTGATCCCGCAGAACCGGACCCACGAATACCTGGTGGAACCGGGGGTACAGATCGAACTGGACAACATCATGTTCCTGGACCGCCTTCTGCCTCTTGCGGAAGACGATCTCTCCCGTTTCACGAACTGGCAGATCCTTTTCCGGCTTCAGCCGTCTCTCTCCTCCGAAATGAGGGCGCGTACAGGCATGCTCCATCTGGACACGCCGGACATTTCCGAACTTCTGCCCCTGCTGGAAAAGGCGGAAGTCTTCTCCGCCCGCACCACCGATCAGCCGGGCAGCCGGACGGAGCTTCTGGGCCTCTTCCTGCAGATCCTTTCGCTCATTGTGCGGAAAGGACGGACCGGGGACCCGGAGGGACTGGGCGGCTACGTCAGCCGGATCAGCCGTCTTCTGGCGGAGTTCAACCGTTCTCCCGAACAGGACTGGACCCTGCAGTCCATGGCGGACTATCTGCACATGAGCGTGGCCAATCTGAGGCTCCAGTTCCGCAAGCTCACGGGCCGTTCCCCCAACCGCTATCTGCTGGATCAGCGTCTGCACAAGGCGGCCGCGCTTCTTGCCGGAACGGAGAAGAACATCGGAGAAACGGCGGCGGAATCCGGGTTTCACGATTCCAATTACTTCACCCGCCAGTTCCGCGCCCGGTACGGAGTCAGCCCCAGGACATACCGGAAAAAGCAGTCCGCGGAAACGAACTGAAACGCCGTCACGTGCGCCGAAGGATCACCGCGCCCAGCCAGGGAAGACGGAGCGTGATGTACTGATCCCGGTTGTTCCGGCTGCCGGGACGCGACGGCATATCCGCGCCGTTGAGAAGGCCGGTTCCGCCGTACTCTTCCCGGTCCGTGTTGAACACTTCGCGCCAGACGCCGGGCAGCGGCACGCCGGTTTCGTAGTTGTCACGCACCACCGGGGTCAGATTGAGGATCACCAGGACCGGGTCGGTCCGTTTCTTGTCCCACCGGACATAAGAGAAGATGGACCGGTTGTAGTCTCCCACGTCGATCCATTCGAAGCCGTCGGGCCGGAAATCGTTTTCCCAGAGAGCCGGGGTTTCCCGGTAGACGCGGTTCAGCTCGGAGACCATGCGGCGGATGGAATCGTGGGCGGGATATTTGAGCAGGAGCCAGTCCAGAGGCTGCGCGTAGTTCCATTCGATCATCTGGGCGAATTCGCCGCCCATGAAAAGCATTTTCTTGCCCGGATGGGTCTGCATCCAGGCGAACAGCGCCCGCAGATTGGCGAACTGCTGCCGGTAGTCGCCGTACATCCGTCCGATGAGGGACTTCTTGCCGTGCACCACTTCATCGTGACTCAGGGGCAGCACGAAATTTTCCGAGAAGGCATACATCAGGGAGAAGGTCAGTTTTCCGTGATGATAGCTCCGGTAAAGCGGATCCAGTTCGAAGTAGTCCAGCGTGTCGTGCATCCACCCCATGTTCCACTTGAAGGTGAAACCCAGACCGCCCAGCCAGACGGGCCGGGAGACGCCGGGCCACGATGTGGACTCCTCCGCCGTCATCATGATTCCGGGGAACTCCTTATGGGCCAGAGCGTTGAGATTCTTGAGAAAATCCACCGCCTCCAGATTTTCCACGCCGCCGTACTTGTTGGGGATCCATTCCCCGTCGTTCCGCGAATAGTTCAGATAGATCATGGAAGCCACGGCATCCACCCGGAGCCCGTCCGCGTGGAAATTCTCCAGAAAATAGAGGGCGCTTCCCGTGAGGAATGTCCGGACCTCGTTCCGTCCGAAATTGAAAATGTAGGTCCCCCAGTCCTTCTGCTCGCCCTGACGGGGATCCGCATGTTCGTAAAGCGCGGTGCCGTCAAAACGACCCAGAGAGAAGGCATCCTTGGGAAAATGGGCGGGCACCCAGTCCAGAATCACGCCGATCCCGGCCCGGTGCATGCGGTCGACGAAGCAGGCGAAATCCTCCGGGGTCCCGAACCGGGCGGTGGGCGCATAGAAGCCCGTGACCTGATATCCCCAGGACATATCCAGCGGATGTTCGAAAACGGGCAGGAGCTCCACATGCGTGTAGTTCATGTCCTTCAGGTAGTTCGCCAGGGCTTCGGCCAGCTCACGGTAGTTGTGAAATTCCTTTCCCTCGGGCAGATCCGGCAGACCCGGCCCGCCCCAGGATCCCAGGTGGACTTCGTAGATATTGACGGGCTGCTCCAGAATGTTTTTTCCGGCGCGGGCCTTCATCCAGTCGTCATCGGTCCAGCGGAACGGCGTATCGGAGGGGACGATCCCCGCGTTCCGGGGACGGAGTTCGGTCCGCCGTGCGTAGGGATCCAGCTTCAGAAAGATGTCTCCGGCTTTTGTCCGGATCTCATACTTGTAGACGTCTCCGGCCTTCAGTCCGGGAATGAACAGATCCCACACGCCGGACTGTCCGAGCAGACGCATGGGGTGGCGCCGTCCGTCCCAGCAGTTGAAATCACCCACTACGGATACACGCTCCGCATTGGGCGCCCACACCGCAAAGGAGACGCCTTTGACTCCACCCTCGTCCCGCTGCCGGGCGCCCATGAATTCCCACGGCCGGCGATGCTCGCCCCGGTTGAACAGATACAGATCCATTTCGCCGGGACAGGGGAGAAACTGATACGGATCCTCCGCCGTGAATACGCGGTCGCCGTAGTCCTTTTCCAGCCGATAGGCAAAATGAGTCTTCCGCCGGAAAAAAATGCCGAACAGACCGGACGGATGGATCCGGCTCATCGGCGCCGGACTGGCGCCCTCCCGGAGAAGCGTGACAGCCCGGGCAGCGGGATCGTATACGCGCACGACCACGCCGCCCCGCTCGCTGTGCATACCCAGGATGGAATGCGGATCATTGAGGCGACCCGCCAGCAGACGGGAAAGAGCTCCCTGATCCGGCAGCAGCGCCTGAGTTCCGGAATCCGCCGTCTTTTTCATGCGGAGCTTACCGGCCCCGGACCAGAACTTCGGCGATCTGGACCGCGTTCAGCGCGGCGCCCTTCAGAAGCTGATCGCCGCTGACGAAGATATCCAGTCCGCGCTTGTCGTCGCGGGAGATATCCTGCCGGATGCGTCCGGCCAGAACATCGTACATGCCGGTGGCTTCGATGGGCATGGGATAGACCTTCTCCGCCGGATTGTCCCGCACCTGAACGCCGGGGGCGGCTTCCAGGATCGCACGGGCCTCTTCCGGCGTGATCTCATTTTCGAATTCCAGGTTCAGGGACTCGGAATGAGCGCGGAGGACGGGGACGCGGACGCAGGTGCAGGAGATCTTCACATCCGGCAGATGCATGATCTTCCGCGTCTCATTGACCATCTTCATCTCTTCCTTGGTATATCCGTTCTCCTGAAACACGTCGATGTGCGGGAACAGGTTGAACGCGATCTGCTGCGCCATGGCGCTGACGATCGCCGGCTTCCCGTCCAGAACGTCACGACTCTGCGACAGCAGTTCCGCCATGGCCTTGGCGCCGCCGCCGGACGCCGCCTGATACGTGCTGGCCACCATGCGGACCAGTTTTTTGGCCTTGTGGAGCGGATAGACCGCCACGCACATGATGGCCGTGGTGCAGTTCGGGTTCGCAATGATCCCCTTGTGCAGGAACGCGTCTTCCGCGTTGACTTCGGGCACCACCAGCGGCACATCCGCATCCAGACGGAACGCGCTGGAGTTGTCGATCATCACCGCGCCCGCATCCACGCAGTACTTCGCAAATTCCTTGGAAATGGAAGCGCCCGCGCTGAACAGGGCGATATCCACTCCCTTGAACGACTCCGGAGTCAATTCCTCGATCGTCACTTCCTCACCGTGGAAGGCGGCCTTCTTGCCCGCAGACCGGGCGGATGCCAGGAGCTTCAGCTCCGAAACCGGGAAATTGCGCTTTTCCAGCGTCTTCAGCATTTCGATTCCGACTACGCCGGTAGCACCGACGACGGCAACTTTCTTTCCAACACTCATTTTTCACTCCAGTGTTTACACTTGGTTCTTCGTCCCGAAATATACTCCCATTTCCCGTGTTTTTCAATCCCTTCCGCTAAAATTCCACACTTTTTTCCGCCTTCAGCCCGCGTCGCGTGAAACTCCGGCAGACCCCGCGTTGTATGCAGAGTCTGCCGGAACAAGCCATCACTTCCCGAAATCCGGGTATCGCTGGCGATACACTTCATCACTCAGCTGCCCTTCGGCATAGGAGATACACTCGCGGATATTATATATCTTGCATGCATCCGGAAACCGGTCGGCAGCTCGCTTCAAGGCGTCGATGAATTCCCAGCTTTGGAGCTTAGCAGAGATATTCTCGAAAACCTCACTCATCCACGACAATTGATCGGCCGTGCAATCATTGTCGAGAAACTCTATCGTCTCACGGAGACTCCGCGTAAAAAGTGCGATCTCCGGCTTTATCGCCAAGGATACATCTTCGTAATCCGGCAATTCATCCAGGTGACTTTGGCGTTCAAACTCCAAGCGTTGAACAATGCTTTTATATTCTTCCGCTATGCTCATTTTTTCTTTCTCCTCTTGTTGAGAACAGAAGTTTGGTTTAAGTCCGGAAAAACCGTTGCGATTTTTCCATGGGTCCGGATGATGCCTACTCGAACCCCCTTATAGATTCCGTAAACAGCGATGCCGTCAGGGATATGGCGATTGCCTTTCAATCCTGCAACGTGACTTCCAGCTCGTTTGATGTCCTTGTCACTCCAGCTGGATGGGAACCATGCCTGCCCGATGCCAAACTGTTTGCTTTTCTTATCATGCCGTGGGATGTATCCCACTCTTACACCGTTTGGATAGGTCTTGACAACATGGTATTCGATGCCGTATTTGTCAAGCAGATCCATTCCTTCTTGTCCGTGACCGCCGGCAGCGAGCCGGAGCTTGAACTGCACCTTGCCGTTGATCTTGACCTGCGTCTTGACAAATCTGCCTTCCAGCGAGTGGACCACCGCAAACTCGCTGACCGACCGTCCGGAACCGCGCGTATTCAAATACCGACCTGGTTTACCTGTTCCCATCTTCACAGCCTCCTTTCTTCAAGGAGATCCAGTCCGGGTATCGGACGAATCGGGTCCGGTCGGCGACCGGAGCGAAGATTTGATCCGGCATCGCGCCGTATACCAGCACGATCTCCGGCTCAAGATGGTCGAGCATCGCCGCCAGACCGTCCCGGAAATGCCGGGTGTTCTCCTCGCCCTGAATGCAACCGAATGTTCCCACGGAAACAATGCTGTGTTTCGGGACGCCGAGAAACGCGAAACATTCCGGCAAGACAGCGGTGGTGTAACTGCGTTCATCGCCCCAGCGGACATTGGGGATTACATAAATCCCATGCCGCTGAAAGAAACACCCCAGAGCACGATTCCGGTAGACGTTGTTCATCTGCGCCTGAAGCGGCATATCGCGGTAGAGCGAGAAATCCGGAGAAACGATCCCACGAAACCGCCGGAAGTCGTCGATGTAAGCCTCCGGCTTCTGCAGAATGCCGGAAAAACGGACGTCCTGCTCGTAAAATACCAGCGTCTCCGAAAAATCGGTACTTCCGTTTCGCTTGGTGAACGGAATCAGGCGTTCAGGTAATACGATCTCCTTTGGTGCTTCGAGTCTTGGCATCTCCAGCGTTCCTTCGAAGAACGCCGTTTCCACCAATTCCGAATTGAACCCATCATCAATGACGCACCGTCTGGTGCGCCGGCGACCCGCACGGGGATCCCGTGCGCCGACATAGTGAGATTTCAAATTTTCCATAAGATGCAATATCCCACGTTGTGAGGGAATTCCGGGATCCCGTCGGGATTTCGTTCCCTGTTTTCCCGGATTCCGATTTGAAAAAACGGAACAACGTGGTACATTACGGTAGTTTTTCGGTCTGCGGAACGTACCACGTTCGTGCGGACGGCGCTCAGGAATTGCGGCCAACAATCCTTGAGCGCTCTTTCTTTTATGAGGCCGTTGGTGTCATGAGAGACTGCCCCTCCAAGTTGATCCAGGGATAACGATTATGGAAGCGTTCCGCCGTCAGGCGGAGCGTTCCCAGCGCATTCGGTTCGTTTGAAACAAATCCGTTCACCAGTTGTTTCAGGAGAGCGGGCTGTTCCTCATTGACGCCGCAGTCCGGTTCCCTCCTTCGATATCCCTGCGAGGAGAGAAACATCCAGGCGCGGCGATATTTGGAGTCGTTCATTGTTTCGAGCGAGTGTGCCCGGTAAAGCAGGCTCCCCATTGAGACCTTCCAGCGAAATTTCAATTCTTTGAGGCGAGCAATTGTCAAGGGCGGCAGAAGTTCGTTCCTGATACAGCCTGCCGGAGTGAGGAGTTCGGACGCGAATTCTTCCGCTTCGCGCTCGACTTCTCTTCCCGGAAATCCTTCGCAGTGTTCGAGCAGGGCATGACCGAACTCGTGGGCCAACGTGTGACGGCGCCGGTCTGCAGAGAAGGCTGGATTGCCATTCAGAGCGATGGAGACGATACCCCCGGGAAGAGGCATAAAAAAACCGTCCAGTTTGTCTGTCTTAAAGTCGAATTGCAGGACAAGAATGTTGTTTCGTTCAAGCAGCGCGGTCAAGTCGTCGATGGGACCAGGCTGTACATGCCAATGTTTGCGGATGGCCGCGGCCATTTCCTCCGGTGTTTTCCCTTCACGTGCGATAATGTTGGAACGAAGATTATGATGATGGAACAGTTTGATGACATCCAGCGATCTGGCCCGTACCTCGGCTTCTATCCGCAAGCGGACGCTTGCCGAAAGAGAACTGCGTTTTCGGTGAAATGCCAGCCCGGAAGGAATTTCCTCGGCATTCTGCAAAAAGAAAGCAACCGGATAATCGAGTGCAATCGAGATTTTTTTCTGCATGTCATCGGGAGGAACAATCGCACCATTTTCGTATTTGCTGAGAACCGCCTGCTTGACGCTCAGTTTTTCGGCAAGAACCTTCTGAGTCAAGCCTTCCTGCTCTCTCGCCAATTTCAGGAGTGATGCGTTGTAAATATCCATAGTTTGCCTCCGCACATAGAGTTATCTATGTGGTACGGTAACGCGGAAAAAGAAAATTACAAATGCATTTCCAAAAAAAATGCGAATTTTTCTTTAAAATTATTCCTGCATGATTCAAAAAAGTAAATACACGGGGAGACATCATCCCCCGATACGCCTTTTCGAACGCCTTCAGCCGGGGCGGAAGGGATACGAGAGAAAGGTGGTCCGGAGATCCTTCAGAAACGGGGTGTCGGCAGGAATGGGACTCCCCTCCCTGCGCAGAGCCGCCCAGCACTGGAGCGTCTCGTGGAGTTCCGGCAGCGGAACGCGGTACTGGAAGGGGATCGCCACGGTGCGGGTGGGTCCGGCGGGAACGGCCTCATCGAGGATCCTCCGGCAGAGGGCGTCCGCAAAAATAAGTTCCAGCTCCACGGGGCGGACCTCGGAGGGGACAAGTCCCCGCGACGCCATTTCGCAGAAGGTGGAGACCACGGAGTTCCAGTAGGGGCGTCCGCCCGGTCCGAACGCGTTGGGCATGAGGAGTTCCACGGAGACAGGGACGGATCGTGCGAGAAGAGCGGCGGCGGCCCGCTTGGAGGCGTGGTAGGGCTGGTCTTTTCCGATCTGGACCGTGGACCCCAGAAGGACGACCGGCGGTTCGGGACAGGAGCAGACGGCGGCGGTCAGTTTTTCGGTCAGAAGCATATTGGTCCGGTAGAGTGCCTCTCCGTCGTCCGACCGGCTCACGGCGGCCAGATGAACGATCCTCCGGCACTGCCGCGCAAAGAAAGCAAGCTCGTCGGGCGAATCGAAGAAGGAACGGCGGAAGGGGATGAGACGGAAGCGCGGATCCGCGGAAACGGCTTCGGCCAGACGGCGTCCGATGAACCCGGATTGTCCGGTTATGCCCAGGGGTATGGGATCGGCCATGAAATCAGTCCGTGCAGTTGGGGTCGTATACGAGGTGGGAACAGTTGTCGCAGGAAACAAGATTTCCCTTCTTGGCCTCGACAAGAGTCATGGGCGGGATCTTCAGACTGCAGTTGGAGCAGAGTCCGCCGGGCATGACCGTACCCACCGGCGATCCTTTGCCGGAGGCCAGGAGCCTCTTGTAGGCGGGAAGCGTGGCAATGGCGACTTTTTTCTCCAGTTCGGCGGACTCGGCTGCCCGGGTCTCGAGCTCCGCCCGGATCGTCTCCTTGAAGGCGTCCAGATCCCGGACCTCCTTCTGGACGGAGCGTCCGGTGGCCCGATAGTTTCTGGCGGCGCGTTCGACGCCGGCTTTCGCCTTCTCCAGGGACTCCATAGCCTCGATCTCGGAGTCTTCCAGCTGGGAGATCTTTTTTTCGGTGGAGGCGATATCGGCCATGGCGGCATTGTATTCCGCGACCTTCTTGATGGAGGGCGACCGGAGCCGGATGTCAGTCAGATGAGCCTTGGCCGCTTCGATTTCTCCTTCGATGGTCCGGATCTTCATTTCGGTCTGCTTCACCTGCGATTCGGCGGCGGCAAGCGCTTTTTTGACGACCTCGAACTCGGCCACGAGCTCGGCGCGTTCCGCGGGAATGTTTTTCAGCCGGGTCTCCAGATCGCGGATCCGCAGATCGACGTTCTGGAGGGCGATCAGGTCAAGAATCGAACGCTTCATAAAAAATCATGCTCCGGAAAAGTGTTCAGCCATTTCCCGGAAACTTACGCCTGAAAAGAAAAAAATCAAGCGAAAAAAGGAGGAACTGCTTGATTTTTTCGGAAAAATCGTTATATTACAATGGCAAATGGAAACACCCGAAGCGGGTGCGTTTGCCGCGGCACGCGCCCCGCCTCTACAACAAAACGGAGCGCATTATGGGCAACCAGTACATCGACGGCTTCATGGCGAAATTCAAGTATGAAGGCCTGACTTTCGACGACATCTCTCTGATCACGCAGTACGCGGATTTCCTGCCGGACGATACGGATATCACCACGAATTTCTCCCGGAACATCAAGCTGAACATTCCGTTCGTCAGCGCGGCAATGGATACGGTGACCGAAAGCGATATGGCCATTGCCATGGCGAAACTGGGCGGAATCGGCGTGATCCATAAGAATCTGAATCCCCAGGCCCAGGCGGATGAGGTCCGGAAGGTCAAGCAGTATCTGAACGGATTTATCCGCAAGCCGGTAGTGTTCTTCGAAGATCAGACCGTGCGGGAAATGCTCAACGAGAAGCGCGCAAAAGCCTATTCCTTCTCCGGATTCCCCATCCTGAATTCCAACGGCGTGCTGGCCGGCATCATCACCGCGCGGGACATCAAGTTCCTCACGGACTTCGACGTGCGGATCCGCGACGTCATGACACGGAATCCGATCACGGCGCCGGACGGCATCCCGCTGGACGAGGCGTTCCGCATCATGCTGAAGGGCAAAGTCGGAAAGCTGCCGACGGTGGACAAGGAAGGCCGTCTGACCGGACTGTACAGCTTCCAGGACGTGCGGACGCTTATCGAAAACATGGAACCCGCATACAACCGTGACTCGGAACACCGTCTGCGGGCGGCGGCGGCCGTCAGTCCTTACGACGAGGCACGGGCGGCGGCGCTGGCGGAAGCCGGAGTGGATGCGTTCGTCATCGACACGGCCCACGGCCATTCCAAGGGCGTCATCGAAACGGTCGGGCTCCTGAAAAAGAGATATCCCGGAATCGATGTGGTGGCCGGCAATATCGCCTCCTGCGAGGCGGCCAAGGCTTTGCTGGATTCCGGCGTGGATGCCGTGAAGGTGGGAATCGGACCCGGATCCATCTGCACCACGCGCGTGGTCGCCGGCGTCGGCACGCCCCAGGTGACGGCCGTCTACGAAGCCTACAAGGCCATCGGCGAAGAAGTTCCTCTGATCGCGGACGGCGGGATCAAGCAGTCCGGCGATGTGGCGAAAGCCATTGCGGTCGGCGCCTCCTGCGTCATGATGGGATCCGTTCTGGCCGGCACGCTGGAAGGACCCGGGGAAAAGACCTACCGGAACGGACGGCGTTACGTTCTCTACCGCGGCATGGGCAGTCTGGAGGCCATGAAAACCTCCAAGGGCAGCCGGGAACGCTACGGGCAGGCGGACGTGGATGATGTCAAAAAGCTGGTGCCTCAGGGCGTCGAAGGCATGGTCCCCTACCGCGGATCGCTCTGGGAAGTGATCCATCAGTTCCTCGGCGGACTCCGCTACTCCCTCGGGTACTGCGGAACGCGCAACCTGAAAGCGCTCCGCGAGCAGGCAAAGATCATCCGTGTCAGCGGATCCGCACTGAAGGAAGCTCATCCGCACGACATCATCATGACCAAGGACGCTCCGAACTACATGCAGGAAAATTGAGGAGGCGGGGAGGACGGGAGCGATGAAGCTTCTTATTTCCATACTTCTGTTCCCCACGCTGCTCATCATCCTTCTTGCATTCGGCTGCTTTGCCTTTTACCGGTACGGGATCGCAAACCCGCTTTCCGCAGGCGGAGAGACGTCCGACGCTCATCTGCTGAAGGCGTTTCTCTACATGGCCATGGGGGCGGGACTGCCTCTCTCGATCCTCGCGTTTCTCTCCGGATGCGTCCTCACGGTGGCCTCCTTCCTCTTCAAAAGCTGGACCCGGGCGGTCCTTTCCGGCGGCATCGCCGCGGCCGGAATGTATTTCTGGCTTTATTTCATGAACACACCTTATCCATCCTGACGAGGTAACCATGCTGAAAATCATAGCGGACAACGCCATTCCCTTCCTCCGGGGCGTCTTCGAACCTTACGCACAAGTCACCTATCTGCCCGGCGCCGCCATTGCGCAGGCCGATCTCAAGGATACGGACGCACTGATCATCCGCACCCGGACGAAATGCAATGCGAAGCTGCTGGCCGGATCGGGTGTACGGATCATCGCGTCGGCCACCATCGGCATGGACCATGTGAATACGGCCGAATGCGAAAAGCTGGGGATCCGCTGCGTCAACGCCCCCGGATGCAACGCCTCCTCCGTGGCACAGTATATCGTTTCGATCCTCACCGCGGACGCCGTGGAAACCGGCAAGCCGCTGGCCGGACGGACTCTGGGGATCGTAGGCGTGGGACACGTCGGGAAAAAGGTGGCCGCAGCAGCGGAGACGCTGGGGATGCGGGTGCTGCGGAACGATCCGCCCCGGGCCCGGGCGGAAGGTCCGGACGGCTTTGCGGAACTCGACCGGATCCTGACGGAATCGGACTTCATCACCATGCATACTCCGCTGAACCGGGAGCATCCGGACTGCACGTATCATCTGGCAAACGAGGATTTCTTTCTGAAAATGGCGAAGAAACCGTTCTTCATCAATGCTTCGCGCGGCCCGGTGACGGATCAGGACGCCCTGAAATGCGCTCTGATCACCGGCCGAGTCCGCGGCGCGGCTCTGGATGTCTGGGAAGACGAACCGGATATCAACCGGGAGCTTCTGGATATGGTCAAAATCGCCACGCCTCATATCGCCGGGTATTCGGCGGATGGAAAAGCGACCGGAACCGCCATGTCCGTCCGCGCCGTCGCAAAATTCTTCGGGATCGACAGTCTGGCAGATTTCTCTCCCGAAGGCGTTCCCGCTCCCGATCCGGCAGTCCTGACCGTTTCCGAGAGCTGCCCCGTGGAATCCGCCATCCTTTCCGCCTATGATGTCCGGAAGGACGACGCGGCTCTGCGGAACGCGCCGGAAAACTTTGAATCGCTCCGCGCTCACTACCCGGTGCGGCGGGAGTTCCCTGCCTACCGGATCGGAAACGCGGACCGGATCTCCGCTTCCGCCCGGTCGATCCTGCGGGCCCTCGGATTTGCCGGATGCTGAAGCCGATGGGCGCACAGACGGAACCGGATGAACTTCCGCCTCATGAGATCTTCAACGGCGGCCGTTTCATCTCCCGGGGACGCGGACGGCATCCCGAGCGGATCCTCGAAAGCGATGAACTGATCGTGGTCCTTCAGGGGGAACTCGCCATGCACGAGGACGGGCAGCCCCGCATTGCCGGACCCGGCAGCTGGATCCTGCTGCGTCACGGACACCGGCACGGCGGACTGGCACCCTATCCGAAAAATCTTTCCTTTTTCTGGCTCCATTTCCGTTTTTCGGGCGGTCTGCCGAAGGGGATCCCGCTTCAGGGTACGGCCCGGGCTCATTCTTCCATCATGGAGTACGCAAGGCTGTTTCTGAACGAACAGAACCGGATCAAGCCGGATGAAAAGAGCCGGGATCTGCTGTTCCGGCTCATTTTCCGCGAGTTGAGACTCTCCGCCGGAGAAAACGGCGATCCGGCCCGGTCCGGCCCTCCGCTGTACGAAGCCGCCCGCCGTCTGATCCGTCTGCGCTATTCCGAGCGGCTGACCCCCCGCGATGCGGCCAAAGCGCTGAAGTGCAACGTTGACTATCTGGGACGCCTGTGGAAACTGCGGACAGGCGAAACGCTGAGCGTCTCCATCAATCGTCTCCGCATCGAAAAAGCCGCCGGGATGCTCCGGGAATCCGGGCGGTCCATCAAGGAAACGGCCGCCGCATGCGGGTACGAGGATCCCGCCTACTTCCGCCGTCTGTTCCGGACATTTTACCACATGACGCCGGGCGAGTTCCGGCGCCGTCAGATGGCGGTCCACTGCAATACGGAAAACGGCGGCTCCGCCTCCGTTCAACCGGCGTAAAGCAGAATGCCGAGAAACAGAAGCAGGATCTCCGCCCCGAGCCCGTACAGCGCCGTGAGAGCACGGTCTGTCCGGCCGCCCGTTCTCCGCTGAAGGACGGCGGCTCCATGAGCCAGACCCCAGGCGGCAAAGAATCCGATCCCCGCGCCGAGCAGATCGCGGACGGCCAGCCCGGCAATCAGAAACACGCCGGCCGCGCAGAAAATGTGGAGATTCCGTCCGTTCTCCCGGATCGGGAAGGGAATCCGCCCGGTGCTCCGGTCGGGAAGCAGAGAGAGTTCCGCGAAAAGGAGAAAGACTCCGGTCCAGGTGAAGAGGAACCAAAGCCCGCCGGACCGAAGACAGATCACGGCATAAAGGCAGGACCGGAACAGAAGAAGAACGGCAGGCAGAAGGACCTTTTCCGGAAGGATCAGGGGCCCGGGTTCGTCTTCGCCGTCCAGTCCGGACGCCAGGATCTCCATGGGCGAATATCCCTGCTCCCTCATCCGCAGAAACGCGAAAAGGGCGCGGATCCCTCTTTCTCCGGACGCATATTCCAGAACCGGCGGAATGACCGCTGCGGCCAGAAGCGCCGCCGCCGTGTGTCCGGCAATGCGTCCGGCCAGGACCAGGACGATCCAGATCAGGAGACCCGCCGCCGCGCCTGCAAGGGGCGTAACGGGCACAACGAGAGAGAGATCCTCCGTAGAAAGACGCTTCTGTGTCCGGCCGTCCGGCGCGGGAAACCGGAAGAACCGCTGCCAGGCGACCCGGAAGATATGGAAGAACGATGATTCCGTCATTTTGACCGGTCCTCCTCCTCTTCTTTGCGGATTTGTGCGAGAATGGAGTCATACTTCTCCGCCATGCGGTCGCGGACTTCCGTCATGATCTGTTTCCGGTCGGCGCCGGCCGGGGCACGATAGGGCTCCAGCAGGTGGATATCGCAGCGCGATTTCCCGTTGCCAAGAAGTTTCCAGAGATGGGGCAGCAGAGTCATATCGCCGTACCAGGCGGGAGAAATATCCTTTTTCCCCGTCCGATAGAAGAGCAGCACGGGCTGCACCGGGATATCCGTCCCGGCCACGGTTTCGAAGGACGTGGATTTGAACGGTTTGAGTCCGGACCGCCCGTCCGTGCTGGTCCCTTCCGGATAAACCAGCAGCGGGATGCCCTGCCGGAGCGTTTCACGGAATTCCTCCAGAGTCTTCCCCGATTTACGCGGAGAGGAACGGTCGATCCAGACGGGTTCGGAAAGCTGGACATATGCGCCGATCACGGGCCAGGAACGGATCTCGATCTTCGGCGTGAAACGCATGCCGAATGCCGCGGCTTCCGTCAGAATGTCCACGTATCCGGTATGATTGGAGACCACAAGACCCGATACGCCGCCGTCTTCCCGATTCGACTTCCCGTGCAGGCGGACCTCGATTCCCAGAATGGACGCAAGCCCCGCGGCCCAGATGCGCGTCTGTTCCGCCAGACGGACTCCGCGGTTGCGGAAAAACGGACGCCCGAAAAGAACAAAGAAAGCATTGCCCGCGGCCCAGAAGAAGATGGCGGGGATGCGGTAGAGCCTGCGGAATCCGCGCAGGAGAAGAGTCATGCCTGTTTTTCTCCCACAGTCACATTGAAGTGTTTGTTGTAACGGCTGGGCAGATGGGCCACGTCCAGAATTATGAGAAAATCGGTGGTCCCGAATTCGTAATCGAAAGCCGGTTCCCCGCAGATTTTCGCCCCCATGCGGAAGTATCCCTTGAGAAGCGGGGGAAAGAGTCTGCGGAACGAGGAACTGTCGGCAAGAACGGCCTCAATGGCATGCTCGTCGGGCCGCGGCAGGACAAACCCGGCACGGGGCACGCCCCGGATATCCTCCATGATCAGATTCTGTCTCCGGAAGTATTCGTACATGGCCCAGGCCGCCTCCGGACGGGTGTCTTCAAGACTGACGCAGCCGGTGAGATACCGCATGCCGGAACGGGTCATGATCTCGGAAATGCCGGCCCAGAGAAGGGCGACAACGCTTCCGGCCCGGTGTTCGGGATCCACGCAGGAACGGCCAACCTCCAGCGTCATGGGAAGATACGGATCCAGTCCGCTGATCGCGTATTCCCGGGAGGAGTACATGGCTTCGACGCTGTCTTGCCCCAGAATGATCCGGTAAGTCCCCACGGGGATATTCAGGTTTTTCTCGCGGACCACCAGATGCAGGGACGTATTGTCGTACTCGTCCCGGTCGATCCCGTCCGCCTCCGCCGTCGTCAGGCCCTTGCCCTGCTCCTGATTGAACACGCGGAAACGAAGTTTCTGCGTTTCAAGAACTTCTTCCGGCGTATCGGCGATTTTGATAAGATATGGATCCTTTTCCGCGATGAGGGCGGGCGAGGAGATCCGATGTTTCAGTTCTTGCCAGTCCATCTTGCTCGATCCTCCGAAAAAGGCTTACTTTGCTCCCTGCAGGTGCAGCTTGCCGCGGAAACACCTGTTTTCACGTAATGTATCCTGAAAAGACGCGAAAGTCAAACGGAAAGATACATTTTTCTCGGGTGAAAAAAGAAAAAAACGGAAACGAGGAGGCCGGAACACCCCGTTTGCAAAAGGCATTTCAGCCCGGCGGGAGCCCGATTCCGGGCGTTTCAGCCAGTTTGTGCAAAACTTCTGCCGGCGAATGCGTTCCGTCCGGTCGCCAGGCGGCAAGGGGTGTTTCGTAAAAGCTGTCGCGAATCTTTTTCGCCTGACCGTTCAGGTATTCCGGATCGGGAAACGCTCCGGCCTCCAATCCGTCCAGATGCTCTTGCAGACAAGCTGCTTCCGGTTCATAGACGGCGCGGTAAAGCTCGTAAATGTAGGAGCGGCAGTAACCGTTTTCGGCGTTGCCTTTCAAAGTCATGTCTGCGTGGGAATTGAGTTTTCCCGCCCGGGCCGTCCGTTCCAGTGTGACATTCAGTGAAAATTCCGGCGACACGGCCAGAAGATCGCCCATGGCGGCAATGAGACGGTGCAGCAGGATACCGTCGGGCTTTTCCGGATGGCGTCCGGTGATCTTCATGGTCTGACGGCACAGCTCCCTGGTGATACGGCACATGAGAGCGGAACGGACCAGATCGGCAAGGTCGCGGCGGACCATTTCCGGAAGATTCGGAACAGAAGCGATGGCAGCAGCCTTTCCGAAAAAAGAATCGGGCAGATCCAGGAGTTCATATTTGCGCGCGCATTCGCTGAAAAGCTCGGCGGGCTTCCGCCTTCTCATACAGGCAAAATAGTCGAGCAGATTGAAATGATTGCAGCAGATCCCCTGATACGGCCGTTCGGTCCCGAAAACCCAGGAATTGCAGGCAAAGGCCGTACGGGGCAGCTGCCACAATTCGTCCATCGGTCCCGCCAGACGGCCGTAGCGGTCCCGGCAGAACTGTTCCCGCGAAAAGGGTTCGTCGGCGGACTTTTTTGCCAGATACTCCAGAAGAAGAGGATTAGAATGACTGTTCTCGCTCCAGATGACCATACCCCGGCACTGCGGATCATCCCGCACAGGAGCAAACATTTCATCCGCCCGGTCGAAATCGAAGAACAGGTCATTTTGAGGTTCATATGCCTGAAAGATCCCGAAGATCCAGGGAAAATGATGCGGCAGACCCCAGCTCAGAAAATTGTTGGACCTCGAGTCGCTGTCCGTCGTGTAATCCAGAATCAGCGTATTGACCGGATCCAGTTCCGCCAGCAGACGCCGCACCTCGGGCGCTTTCCAGCGGAACATGAAATCCCAGCTGGCGATCAGCAGCGGGGCGTGGGGATATTCTTCACGCAGTTTCCGGATGAAGGACCGCAGGACCCGGATCTTCGTTTCCAGGTTCTCCTCCGGAGAGCCGAAAACACGTTCCGCCAGGCCGATGATGTGGAAGAGCTCTCCCTTCCCGTAATGGCGGATATGCGCTCTCGTCAGTTCCATGTAGCGCTCGATATTAGCCTCCTCGAAGCAATCCCACACCTGAAGCTCGCGCCGCGCATAGTTATCGGAGCTCTGCACCATGAATTTCGGCTTGAAATGATCCAGAAACGCTCTCGGCGTATGACTGTACCAATGCGTCATCGGCCCCATGTCTTCCGGGTGCATCAGCCCGCGTTCGAATGCGTAGTCCAGCACCTTTTTCCGCAGTTCGCCGCGGTATTCCAGCGAAAGAAGTTCCGTGCGGTCGTTGTACGAACGCTCTTCCGCCTCGGGCGCCGGACCGTCCGCGGGAGGATACGGCACGATATCCGGAAATGTCTTCTGGAAAATATCGTCCTGTCCCGTACGGAGCATGAAGAAGGAAAAATGTTTTTTCAGCAGGAAATTGATCTCCTTTTTCCAGTCGTCGAAGTCCCAGTGCTCCGCCTGAAAACGGTACAGCGAACGATGGGCAAAATAACGCAGGCCACGGTACGGCATGCGGAATTTCTTAACATACCGGATATTTTCCGTCGGCAGGATCTTTCTTTCCGGAAGGATGTCTCCATCCCAGAACCACCGGCAGGAACAGAACCGCTCGAAGTATTCGTACACGGCATAGAACAGACCCCGGATATTTCCCGAGGCAAAGAGAATCTTTCCCTGACCGGCGGTGATGCTGAAATCATCCGTGCCGATCCGTACATCATGGTCATCGAAGGTGAACTCGACCAGAACCGGTTTGGCGCCGAGGCGGCGGACCAGCTCTTCGAAAGTCTGCCGGGGCAGACGGAAATCCTCGTTTTTCATGGGATCGTTCCTGTTCATTCCTTTATCATTTTCAGACTGTACTTCGTTTTCCAGGTCGCGACCTTGTGCGGATCGTTGTCCGGGTAGGCGTCGGGCCAGATCAGTTCCAGCGTGGCGGACTGCCGTTCACGCCAGATGAACAGCTGGTCTACATTCTCCGCTCGCATCTCGATCCGGTAAGACGCCCCGGACGCCGGGCGGAGGATGAACAGATTTCCTTCCAGTTTCCGATAATCCCGAAAATGTCTTCCCGAAAAGAACGGCTTCCCGTCCGGGAAAAGCGCGCCCTCGCGTACAAAGGAGGCGTGGGAGAGACCACGGTCCGTCAAACCGCCGGCCGTCACCTCGGATACCGGTTCGCCCGGAGTGGAATTGCCCGGCATGGCGAAATTCGTTACGGTCCGCAGCCGGAAGGGACGGTATCCGCCCGCGGGGACGATTTCCACACTGCATTCGAGCTCCGGCTCGTTTCGCCTCAAAACGTATTCCCGGCGAAGTTCCAGTCCGTCATACGGGGCTTCGCTGACCGCATAACGGAACCGAATCCGGATGGACTCCTGCTCCGTAGTGATTTCCTCAATTCGGACCGTCCGCCCGCTCAAACTGAATACTCCCTTATCCATGAAAATATCCCGTCCCAAAGTAAGGGCGGCGACTTTGTTTCCGACCTTCCAGACGGCCTCGCCGGAATTTTTCAGGTCCAGTTCCAGGGTCTGCGAAGGCGTAACAAGAGCACATGCTTCCGGCGTCACGGAATAGTGCATGCCGTTCTTTTCGCCGGACGAGGTCATTTTCTCGTAGGCCTCGCGGGCGAGCCGTTCCTCTTCCGCCCGGTCCGGCAGACCGGCGGACGGCTCTTTCCGTTCAGGGGAAAATTCCAGAAGCAGATATGTCAGCGGCTCCAGTTTCACGGTGGTCTCGCCGTTTTTCACAGGGAGAATATTTCCCGTTGCCAGGTCGGTAACGCTGCCTGTCTCCGGCGGGCACGCGCTCACGCCGAGGAAAAGAGTATCCTGCGTGCTGTTGTTGAAGATCAGGGACCAGCTTCGTCCGTCATCGGCTTTCCGCTCCAGCGCATAGTAATTCCCGGCGGCATTGAAGCCTTCCCGGATCGCCCGGGTGTTGCGGACCAGTATGCCCTGCCGCCAGCGCTCCTCGGTCGCCGCAATGAAATTCATGACGCGGCGGAGTTCGCAAATCTGATCGCCGTTGGAAAGAAAGAGCCCCTGGAAAAAAGAGGGATGCATCTCTCCGCAGAATCCGGCGGCCAGCAGATTCATGGCGGTTCTGACTCCTTTCCTCGGGGGATCCCATCCGTTGGCGAGCAGTGTTCTCTTTTCCTTTTTCAGCTCCAGCATTTCCCGTTCCAGGCTGCGGTACATGTCCAGATTGCTCCAGTAATTCATGGAGGCGAAGACATCCACGAAATTCTCGTACAGTCCATGCTGAATTCCATATTCGGCATTGTACTCTTCCTCCCTGTCCCTGTCGGGAGCAATGGGCATGGTGCAGAGCAGGAACGAGGCATCCGGATTGATCTGTCTGATCCCCGCGACGACCGTGCGGACGACTTCGGCCCGCTGACGGCAGCGGAATTGCGTCCAGCGTGTCTTGTGATCCCGCAGGATCTCTTCCCCGGAGAGATTTTCCGGAAGATGAAATTCATCGGCAAATTTCTTTCTGCATTCGGGACAGAAGCAGCTCATGGATACCGGACCTTTCACATAGGGTTCATAATCCCACATGATGCACTTCGCCTCCGCGATCCGCTCTGCAAGACCTTTTTTCTCCAACACGCCCCGGAAGTAGTCCGGCCCGGCGGCGGCCAGGGAACTGTCGCAGTATAAAGGTACAGGAGAGCCCGAGACCGAAACAGCCTGACGGCAGTCCAGACCGTTTTCCCTCCAGTCATAGGGAATGGCTCTGACGATTTCCACGTATGGTTCGTGTTTCCATCCGGATCGTTCCCAGTAATCGCTCAATGCTTTTGCCAGCCTGTTCTCCGGATTGTTCAGGTCGATCCGGGTTACGGGGAAAGACTGCCAGGAATTGTACCGCATGGTTTCCGGCAGGTGCGTACCATCGAACCGGGGGATCTGCTTCACAGGCACGGCATAACGGATCGTCTTCGTTCCGCATTCGAAGATCAAAGTGATCTCGAACTGTTCCGGAACTGTTTCCGCCGCCTCGAAAATCAGCGCGTTCCCCCAGATCAGCCAGCGGTATTTCGTGCCGATCCGGAATAAATTGTTCTCCCCGGGAATCCGGATGCTCTGATTTGCATTCGCATCCCACATGTACAGTTCCGCCCGGACTCCTTCCGGCGCCTCCACCCGCAGCGTGACTTCCCGCCGCGGCATGCTCTTCGAATCCATCCGGAAAAATCCGACTCCGCCCTTTTCCAGCAAATACGGCGTGCCCAGCGGAAAATTGATGAAATGATGAGAGAACGGATCGGAGGGCATCTCCTCTCCGGCATCCGGAGGCGCCGGCTTTGGCGGTGACATATTTTTCTGCCCGTTGTACAAAGCCAGTTCCGGATTCCGGAAATAAATCGCACGGTCGTCACCCGGCTGCCGGGACGGATTGTAGACTGCCATGCTGACCGAAAGCGTTTTCGCCGCGGGCAGATGTTCCGCCGGAATCACGAAGCCGATCCGCACCCAGTCCTTCTGTGGTCCGGTGTAATGGCGCAGGAGGGGCGTGCTGTCCGCAAGACATTTGTTGTTCGAATCCATGACCGAGTACCAGATGGCCGCGGAATACGTAAGACGGTCCGACTTCATCTCCACCGAAAAAAAGTAGGATTTGCCCGGTTCGATCTTTACCGTCTGCGAAAGATACGCGGCATAATCGGACGTCCGTCCGCTGATCCGCACCGTCCCGTTCTCTGTCCGGTATGCCTCTTTCCCGGCTCCGTTCCAGTGATTCGGAAGATGTCCGTCAGTGCTGGCAAACTCCGGATTGACCAGCAGATTATCCGCACCCGCGTAAAGGACGGACGTGAGAACCAGAAACAGAACCAAAGAAATGATCTTGATTTTGGCTTTCATCATGTTTCCCTGTCAGTTGATGCCGCTGTAAAGCAGACTGAATGTATTGAAAATGGAACTGTACGGCTGGACCGAGCCATCGCAGCGAAGGACATTCGCCTTTCCTTCGTGCCGCTTGGAAATCCGAGTGCCCATATCGTTGTAACTATTGTACTCGACCGCTATATAGCAGCCATCTGAAAAAAGCATGGTGCTGGAGGGAAACTTTACACGTACCGCCTTCATGCCCGAATTGTCGCCGTGACCCGGGCCGAAAAACCGCTCCGCTGTTTTATCCACGGTATCATAGCAGGCATTGTAGACGTAGGCGGGATAGGATTTGTAATACGAGGCAACCGTATTCGGCTTTTCGGAGGGGAAGCGCTTCCCGCTGTCCTCCTGAACGGATTCGGGACAGCGGAGAATGCCGCCGAAGGCGAGATAGCGGGAACCGTATTTCACTCCGCAATCGTTGGGGAAATAGCCCATCTTCATCAGAATGTCGCCCCAATGCGGCTCGTACAGTTCCGTGCCGTACGTCGTCCCCATGAACGTGATGCCCTTCAGACGGTTTCCCGCGGAGTCCACATAGTACCTCGGCGGATAGTAATCACTGTCGTTACAGTAGTTGATGACGCACAAGCTCATCTGCCGGAGATTCCCCGAACACTGAATCTGTCTCGCTTTCCCTTTCGCTCCGCCCAGGGCAGGCAGAAGCATTCCCGAGAGGATGGCAATAATGGCGATGACGACCAGCAGCTCGATGAGCGTAAAGCGGTTTTCTCTCATGATGTTATCCTCCTGCATTCTGTTTTATGGGAAATAATATGCCCCTGACGATGTCTTTTTCAATCACAGCAATGTCAAAAAATTTGTTCAGAATGATAAAAAATGCTTGAAATCGGGAAAAAGAACGGTATTTTATAATCAAAAAAGGAAAATCATGCTGAAAGATATGATTCTGAATTTCGACGGGAAACCGCCGGAGGATTTTCTGAACGGGGCGAGACTTCCGGAGAAATTCGAACTGCCGGATAATATCCTTGTCTTCATGCACGACTGGTTTCCGCCGCAGCATTACACCCACAGCCGGTACATGCTGATTCTGCCCGCCGTGGCAATCGAATACCGGATCGACAACGATGCGGTCTGCCGGGTACAGCCCGGTCAGGCAGTGTTTTCCCCCGCGTGCCAGAATCGGATTCTCCTGCCTCATGGCGGAGATATTCTGCACGGGTATCCCCGGCTGATGATCACGTTCGATCTTACGCGGAGCATGTACTATCTGCCGGACGATTTTCTGCTGGAAGTTTCGCCCCGGGCGGAGTCCATGCTGACGGAGTTCCTGAGTGCCTATAAGGAGGAAAGGAATGCGGATCTCGCCATTCATCTGTTCTTTCTGCTGCGCGAACTGTCACAGCACCGGGCAAACGTCCAGCCTGTCCATTACTCCCCTGTGGTCCATGCCGCGCTGAAATACATCAACAGCAACTCCGGGCGGAATGCCAGTCTGGCAGCCATGGCAGCGGAGGCGAAAACCAGCGTCAGCAACCTCCGGCTTCTTTTCAGAAAGGAACTGGGGTGTCCGCCCGGCCGGTTCGCGGCGGAACACCGTATGAAGGTCGCACGGTACAATCTGGCCATGACGTCCATGCGCGTGGAGGAGCTGGCCGCGCTCTGCGGATTCCGGTCCGTATATGCCTTCAGTCATTTTTTCAAGAAACATACAGGCATGTCTCCGCTGGCCTGGCGGAAGCGGCACAGGGAACCGGAAGATCAAAAAAACGGATAAAAAAACGGCAGACGGATTTGCAAAAGGGAGGATGCGGGTGTAGACTATATCATAATCGGTTATGAAAGGATCTGCCGCCTCATGGGTGCCACCATTTACGATATCGCCGAAAAAGCCGGCGTTTCCGCGTGCTGGGTCTCCTTTGTCCTCCGCGACCATCCCAGGGCAAAGGAAGTCAGTGCACAGATGCGCAAACGGATCAAGGAGGCCGCCGCCGAGCTCAACTACCACCGGAATCTTTCCGCCGCCACCATCTCCGGCGGATTCAACCGCTCCACCATCGCCATGATCGTTCCCGATACCTGGAAGATGAGGGAATACGCCTATATGAACGTCCGGTATTTTCATGCGGTCCAGTATTTCAACGAACGCGGATACGGTGTGCGCATCTACTGCGGCGATGACATGGAAAAAATGTTTCAGGAGATCCTGTCCAATCAGATCCGGTACGTCTTCGTGAATCTGCGTGACGAACAGAAGCGCGCCCTCTGTGCCGAACTCTGCCGCAAAAACGGTCTCCTGGCCGCCTTCCGCGGATGCTATCTGCCTCCGTTCCCCGACTTCCCCTCCTTCGAGAGCGACGATGATGCTGTCGTCCTCTCGCTGGTGGAGCATCTGGTGAAGCTGGGACACACGCGGATCGGCGCCGTGCTGGGGACGCTCTGCGCGCCTTACAATCAGGTCCGGTACAAGGCCTGGAAAAAGGCGGTAAAGAAGTTCGGGCTTCCCGACGACCCCGGCCTCTGTATCCATGTCCACGGCTTTTCCGACGATGCATTCCTCCGTTTCCTGCGGGAACAGCGACCCGGCGCCGTGTTCGCCGCTGACCACAGCATCGCCGTCCGGATCCTGAATTTCTGTTCCTTCTGCCGCATCCCGGTCCCCGAAGCCTTTTCCCTGGTTTCCTTCAATGCGTCGCCGCCGCATCCGTACTATACGAATCTGAGCATCACGGGCGCGGAGGAGGAGAGCGCCACCGAGGGCATCGAAAAGGCCTGTCTGGCCTATTTTTCGGGACGCAGAAAGAAGTCCGCCTTTTTCAGCGGGAAGATCGTGCCCGGTCAGAGCTCCGGTGCACCCTCCGGCGACCTCTCCTGGCTCGCAAAGCTGCCCGAATCCCTGGAGCACGACCGGCAATGGCTCCCCGACAACGTTCCGTATGAACAGGAAGAGGAACGGATGATGCGCAACACAGCCTCAACAGAGCAGCACAACAAAACGGATTGAAACGGAATATAACGGAGAAACAAACATGCTACGGATAAACATTCAAAGAAAGGAACAGACTATGAAGAAGAAAGGTTTCACTCTGATCGAGCTTCTGGTGGTGATCTCGATCATCGCCGTGCTGGCGGGCATGCTTCTGCCGGCGTTATCCAAAGCCCGCGATGCGGGTATGCTTGCCAGCTGCAAAAACAGGCACAGGGAAGTCAACAGACTTATCAGCTTCTACAATTCGGACTACGACGACTGGTTTCTTGCCCCGGGCGGCAGGCGCAATCAGGGTGATGTATCCATGACCGCGTCCGCGTCCTACCCGTTCAAAACGCTCACCGCTCTCTATATCCGGCGCACGGATTACATCGGCGGCGGAGACGGGAACAACGATTCCGAGATCTTCTACTGTCCCGCGGAAGAATATGTCAAATGGCACTTTTCCATTGCGATGAGTTCCGCCATAGGATACAGCACACACATGCAGCTGAAAAACGTCCGGGACATCAAGCGTCCGTCCCGTGCGCTCCTTACGGCGGAGTGCAAATGGGCAAACAACACCCCGCGTCAATACGGCACGACCTATGTATATCCCGATACGCACATGGCGGATGATACCTATTTCGAACGGCACGGGTGCGCGTCGGCCTTCAGTTTTGTGGACGGCAGAGTGATCAGCGTCAGGAATCCCGCAAAAAATATCTGGATCGACGGGTCCCCGTCGGTCGTGAAAGGGTCGGAACAGTATAAAAAAGTTCTTGACGGCGAAGCGGAAAGATTCGGAACACGATTCTACTGACGGTCGGGAGGATACGATGAAGACCGCGAAATGCTCTTTCCTGCTGTTCCTGCTCGTCATGCTGCCGGGCGGACCGCTCTTTTCGGCGGACCTCCCGCAGATACGCAAGATCAATTCGCCGCCGTTCACCGCCAACGGGACGGCCGTGGAGAGCATCTGGCGGGATCATGCGGACCGCATCGGCGGACTGGTCAATCCCCGCACGCTGGGCGTGGAGTTCAGTCCTACCTGTGCGCAGATGCTGTATGACGGGGAGAACCTGTATATCCGTCTGCGGGGCAGTTTCCGTCCGGAGTTTCGTTCGGACCGCACGCAGGAGCGTTCGCTCTTTGCCGACAATAATTTCGAGATCTTCCTGAAGGGGGAGAAATCGAACGAGTATTATCATATCGCGGTTTCGGAAAGCGGACTCCTCTACACGGGGATCGGGCGGGCGCCCGCTCCCGTTTCCGGCATCCGGAAATTTGTATTTACGAAGAAGGACTGCTGGCTGGCGAATCTGGTGATCCCGCTGAAAAGCATCGGCCTGACACCGGAGGAGCAGAAGATCCGGTTCAATATCTGCCGGTACAATATCGATATGCCGAAGGGCTCGGAACAGATGAGTTCCTTTGCCGTAATGGAGAGAGGACAGCTGAACTATCATGTTCCGGATCTGTGGAGCATGGCCGAAATGACGTCCGCCCCGGGAAAACCGGAAGAGTTCAGTCCACACTCGGAAAAATACCGCATCAACCTGATGTCCGATCCCGGATTCGACTATGTCACCCGGACCTTTTCCGATCCCGATATCCAGCGGATGGAAACGCAGATCATTTCGGGTGTCTGGCTGATCCATGCGGGCGGGAACGCCTATCATTTTTATTCCGCGAAGCCCGGATCGGCAATGAGGGAAGGAAAGGAGTACACGATGAAGATCCGTGCCCGGCGGATCGGCAAGGAAGGGGCGCTGGGCGTCATGCAGCTGATCCGGCGGCAGGACGGCCGGACGGAAGAGGGACCCCGGATCATCTGGGGCCTTTCGCTGAGTCCGGATTTTCAGGAGTTTTACATTCCGTTCGAATCGGCGGAACATTTTTACGGGTTCGCATTCTATCGGCTCGGGACCAGAGGAAAAGAAACCGGCGTGGAGCTGGAAAATGTCAGTCTCTACGAAGGGAAGATTTCGCCGTTCGAGATACGGAAGGTCAGTCGCGCCGGTGTCAAAAACATCGTACCGGGCACGGAGGTTCGTCTGCCGGACAATCCCTACGGACAATCCGCCGAACCGCTGAAGGTCCTGGTGATCGGCCGGAGACTGATGGCGCTGGCCGATGCATCGGAACTCTTTACCGGACTGAATGTGGACGCGGATATGCTGGGAGTGACCGACAAGAATTCCGATACCTATTACACGCCGGGCGATCCGGCGCGGATCACCGCGAGGATCGAAAAAGGGGAGTACGATCTTTACATGATCGGCGGCCGGGATGTCGGCGAGAGGATCGGCGTCAAGCTGGCGGAGCAGATCGGGAAAAACGTCCGGAAGGGCGCCGGGCTGTTCTGGAACGCTTCCGGATCGAAAGGGCCGTTTGCGGAACTGCTGGGATCATCCGGCCTGACGGAGGTCGGCGGCGGTCATCAGCTGAAGCAGGCTCTGCCGGTCGAACTGCTGAACAGACCCGCCCCGTTCCAGGGGTGGATGAATGATCCGCTGAACGCCCTTCAGGAAGGCCGGTACGGGGACGGCCGGGTCGTGTCCGGGGAAACGTTTTTCCATCACTGGAGCGGAAATTTCATGTTCCAGATGATCCCGGATCACGCCTCTCTGGCCTCCGGAAAATTTCCGTGGAGCGATTTCAACAAGGCCTGGCTGGCGAGGATCATGTTTTATATCGCGGGGAAGACGGAGCACCTCATTTCCGGTATAGTGATCGACGGCAGCCGCGTGTCCGTCACGGGGAAGGGCCTGAAGGACGGCACAGTCCTGCGCTGGAAAGTCACCGGGGAAAACGGGGAAACGGCGGTAGCAGGGGAAGGATTCTTGCGAAACAGTCGGGCGGAGATCGTTCTGCCGGAGCTCGCAGCAAGCGGGGCGCACGTGTTTTCCGTTCACGCCCTCACAGTCGAAGGAAAGACGCTGGATTACTCCGCAAAAGCCTTTTTCCGGCCGGGACCCCGGATCGTTTCGCTGAAAGACCGGAAGCTCTATCACAGTGGTTCCGATCCGGCGGAGATCGAGGTCACAGCCGAGGGGATCGAGTCGGATATGACGCTCTCCTGGTCGCTGGAGGACTTCAGCGGCAGAATTTTGGAACGCGGCCGGGCGGACGCCGGTGAGAACGTTCTCCTGAACATCCCGCTGGAGCCGCTCTACACAAATCTCGGCAATGTGGAGGTCTCCCTCTGTTCCCCGGACGGTCAGGTCCGCAGTGTGAAGCGGATCTCCGTTTTTGCACAGGATCGGGACCGGAAGCGTCTGCTGAACGATTTCACGCCGGCCGTCTGGAATTATGAACCGATCTCTCCGGGAATGGCAAAAGGTTCGGATCTTCAGTTGGAAAAGATCGGTATCCGCTCGTATCTGCTTGCGCAGTTTTACGGACCGGCGACCTTCCGGACCGGAATGGGTTCCGGAGACGGCTGGCTGTGCGCGGATTTTGTGGCGTTCCGTCAGAACAGCCCCATCCGGAAGCCGCAGGTCAACACGGACAAGGCCAGACGGTCCATAGTCCAGCGGGCTCGAAAGCAAGCGGAAGCGAACCGGCAGCTGGGTCTGGTCCAATCCATTCTCTGCGATGAACAGGGGCTGATCAATCAATACGACAAAACGGAGCTGGATGAACACCCCGAGAATATCGCGGAATACCGGATCCGTATGAAGGAGAAATACAAGACCATCGAAGCGTTCAACCGCCGGATGGGAACGGCTTATCCGTCTTTTGATCAGCTGCGGCCCGGCAGGCTGGCCGATGCCCGGAAGAGCGGTCTGTACGGGGAGTTCATGGAGTGGCGCAATTTCAACACGGACCGCTGGTGTGAAGCGATCAAGCTGGTTTCGGATGCAGCCCGCGCCGGCGATCCCGAATGTATTTTTTCCATTGCCAATACGTTCGGAGAATATCCCTTGAGCAGCACGGACTACTGGAAGCTGACCACCAAGACCGGCGCGGATTTTTCTCATGAATACACCTCCATGGTCTATCAGGGCCAAAAGCCGGTCGATAACTTCGACGAGTTCTACCGCTCGTTCCGTCCGGATATGCGCCTCTGGGGATATACCGGCTATTTCTTCGACCGCGCCAAGGCGTTCTTCCAGCCCTGGTGGTTCGCCCTGCACCGGTACGGCGGATTCACCTGGTACGGAACCTACGCCTGTCTGGACTCCACGGGCGGCAACTACAATCTTCTGGATTACACGGGCGCGTTCACGCAGGACGCGGCAAATCTTGCGGAAGGATTGAAGAAGTCCCGTCTTCAGGATGGACTGGGCAAGCTGTTTCTGGCGTACGAATGGAGTAAAAACGAGATTGCCGTTTATTATTCGCACGACAGCCTCATGGTGGCGTTTCTGCTGGGGAAGGAGACCCGGAACCGGGAACTTCTGCCGGACAGCCCGCTTTCCAAGGTCTTTTACAGCCGTCAGCAGGCCGCATACTCGCTGGAAGAACTGCTTTATCAGTACGATTTTGCTGCTCCGGAACAGATCACCGGGGGAGTTCTGAAGGGAAGAAAAGCCCTGTTCATACCGGGCGTCATTTCCATGTCGGATGCGGAAGTGAAGTCGGTGAAGGATTTCATCGCAGACGGCGGAACAGTGATCGCCGATTTTATGCCGGGCGCCTATGACGAACTCGGCGTCAAACGGAATGCCCCGCCCTTTACAACGTCGGAAATCACTATCCTCGGAACTCTGTTCGACAACCGGGATCCTGCGCAGAAACAGCGGATCCTGGATGTCCTGCGGGACGCCGGCTGTCTCCCGCTGATCTCCGTTGCCGATGCGGCGAAGATTCCCGGACGCGAAGCCATGCATTTCGTTCATGGCGATATGCATGTTTTCGCCATCCTCCGCGACCAGACAAAATCGAAGGATTCCATGGCTCAGACCCTCGTGTTTCCGGTCAAGGGACACCTCTACGATCTGCGTACGGGGGAGTATCTGGGATTCGGCGATCAGGTGACGTCCCATGTTGCGTCCGGCGATGCCGGGATCTGGGGCGTGTATCCGTACAAGGTGAATGCCGTACAGATACAGGCTCCGGATTCCATGCAGGGAGGCCGGGATTTCATCGCACAGCTGCGGATCCTGCCGTCGGAGAGCATCCCCGGATGTCATATCCTGCATGCCGAACTGGTCCCGCCGCAGGGCGAGCCCCGTTTCTTCTGGAAACGCAACCTCACGGCGAATCACGGGCAGGCGGAATTCAGATTGCGAATCGCGGAGAACGATCCCGACGGGCCCTGGACGTTCCGGGTAACGGATGTCATGACCGGAGTTTCGGCGGAAAAGACCATTCTCAAGAAGTAAGGATTTTCACCCCGGCCCAAGTATTTCGATATACAGAATTATGCCGTTGAAGTCATTCGCGCGCTGTTCCGGCCAGAGCGCCATATACAGGAGTCCCCGCGGCATGGCATATTTGAGACACCGGGACGGCCTGCTCTCGAAGTGGATCTTCACGTATTTCTGGAACATCTCGCGCATGTAATCGAAATGATCCCCTTCCTGACCGTCGGCGGGAAACAAAGCCAAGACGTCCTCTTCCCGGCCCGCCGGGTAAGTAAAAAAGAAGGCACAGACATCTCCGCGCCGACTGCCGTCGACTCTTGAAAGCAGAGAGTTCACTTCCCGGTTCCGCAGGATCCTTTCGAGATCCGTACCACTTGTGCTTTTGCTCTATTCCCGAAGTGCGATTGCAAAATCCAAAAATCCGTTATGGAAAATGAAAAAGGAAGAGAGAAGAAAAATGACGGTCGGGGTCAGCACGGCAAAAAAAATCTTCTTTCGGCTCATGAACCCGTTCCTCTTTTTCGACTCCCGATCGGGTTTCCGGGAAAATGCGGTATTTTTCGAAAGGAAAGGCGCTCCCCGGAATCTCCGGGCGGCGAAACGCGGCGACGACTTCCGCCCCGATCCGGCCGTCCCCACCGGGTCGGCTACCCCGCAGGACTACACCCGATCCGGGTATGATCGAGGACACCTGGCCCCGGCCGCTGATATGTCTTTCTCGGTGAAAACGATGTCCGAGAGCTTCTATATGAGCAATATGAGCCCCCAGGCTCCGCAATTCAACCGGGGAATCTGGAGCAAGCTGGAAAAACAGGTCCGGCATTTCGCCACGAAGGAGAAACGGATCGTGGTCGTGACGGGCCCGATCCTCCCGGTCGAGAAGACCATCACCATCGGGGCGAACAAGGTCACCGTGCCGCAGTATTTTATTACAAGGTGATCTATGATACCACCCCGCCCGAAAAAATGATCGGCTTCGTGCTGCCGAACAAGGGGAGCAACGCCGACCTGCGAACCTTCGTGGTCACGGTCGACCGGGTGGAGGAACTAACCGGACTGGACTTCTTCAGCGCAGTTTCCAAGGAGAAGCAGGAGCAGATGGAGCGAACCATCACGGTGGAGAACTGGCACTGGATCAGGTAATCCGGCGTTGAGGGAAACGGCGCACTGACGCGGGGGAAATGGTGTCCCCCGTCACAACGACTACGGCATCCGGGGAAATTTTGGCCACAAGGGCCGGGATTTGCCCCAGAAAGGGCGAAGGGCGCTGGAGCGATGCGGATTATAGGTTGTTGAAAAATTCCTCGTCAATCTTGGAAATAGTGTAGATCTTGTCGGTGTCACGGACTCCGACCTTGTGTCGGATCATGTAATTGATAAGCTCATCGCCCGTTACCAGCACGACTTTTTCCGGGGATGCTATTCGTGCCTCTTCACGAGCACGAGTACTAAAATCGGCGCTGGTCACAAAAACGCCATTCCGATGATGCAGAGCTCCGATGAATTTCTGTATGTCATCGCTTTGAACGTTGTGTCCATTGTAGTGCTTCGCCTGTATTCCAATTACGTTCAGCCCCAGCGGATCTTGATGAATGTGTACAAATCCATCAATGCCGCCATCGCCGGAAGGTGGTGTATCCTCTGCTTTGCCGAACAGTATTTTTGCGATGACTCTGTTTGCCAGGTGTTCGAATGGCGTCGGCTCAAGACCATCGATGATTTCGCGAAGTTTCGCCCTTAGCGAATCAATCGTTTGCTGATAAGCCATACCCATGATTTCTTCGGGAGGCGCTTCCACCGTCCGCGATTCTGCAGACGCATTGCCAGAAGGCTTCTTATAAAAGAACAACGGAGGCGTCGTATCCGGTTTCCGGCGAATTCCCGTGCCTTCCTTCTCCGAGGCAGACAGTAGCATCGCACGTATCGGTCCCTGTGAGCGGCTCCATTCAAGGTCTGGATGACGCGCGATGACCTCCTTCATCACGTCATTGGCGCTCATCGCCTTCGGAGCGTGCTCCCTGAGAATTTCCAAACAAGGCTCGTAAAAGATGCTGTTTATCTGTCGCACGACAGTCTCTGCTCGTTTAGGCTGTGCAGAAAATGTCGCTGCACGTTTCACATAGAACTCAGGGGGCTTTGTCCCTTCTGCAAGGCAGATGGGCGACTCTGGCATCTTTGCCATGCGCAAAAGGTTGGCCCGGACCGCTCCATTGCATGCGGTCCAGTTCAATTCGGGATACTTCTCCATCACCGCTTTTATAATCTGCGACACGCCCATCGCAGTCGGCGAATTAGCGGTAAGTATTTCAAGGCACGGCTTGTAGAAACGGCTGTTCGTAGGGGCGGTTGGCATTTTGTCCTCATGGATTTCCGGAAAGCGCCGTTGTTCGGTTCCATCCATCCGGCCGAGCCTTCTTCGGACCCGGCCGTCGGCATTCATCAGAGGGACAGATCGCTGTCGTCCTCGCCCGCGTCGATGGAGGAAGCCTCAGCATCGGCTTTTACGGGTTTGTCCTTGATCTTGAAGGTAGGCAGATAGCGGTAGTAGACTTCGAGGCTCATGCAGAAGTAAACCGTAGCCCAGATTCTTCCGTTGAGTTCGCTGAATCCGCCGTAGGAGGATTCGGGCATGACGCACTCTGTCTTTTCCATCTTGGGCTGTCCGTTCTTGTCCCGGACAATCTCGCCCATGTCATTCTTCTGGGGCAGCATTTTATAGACGGGATACTTGTCGGAGGGACACGGCCAGAACCCTTTCGGATCCTGCTCGTGGATAAGGGCGTTGACCATGGACTTGTTCCAGCGCTGCCATTTGTTGCCTTTTCCGCTGTAGCCCTGGAAGAGCGCCTGAGTCATGTAGTACCACCCGAGGATGGACATCTCGCCGGGCAGGTTTTTCCAGTCCATCTTCAGCTCGGAGTTGTCCTTGTCGCCGGGCCGATACCGTTCGAGCCAGGCAAGACCTTCTCTGGCGGCGGGAGAATCCCCGCCCATGAGGTACATGTAAAGGGTTCCGGCGGCAGTACCTTCGAAGGTTCCCTTGCTTCCTTTGGCGCCCTTGACCATCCGGTAGCTGAAACCGCCGTCCGCGGCCTTGTGAGTCGTGCCCATATTCTTGATGGCACGTTCGATTTTTTCCTTGAGTCCGGGGACTTCGCATCCGGCGGCGTAGGCGGAATAGAGGGCGTTGTAGACTCTGGACTCGCGGTCCAGGTCCGAATAATGCCCCATCTCTTTCTTTTGGGGATTCCAGTTACTGTAATACCCGCCGATGGGATTCATACCCCACGGCCGCTCGCGTGTCCAGTCCTTGAGCAGTGCCGCGACGGCCTTGTTCATGGCATGTTCGAGCATGGGAATATGCGTAATGGCGTACCCTTCGGCCAGAACGATGCACATACGGGCATGGGCGTTGATGTCGTTGCGGATAAACCTCTCGGGATCGTTCGTCCAGGATTTTTCGGCCCACTCGGTGACCTTCTTCAGACCGCGCAGAATGTTTTCGCCGTATTCGGGCGTCTGAGGCGAATCGCCGTGAGCCAGATAGGCCAGAAGAGCCAGACAGGTCAGCTGGACCGTCCAGTAGGAATACTGGGGGGCCGTGTCGCCCCAGGTGCCGTCTTCATTCTGCACCGAGGCCAGCCACTTCAGCGCCTTCTGCACCGCGGCTTCCGTGGCATTGCTTCCGCCGTACTGCTTCACGGCGACCATGCGGTTTCCGGCGCTGCGGGCGGCGTAGAGGCCGGTCAGTTTCAGCGCGGAATTGCTGACGGGCGCCGTCAGATTGACGGACTGCATATTGACGTCGGCCACCGAAGAGCTGGTGGAGACATCCGCGGTAATGTTGTTGGTGATGGTCATGGTGGGCGTATTGACCACGGGCCGGTCCAGCGGGATATCCGTGGGCGCTTCCAGGTCGTTAAGTTCCACCGGGATATCGGGCGGCGGCGGAGGCGGCGGCGGAACGGCCTCGACATTCTTCATCTCGACCACGATCTCATCGGCTTCGGGCTTGGGCGGTTCCGTGATGATCACCGTTCCCGCAATAAGAAGGATGACGATATGGACCACCAGGGAGAGCAGGGGACCGCTCAAATGCTTCTTGAAATCTTCGAGGGTCAGCTTGTCGGAAGTCAGATAGGAGGGGAGCATCTCGTCCACGGAGATATCTTCAGCCCCGCGTGCGCCGTTTTCGTTTTCTTCGCTCATGATGGAAAACTCCTGTATGCTATGACGATTCGTCTGTTTTGTGTCGTTTTGGTAATTTTAGCACATTTTTCAGCAAATGCAAGTTTTTTTAAGAAAAATTTTTATTCCCGCTTGCAAGTCGGAAGATTCGTGCTACTGTAGCTCCGGGTCCGTGGGCCGCAGAAGAATCATCGGCCTCCATAGAAGAACAGGACCCCATGCGAACACAGGAGAAACGGAAATGAAAAAGATTTTGATCACTCTGGCTGTACTGCTGATCGGCGGTTTTGCTTCGGCGCAGGATTACAACTGGAGCAAACCGGATGGTCTCTGCGAAATTGTGGAGTGCTTCGTTTCCGGCCGGGATGATGAACCCAAGGTGGCGATCGACCCGATCCTCGATGATGAATCCAGAAAAGCGAAAAACTGCTTTGTCAGAAATTATGACATCACCTGGCAGAACCGGGAGGAAATGCGGGCGTTTTCGCTGTACGTCACGACTCCGAAGCTGAAGGAAGGCGAATGGCTGACATGCAGCTTCTCCTTCCGGATCCGGAGCCGCAGGAAGGGACGTATCAAATTTATGCTCCGCGCATTCGGAAACTATGCTCATGTGGACAAGGAACTTCCGGATGCCGTCTTCATGGGCGTGGCGCAGATCAGCTCTCCGCAGATCTCGTTCCCCAACGGCGGGTATTTCGGGACCGCGAACCTGAAGCCCTGGTGCTTCAAGGAAACCAAGGATATGGACAAGAATCTGCTGCCCACGGTGGGTGTCGATGACCTGCTTACCACGCCCGGCAAGAAGTTCGTGCGGACCCGCCAGTCGCTGGTGCATTACATCGATGTCAGGCCCGGTCAGGAATTCACGATCAGCTTCACCGTGAAGCCGATGGAATACTACAAGGCCCTGCACTGATACATCATATCATGACGATTCGTGATGAGATTCTCGCCCTGAAAAAGGAACAGGGCGCCGTGATCCTGGCCCACAACTACGTGGCCGGTGAGATTCAGGATATCGCCGATTTCTGCGGCGACTCTCTGGAACTCAGCGTAAAAGCCAAACATGTTTCGGCGCCCGTCATCGTCTTCTGCGGCGTCCGATTCATGGCGGAAACGGCCAAGATCCTTTCCCCGAAGGCGAAGGTTCTCCTTCCCCGGCCCGATGCCGGCTGCCCTATGGCGGATATGGCTTCCGCGGCCGATGTCCGGGCCATGCGCCGGGCACACCCCGGGGCAGTCTTCTGCGCCTATGTGAACAGTACGGCGGAAACCAAGGCGGAGATCGATATCTGCTGCACCTCGGGGAACGTGGAAAACGTGCTGGCCTCCGTGCCGGCGGATAAGGAGATCGTCTTCCTGCCCGACGGCAATCTGGGCGCCAACATGATCCGGAAAACGGACCGGAACATGATCCTCTGGAAGGGATGCTGTCCGGTTCACGATGCCGTTACGCCCGGCATGATACGGGATGCGCGGGCGCTTCATCCGGGCGTGGAGATCCTGGTCCATCCGGAATGCCGTCCCGACGTCGTGAAAGCCGCCGACCGCGCGCTGAGTACGGGCGGGATGCTGAAGTACATCCGCGAATCCTCCGCGAAAGAATTCATTGTGGGGACCGAGTGCGGTATTCTGCACCGTCTCCGCAGGGAAAATCCGGACAAGGTGTTTTACACGCTGAAACCGGAACTGGTCTGCGCCGACATGAAGAAACTTGCGCTGGAAGACGTCCTGGCCGCCCTGAAAACGGGCCGGGAGGAAATCGTGCTTCCGGAAGACGTTATGAAGAAGGCGCTTCTGCCCATCGAACGGATGATCTCCGTCGGCCGCTGAAGATGGACCTGATCGCACTGGATTTCGAAACTGCGAACTCCCTCCCCGGCAGCGCCTGTTCGTTCGGCGTGGCCGTCTTTCGGAACGGCGAGCTCCGGCAATGTGCGGAACGGCTGATCCTCCCCCATGCGACCCGCCGTTTCATTCCTTCCTTCTATACTTCGATCCACGGGATCCGGATGGAGGACGTGGCGGATGCGCCCGAATTTCCGTATTACGCGGAAACCCTCTTTTCGATCCTGGAAAGCGGACTCGTGCTTGCCCACAATGCCGCCTTCGATATGGGCGTGCTCCGTTCGCTGTGCGATCTTTATCACCTGCGGAGTCCGGAGATCCGCTATCTTTGCACCTGCAAGACGGCCCGGCGGTTCTGGCGCGGTCTGGAAAATTACAAGCTGGATACGCTCTGCCGGAAGATCGGCCATTCGTTTCAGCATCACGACGCCCGGGAAGACGCCGCCGCCGCGGGTTTCGTGTATCTGGCCATGCTCCGCGAATCGGGGTGCACCACGAACGAAGAGTTCGCCGACCGGCTCCGGATCCGGCCCGGCACCCTCAGCGAGAGAGGCGATTCCCCGTGTCTTGCCCTGCCGCACGGCCGGAAGTATCCGGTCAGAACCGGAACCGTGAAAAGGAAATATCCGGAAGACGCGGCAGAAAATTGTACTCCCAGTCCGGGGAGGCCGTAAGGCACAGCGCCAGATAGAAGAGGAGTGAGGCGACCAGATAGGTCAGCAGGGTGATGAAAAAGGAATCGCTGTAGAGTTTCAGGGCGGACCCGAAACTCTTTTTGGCGCCCAGCCCGAACAGTCCGAACGACCAGATCTCATCCACGATCAGGTGAAACAGATAGCCCCCGCCCGCCGCCGCCGCATACAGACGGCGCACCGTCGGCGGCGACGCGTAGAACATGGCCAGCGTGCCGGCCGAGAGCACCAGCGCCATGGGAATGCTGTGGAATATGCCGCGATGCTCCGTACATCGCTCGAAGAAGAATTCCAGCGGATACCGGACCAGAAAAAAAAGAAGAAGCAGCAGAAGCACGCCCTGCTCCGCCGTTTCGAAACTCAGATGAAGAACGATCAGCGCCGGAGCCAGAACGGCCAGCGTCTCGAACAGAAATTTTTTCGCCGTGCCCGTATTGCTGTCCAGATCCGGAAGCACCGAAGCCACGGAGAAAAGAACGGCCGCCAGAATGGAGCGGACCGGCGAGAGCGCCCCCGCCACGCCGCACAGGAAACCGAATGCGGAACCGGCCATGGTTCCGAGTACGGAATGTGTTTTGAAATCAGCCATAAGAAATCCCGGAAGAACACAAAGCACGGAGACAACGGACAGGGCCTATCCGGACAATTCTTTCGCCGGGAAAGAAGAAGAGAGGCCGGCCCCCGGAGAAACGGATCACTCGGCCGCGGGCGCTTCCGCCGCTTCGGCTGGCTTGGCCTGCGAGGCGGCCTGCCGTCCTTCCTGATACTTCTTCAGACGAAGCGGGAGGTAGATCTTTTGGAAGATGACATCTTCGTACACCCCGGCATCGTGGTTGTAATAGAAGGAAAGCACGCCGCGGGAAAGGATCCCTTCCCAAACGAAGAAGTACGGCTTTTCGGCGGGTTCACTGTTTTCCTGCTGTTGTTCTCCTTCGCCCTCGAAAATTCCGGCATTTTCTCCGTTTTTCTCCTCCGTCTCTGTGCCTTGTCCTTCGCTGCCGGCTTCGTCCGAATCCATTCCGGTCTCATCGGTTTTCGCGCTGCTGAACTTCGGCAGATCGTCGGGAGAGAGCGTGCCTTCGATAAGCCGGAGAAAAACATCGTCGCCCATCTGTTTCTCGGTATCGGATTTTCCGTATTTCTGGACCAGTGAATTCTTGTAGATATTGAACTCGTTCTGCTTCAGATCGCCCATGTAGATCTGCACCTTGTAGAGCTCGCCCAGATGATAGTGCAGATAAATCTTCCGGGGACGGGATCCTTCGGGATAAAGGATATCGTTCCGGTTGATGCGGAGCTTCTTGATGAAGGCAGCGTCCGTTTCCTTGGAAAGGGCGTAATAGACATCCGTCTCGCGGAAGCCCCAGAGAGCCTTTTTGAACCCCTGGTCGGCATCGATCCCGAAGTATTTGGAATTGATCTCATTCTGTTCTTTTTCAATTCGCTCCATGAGAGCCTTGTAGGCGGTCTCGTTGACCTTCGGACGGCTGAGCGCAGCCAGCTGTTCGGGCGTCAGAGCAATGAATGTCCCGCCTTCATCCGGCTGCAGCACATTGGCGGAACTTTCCGCACTGTTGAGAATATCCTGAGGATCCGCGTTCTCGGCCGTCTTTTCCCCGTCAGCGGCCGTAGGCAAAGCGAATGGGTTGTCCTTGATCTGATCGGGAGGAATCTCTCCGCCGGCTTCTCCGGCCGGTGTATCGCCGGTGCCCTGAGACTGGGCGGCGGCGGCAGCAGCCTCGGCTTCCGCCTTCTCCTTGGCCTCGCGTGCGGCCAGTTCCTTTGCTTCACGTTTGCGGCGGATCCGCTCCTGCTTTTCCTTGTTCTTCTTGTAGCGGACTGTTTCATCGGCCAGTTCGGCGGAAGCGATCTCCTGTGCCGTTTTCCAAAGTTCACGGCGTTTCAGGAAGATGTATCCGTTTTTTTCGTTTTCGCTGTTGGCCGCGGCCAGAAGCGTGTCGAAGATCTGCTGCTGGCGGCTGTTGAATTCAAGAACATAGTCGCCAAGACGTTCCTGAACGTACTGCTCCCGCAGATCCTTGTTGTACTGCGGATCGAAACGGCCGCGGGTCGTCTTGTCCATGTCGATGAAAGAGACGGTTCTGGCACCGACAAGGATGTTACTGGTGTTGACCTTGTAGAGGACGCCGGAAACAACGCCCCGTTTGGTCACCACGGTCACCTTGTCGCGGATTTTCGCCATGGGAAACTTTTCTTCCGCCTCGGCGGCAAACTTGGCCTTGAGTTTTTCGGGATCGGCCTTGGTTTTCTTCATAGCCCGGGCATAGGCTTCCTCATTGAGTTTCTTGAGATCGACCTGAAGGATGGGCTCCTGGGGCGTCAGCGGCATTTCGGCGCCGATCCTGTTGTAAATGGACTGGATAACGGCAGGATTGGTGAGATCTTCCTTGTCGGCCACGGCTCTCGCAATGATGCCGTTGATGGTTTCGATCCGTTCATCGGACAGTTTGTACTGCTCATCGGCGGCGGAGAGGGAGACGAAGAGACAGAACAGGAAGGTGTACAATGCAGAAAAACGCGTATTCGCTGAAGCCATGTCCTATGATCCTTCCGGTAAAAAGACAAAAAAACACGAAAACTTTCATAATTATACAACAGAAATCTTGATTGTCAAGAAAGAAACGCTATACTAAATGGAAAAAGGGCGCAAAAAAAACAGAAAAACAGGAAAAAGACGTTCTATGACTGCCGGTAAAACCCCATCATGTTTCACGATCGCCCTCTCCGAAGAACAGGTGGAACTCCTTCGGCACGCCCTTTCGGAAGCATGCTGGGAGCTTTCCGACGGCGACTACTGCCACTTCAAGGCAAAAAAGGAAAAGACCTCCCTGGCCATGTACCGCAGCGGCAAACTCGTGGTTCAGGGCGGAGGCACGGCCGATTTTGTGGAATTCATACTGGAGCCCCTGGTTCTGAAACAGTGTCTGGCAAGACCCGAAGAGGAACCTTTTTCGCCGCACGCGGGGATCGACGAAAGCGGAAAGGGAGATTTCTTCGGTCCGCTGGTGATCGCCTGCGCGTACGTGGGATCCCGGGAACAGGCGGATGAGCTTCGTGCGGCCGGGGTCCGCGACTCCAAACAGATCAAAACGGATGCGGCGATCCTGAAAATCGCGGGAGAGATCCGGCGGATCCTGGACGGAAAGATCGGACTGATCGCCATCGGCCCGGAAGCATACAACCGACTGTACGCCTCGGTGGGAAACCTGAACCGTCTTCTTGCCTGGGGTCATGCCAGGGCCCTGGAAAATCTGCTGGAACTGGTCCCCGACTGTCCCGAGGCGATCGCAGACCAGTTCGGGAGCGAACACCTGATCCGGAACGCCCTGATGACCCGCGGACGGCGCATCCGCCTGATCCAGCGGACCCGCGCGGAAAGCGACATGGCCGTGGGGGCGGCGTCCATCCTGGCCCGGGCGGAATTCGTCCGGCGGATGGATGCGCTTTCCTCGGACAGACCTTCTCCGCTGCCCCGCGGCGCAGGTCCGGCGGTGGATGCGGCGGCCCGTGAAATCGCGGCGGAGGGAGGCAGGGAGGCGTTGAGCAAGGTGGCGAAGATGCACTTCCGGACGGCGGAGAAGGTTCTGGGATCCGGCAGTCTGTTCGGATCAGAGAATTGATTCGCCCTGCTCTTCCAGCGTGTCGTTCTGAATGGCAAGACGGATCCGCTCCATAAGGCGCAGAAAATAATTGATGTTGTGGATGGTGAGCAGGCGGATGCCGAGAATCTCATCCACGTTGAGCAGATGCCGTATGTAGGCTCTGGTGAACGTCCGGCATGCATAGCAGCGGCAGTTTTCGTCCAGCGGTGAGAAATCCTCCCGGTACCGAGCGGACTTCGCCGGAATCGTGCCGCCGCCGGTGACAAAAGCGGATCCGTGCCGGGCCAGCCGGGTGGGCATGACACAGTCGAACATATCCACGCCGCGCTTGACGGCTCCGAGGATCTGATACGGCGTGCCGACGCCCATGAGGTAATGGGGCTTGTCTTCCGGCAGGAAAGGGACCGAGTGTTCCATGGCGAGGAACATATCCTCTTCCGATTCTCCCACGGAGACGCCGCCGATGGCGTATCCGCTGAAATCCATTTCCGCAATGGCTTTGGCGGCCCGCTCCCGCAGTTCGGGATAGACGGAGCCCTGGACGATCCCGAACATCTGCTGGCCGTCATTCAGTTCCTGGGCGTGCGAGTCCTCGGCCCACCGGAGGGTGATCTCCAGGGACTTCTCGGCCTCCGGGAAAGTGCAGGGATACGGCGTGCATTCATCGAACGCCATGACGATATCGGATCCCAGGGCGCGCTGGATCCGGATGGATTCCTTCGGCCCCAGGAAAAATCTCGATCCGTCGATATGCGAGGAAAACTCCACGCCGTCGTGCTTCATTTTCCGGAGTCCGGCGAGACTGAATACCTGAAATCCGCCGCTGTCCGTGAGGATCGGCCTCTTCCAGGCGCAGAATTTATGAAGCCCGCCGGCTGCCCGGATCAGATCTTCCCCCGGCCGGAGAAACAGATGATACGTGTTTCCAAGAATGATTTTCGCATCCAGCTCCTCCAGCTCCAGAGGAGACATGGCCTTGACGGTGGCACGGGTGCCAACCGGCATGAAGATGGGTGTGGGCACCTGTCCGTGAGGCGTGTCCAAGACCCCGAGACGGGCCGCGGACCGGGAGGATTTTTTCAGCAGCGTGAAGCAGGATTTCATACGGACGGAACAAACATGCCGTTCAGGGTGTCACGGATCTGATCTTCGGAACAGCCCAGAGCCCGGCCGATCTCCGCGGCAAAAAGGAACGTGGCGCCCGGCGCTTTGCCGGTGATGATGTTGCCGTCCCGCTCCACCATGGCTCCCGTAAACTGAAATCCGGGCGCGTTGGCCAGATCTTCGCTGCCGGGATATCCCGCAAGCCGCTTGTTTTCGGCAATGCCCGCATGCTTGAGAACGGTGCCTGCGGCACAGATGGCGGCAACCACTTTTCCCGAGGAATAAAAATACCGGATCCGTTCGGCCAGCTCTTCGCTTTCCAGGAGATTCGTCGTGCCGGGAAGACCGCCGGGCAGAATGATGGCGGAAGACGAGGCGAACGGCACGAAATCGAAGGTGGCGTCGGCAGTGACCTTGATATGATGACTGCCGGTGACGCTGAGGCTGTGAAGGCCGGTAAGGAGAACGCGGATCTTGAGCCGGCGAAGCACGTCCGCGGTTCCCAGCGCTTCGATTTCCTCAAATCCGTCGGCGAGGATGACAAGAGCGGTTTTTACGTTCATAGAAGACTCCCGTTACATGATTTTGAAGCGGGGAAGATCCTGGATATCCACCATGCCCGCAAACTTGCCGGATCCATCGACCACCACAATGTCGTCGATGGGCTTCGCAGCCACGAGTTTCGGAATCTCCACCGCCAGAGCGTCGGCGGAAATGGAGACGGGATTGGGCGTCATGACGTCCGCGACCCGCTTCGTGAGGATGTCGGGATCGCTGTTGATGCAGCGCCGCAGATCGCCGTCCGTGAAGATACCCAGAACGTTTTTCTGCGGACCAAGGATCACGGCGGATTCGGTGCGTGCGGAGGTCATTTTGAGAAGCACATCCTTCACCGGCATTTCGGGCGGCACGTCGGCGGTGCGGTCCGCGGGACGGATCAGGTCCCGTACATGCATCGTGACTGCGCGTCCGATGGCGCCGGAGGGATGACGTCTTCCGTAATCCTCCTTGGTAAATTTCCGGAGGTGCATAAGGACCATGGCGAGGGCGTCGCCGAGGGCCAGGTGCGCGGTGGACGTGGTGGTGGGCGCCAGATTGAACGGACAGGCTTCGCGGGGGATGGAGGCGATAACGGCGATATCGGAAAGGTGCGCCAGCGAGGAATCTTCCACTCCGGTGAAGCAGGCAACGGTCACGCCGAGTCTCTTCGCGGGAAGAATGATGGCATTGAGCTCGGCCGTCTCTCCGCTGTAGCTCAGAGCAAGCAGGAGGTCGTTTTCCTGAAGCATGCCCAGATCGCCGTGCATGGCTTCAACGGGATGCATGAAAATGGACGGTGAACCGGTGGACGCCAGCGTGGCGGAAATTTTCCGTCCGATATGCCCGCTTTTCCCGATGCCCGCCACGACGATCTTTCCGCCTTTGTCCAGCGTCTTCATGCAGGTCTCCGCCAGCGTGACGAACCGATCGCCGATCTGATTGCAAACGGAGAGGATCCCATCCATTTCGATCTGAAGGACCTCTTTCGCCTTATTGGTAATTTCCGCAGCGTTTGACATTCTCATCACCTTATCTGAATTGAAACGGTTGAATCACAGGGGAAGGAATATACTCCGGCAGGTGGCTTTTTTCAACTGCAGCCGGACAATAATTTCCGGGAAATGGCCGAGATCTCTTCGGAAAGTTTCTTTTTCTCTTCGGATCCGTCGGGCAGCGACATGGCATGCCGGATCAGACGCCGCTTTTTGTCCGAAAGAACGGTCCTGCGGATGGCTGTGAGACAGCTCCGGTAGATGCGGTCGGCATCGTCGGGCGGCTGAACATCGGCCTCGCGCATAAGCAGTCCGGAAATTTCGTCGTCCCGGATATTCTGGGACTCCATCATCATGGAGATCTGTTCGGGCGCCTCGTCCCACTCTCCGTTCATGGCGGCGCCGACGAGGGTCTCCAGCGCCCGGCCCGCGGGAGATTCGTCAAGCAGTTCGGCTTCGAGATCGCCGACCGCCCGCTGCGCATACGTTTCGGAGGCGAGCAGCAGGGAGAGCAGTTCGTAGAATGCCTGCCGCAAACCCGCATGGCGCATGGATAACGGCGGCTCCTTCCGGACAAAATCCGACGCCGCCGATGACGTCTCCTTTTTGTCCTCCTGCCTTCCCGCATTCGAGGAATAGATCGCGGCCCGCTCTTTTTTTTCCTGTTCGGAACGGCGGTTCTTCTCGATTTCCGCCAGAATGAATTCCCTCGCAATGGAAAGTTTTCCGGCCAGCCAGTCCGCGTAGATTCCCTGGGTCACCGGGTTGTCGATGAGATGCAGATAGGCGGCAATTCCGGCGGCGGCCGCGGCTTTTCCCGCAGGAGAATCCAGATCCAGATCTTTTGTGATGTGACGGAACGCAAATTCGAAAAAGTCATCCGCCTTCTCCACGGTCTCACGGAGAACATCGGCGCCTTGGGTCTTCAGAAGTTCATCGGCATCCTTCGCCCCGGGGAAGACAGCCACCCGGAGGGAAAACCCCTTGGGCAGGAGAATGGCCGCATCCTTGAACACAGCCTCGCGTCCGGCCTTGTCATTGTCCAGCGCCAGGCAAATGGACTGCGTATACCGTCCGAGGATCGAGGCCTGTTCCTGACCGAACGCCGTCCCCTGAGGCGCGACGGCATTGGTACAGCCTGCCCGGTGCATGGCGATCACGTCAAGCTGGCCTTCGCAGAGAACGGCGCACTGCTTTTCACTGATGGCCCGGCGGGCGAAATTGAGCGCATAAAGGGTCCTGCTTTTCTTGAAGATGGGCGTCTCGGGACTGTTCACGTATTTCCAGCCGCCGGGATCCGCCTCGATGCTCCGGGCGCTGAAGGCGACGACGCGGCCCTGTTCGTTCCAGATGGGGAACATGAGCCGGTTGCGGAACCGGTCGAATATGTGGGTTTCGTTCTCCGGCTTGGTGGAAACCACCCCCGACAGCCGGAGCTCCTTTTCCGTGAAACCTTCCTTTTTGGCAAAGAGAATGGCGGCGTCCCAGGAATCCGGAGAAGCCCCGATGGAAAACCGGGCCGCGGTTTCGGCCGGCAGACCGCGGGTGGCGAAGTAGCGTGCCACGGGGGAATCGGGAAAGTCGCGGAGCTGCGATGCATACCAGGCGGCAAGCTTTTCGTGAAGCAGAAAAAGCCGTTCCCGCAAAGCGTAGGAGGATTCCGGACTTTCCGCGGATCCCGAGGATGCGGCCGACCGGCCCCGTCCGAACCGGGCATTGGGCGGCGGCGTATCGGGAATGATGATATTGTATTTCCGGGCGAGGAGTTCCGCGGCATTGGGGAAATCGAGCTTCTCCATTTCCCGGATGAAGGTGAAGACGTTTCCGCCCTGGCCGCATCCAAAGCACTTGTATATGCCGCGCGCCGGATTCACCGTGAAGGAAGGCGTCTTCTCATGATGGAACGGACAGCACGCCTTCCAGAGAGAACCGGCCCTCTTCAGCGTGGGAACGTACGACTGGACCACCTCCACGATGTCGGCCCGCTGCCGGATGGTTTCCAGAACATCATCGGGAATATACCGGGCCATGGACGTCACCGGATGTTCTTGAACCGCTGCGAGACGGCGACGCGTTCCCGTTCCAGTTCCGGATTGCGGGCGGTAAGACGGAGATACTTGCTGTACAGTTCGACAGCCCGGTTTTTCTCGTTGAGATACCAGTCATGAATGATCGCCGCATTGAGCACGGAAACAGGCAGAGTGGCGCGGCGGTCCAGAAGAAAGGCGAGCGCCTCGCGCGGTTTTCCCCGAAGCGCAAAGACAACGCCCAGCTCGTTGAAAACGACAGGACTGTTGACGAATGCGGGGAAGGAAAGAAGTTTCTTCTGATAGTCGGCGGCGTCCTTCGTGTTGAGACGAAGGGAGGCTTTCGCCAGAAGGATCAGGGTATTGATGTCCCGCGGAGATGCCTGCTCGGCTGCCTTCAGCGGCGCTATGCACTGCTCCATCCGTCCCTGCTTGAACAGCATGCGGCCCAGCGTGTACTGGACCATGAAATCGTTGGGATCGGACGCAATACTCTGCACGCGGTTGATCGCTTCTTCCAAATGGCCGTTGTTTTCCATTGCAAGCGCCGAAAACAGAAGGATATCGCGGTTCCCGGGCGCGATCTCCACGGCATCGTCGGAAATGGAAAGCGCCGACTTCCAGTCGCCCTGCTTTCCTGCGGCGATGGCATCGGCGAGCAGCGCCGCGGGCGTTTTTTTCTCGGAAGAGCAGGCGGCGAGGAGAAGAAGGGAAGCGGCGGCGAAAAAGAAAGAACAGCGTCTCAGCATGATTGAAAACTCCCGGGTGAAGACAATGTACGGCAGGTGGGTATATTAGCGCGGAGAACGCCATCTTTCAAGACGAACAGTAAAAAAAGCGCGCTTTTTTTTCACCCGGTCTTGAAAAATGGGCGAGTAGGACTTACAGTAAGTTCCGCATTTCGCGAAACAGCGACAAGGACTCGGAAAAAACAGGCGGAAAAATGATAGCAGTGGATCTGTCTCTGGCACTCATTGCCATACTGGCGGGCGCATGTGCGATCGCCTACCGGGCCCGTACGGCCGCTCTCCGGAAAAAACTTTCGGCCGCGCGGAGACACAGTGCCGAAGTGGGCAGCTTTATGACCCTGTTTTCCAAGAATATCCGCAACGTCCGCGATTCCGACAACTGGATGAACGTGACCGCCCGCTATGTGGCCGATACCGTCGCCGCATCCGTCGTCTGCATCTTCACCCGTTCCGAAGACAAGTCCCTCCATCTGACCGGATCCTCCGGCGGCGTACCCAGAGTGCTCCGGGCGCTGATGATGGACGACAAGCGCTCGGCCCGGGAACGGGATGACGAAGCATCGTCTCCCATACTCCAGCTTCTGACCGATGTGGCGGATCAGCGGGAACCGGTCATGCTGGACGATCCCAGGGACGCCCGGCTGGAAGTCCTGGATCCGTTCGCTCAAATCGTTACGCTGATGGCCGTTCCGATCATCGGAGACGGCGAAGTGCAGGGCGTCCTGTGTGCGGTGAACAGCCGCCGCGCGCCGCGGGCCGGATTCGACCGGGATCAGTTCGGCCGCCTGAAATTCCTGTCCCACCAGGTCGTCCTGGCCCAAAACATCATGTTCGTGTACGCGGGCCTGAGCAAGCAGCAGCGGATCAGTCAGGAGCTTCAGTTTGCGCGCGGACTCCAGAGATCCCTTCTTCCCCGGCAGATGCCCGTGTGGGGCCGTTTCATCGTCCATGCGTTTACCCGCGCCTCGAAAGAGGTGAGCGGCGACTTCTATGATTTCGTGGAGATCGACGAGAACCGTCTTCTGGTCGTGATCGGCGACGCCTGCGGCAAAGGGATCCCCGCCTGCATGATCATGTCCATGACCCGCAGCTTCATCCGATCCAATGCCGGCCGCTTCACCTCCCTGAAGGATATGCTCACGGAACTGAACGACAATCTTTACCGCGATATGGGTGACGGACGCTACATCACTCTGGGTGCCTGTCTGCTCAACCGGCGGGAATCCACCATGGAATACGCACGCGCCGGTCATACGGAACTCCTGATGTATGTGCATGAACATATCCGGACCATCAATCCGGACGGCGCGGGTCTGGGACTTCTGCCCGGCATGCTGGCGGAGTTCGATACGTTCTGCATCGAACTTCTGCCCGATATGGAAATGCTGCTGTTTACGGACGGGATCAACGAAGCAACGAATCCGGCCGGCGAGTACTTCGGCGTGGAAAGCATCAAGAAGATTTTCGTGAAGTCCTGTTCCGAACGGGATCAGCCGCACGACACCATCGCCCGAATCATGGGCTCCGTGGACGATTTCTCCCAGGATCCGAAGTCCCAGGCCGACGATCAGACCATTGTTATCATCCGCCACATGTAATCGAACCTGAATATGCAATATAACCGGAGTCACCGATGTCGAGAATCCTTCTTCTGCTTTCCGCCGCCGCCGCGGTCGTTTTCTGTTCCGCATGCTCCTCGCTTATCCGCCAGGACCCTCCCCCTTCCGGACAGAAGAAACAGGATGGCGGCACGGCGGCGCAGCCTTCCGGAAAACAGAATCCGGCGCCCCTGACCGACAAGCAGATTGCGGAGATGAGTCCGGAGGAACTGGAACGCTACATGGAGGAAAAACGCCGCAAGGAGAAAGCCCGGGCTTTTTCGGAAGATCTGTCCCGCCGGGGAGATTATTCGGAGAGCGAGCGGCGCCATATGCGGAGGAACGTTTCCAGGCCCATGCAGCCGGAAGAACAGGGAAGTGCGTTTCCCTGGAAAAACGAGCCGGGCAATCGGAGCGAGTCTCTCCGCGATACGACGACGTTCAATCATTGAGATGGAGGAAACGGGAATATGAAGTACATCGTAACGGGAGCGGCGGGCCTTATCGGAAGCGCCGTCGTCCACGCATTGAATCAGCGCGGCGAAACGGATATCCTGGCCGTGGATCATTTGGGATCAACCACCGAAAAATGGAAGAATCTGCGGGCGCTCCGCTTCACCGACTATATGGAAAAAGAAGAGTTTTTCGCCTCGCTCGATACGCCGGATCCCATTTTCTCCGATGCAAAAGCCATCATTCACATGGGCGCCTGCTCTTCCACGACCGAAACGGACGCCTCCTATCTGGCGCGGAACAATTACGAATGCACAAAAAAAATTGCCTCCCTGGCCGTCGGGCGCGGGATCCGGTTCCTGTATGCCTCCAGCGCGGCAACCTACGGAGACGGCTCCTGCGGGTACTCGGATGACGAATCGGGGATCGAACAACTCCGCCCCCTCAATATGTACGGATATTCCAAGCAGATGTTCGATCTGTGGGCGAAGCGCCACGGAATGCTGGACCGGATCACGGGCGTGAAATTCACCAATGTATACGGCCCCAACGAACGGCATAAGGGATCCATGCGCAGCATGGTCTGCCGGGCTTTCGAACAGATCCGGGATACCGGGAAAGTCCGGCTCTTCCGTTCCGATCGGCCCGATTATGCCGACGGCGAGCAGAAGCGGGATTTTCTGTACGTCAAGGACGCGGCCGACATGGTCCTCTTCCTGCTGAAGGATCCGGCGCTGTGCGGCCTCTACAATGTGGGAAGCGGGAAAGCCGAAACCTGGAACGAGCTGGCGAAGGCGGTATTCGATGCCATGAACGTGCCGGTGAACATCGAATATATCGACATGCCGGATCACCTGAAGGGCAAATATCAGTACTACACCTGCGCGGATATGAGCAAAATGAAGAAGGCGGGATATCCCCGCGAGATTCTCTCCCTGCACGATGCGATCCGGGACGATGTAGTCAATTATCTGCTTCCGGACAAATATCTGGGCGACTGACCGGGCCCAGGCCGAACGCGGGAGGAACAGAACTATGATGCAGGAATCCGGTCGGAATTTGAAAAAGTACGTCGTCATCGGCGATCCGGTGGGGCACTCCCTGTCGCCCGGAATGCAGAATGCCGCCTTCCGTGCACTGGGTCTCCAGGCGGAATACATCGCGGTCCGGGTCGTAAAAGAGGATCTCGCCGCCTTCGCCAGAGATGCCTCGAAACGCCTGGCCGGCTTCAATATCACGGTCCCTCACAAAAACAACATTCTGCCGTTCCTCACGGAGATCGAGTCCACCGCACGCGCGGCGGGAAGCGTCAATACCGTCAAAGTGCAGGAGAACGGCGCTCTGCACGGCTTTTCCACGGACGGCTATGGACTGGAACACGCCGTGCTGGAAGCGGGCGGTCCGTCGCTGAAGGATGCCTCGATCTGTTTCATCGGATGCGGCGGCGTAACGCCTGCGCTGGCGTTTCATGCGGCGGCGGCGGGCGCAAAAGAGATCCGGATCCTGAACCGGACGGAGGAAAAGGCCCGCGCCCTTGCGGAACATCTCCGGGCACTCCATGCGGATCTCCGCTGCGAAGGGGCGGCGCTGTCCTGCGCGGAGGACTTTCTCCGGCACACGGATCTTACGGTCCAGTGCACCAGCCTGGGACTGAAGGCGGAAGATCCGGCGCCGGTGGATCCCGCCCTGCTCTCGAAGGATACGTTCCTTTTCGACCTGGTGTACAATCGGGAAACGAAGATCCTCGCCGGCGCCCGGGCTCGCGGGATCCCCTGCGCGGACGGACTGGCCATGCTGCTCCATCAGGGCGCAAGATCCTTCGAAATCTGGACGGGGTTGGAGGCGCCGGTGGAGGAAATGCGCCGCGCGCTGTTCAACCGTTGACACGCGTACGCCGCAGAACCCCGTCCCGCCCGGACATCAGCTCACATTCGATCCGGATCCCGACAGTTCCTTCCGTCTCTTTTCTTCGTACCAGTGATACAGGATCAACGGGACGGCCATGAAGAAAAGCGACCCGAAGAGCAGGAACGCGATGTACAGGATCACCGCGTGCGTTCCTTCCGCCCGGACATTGCCGGTGGGGATGAACCCGACCGCAATAGCCAGAAGCGAGGTCAGAAACGCGATCCCGGCAACGATCCACATGCCGGCCTTTCCGCCGGGGATCTGATACGGACGGGGCACGTCCGCCCTGGAATACCGGAGCTTGATCGCCGCCGCAAACATGAACAGATACATGATCATATACAGCTGAGCGGTCAGGGCGGACATGATCCAGAAGGCGCCGCTGATGGTGGGCATGAAGAAGATCACCAGAGAAAGCACCGAGGAAATGGACGCCTGCAGAATCAGGATCCGAGTCGGCATGCCGTTTTCGTTGCGGTGCTGCCAGTATTCCGGCAGATAGCCTTCCCGGGCCACTTCCAGAACTCCTTTGGAGGGACCGAGCACCCAGGTCACGACCATGGTCAGCGCCCCATAGGCAAGCAGAAAACTGATGATCGGGGTCATCCAGCGGATGTGAAAGATCTGGAACATTTTGTCGAATGCCTGAAGCGCACCCGCGGCCAGGCTGATGTCATTCTCCGGAATCACCACGGCAATACCCAGCGATCCGAGGATGCTCAAGAGAATAATGACTGCACAGGAGATGAACACCGCCCGGGGAAAATTCTTCTTCGGTTCCTGCACATCGGTCACATGGACGGCGGACATCTCCATACCGGAAATCGCCACCATCATGCCGGAAAGCAGCATGATCTGATTCATGTTGTCCAGATTCGGCACCAGCGCTCCGGCCGAAAACGGAATGGAGCTGGGCTTGCCCATGATGAAAAACGCCAGCATCAGCAGAATGATCAGGACTCCGGGGATCAGCGTGCCGGCAATGGCGCCGGAACTGCTCAGGAATGCGGAAAGTTTCATTCCCCGGAAATTGAGGAACGTTGCCATCCACAGACTGACGATCACGACCAGGAACACGAACCAGCGGCTGGAGGCCAGCTTCGGATCGAATACGTAGGCAATGGCGGATGCCACGAACGTCAGCACCGCGGGAAACCACGGCAGGTTCTCCACCCATTGCATGGCGATCGCCACGAATCCCCATTTCGGACCGAACGCTTCCTTCACCCACAGATACACGCCCCCGTCCTGCGGCCAGGCCGAGGCCAGTTCCGCCGATACCAGCGCCGACGGCAGAAAGAAGCAGATCGACGCCGCCGTAATGTAAAAGATGATGCTCCAGCCGTACTCCGCCTGGGACGGCAGATTCCGGATCGACAGCACAGCTGCCACGTTCAGCATGGCGAGCGTAAAAACACCCATGCCGGATTTTCTGATGATCGAACTCACGTTTTTCCCCCTTCCGTTTGTTTATGACTGCGCAGCCCGGTTTCATTTCTTCCCGATGCACATGGTGGTGAAGACCGTTTTCCCGTTCACTCTCTCCCGTTCCACTCCGTGGATATCCCCTTCATATCCGGGGAACGCTTCCTCGAAAGCCTGACGGGCCAGCAGATAGTCCAGTATGGGGGCGGCCTTTTCGTTGAAGATCTCGCCGCCCATGATGACCGGGATCCCCGGGGGATACGGCACCATCATGACCGCCTGGATCCGGCCTCGGGCGCAAGAGAGTTCCACCCGCTCCACGTTTTCCTGCACCACATGCCGATAGGCGTCCGCCGGTTTCATTGCCTGATCCGGAATGGTTTCGAATGCCGCCTGCATCTTATCCAGCAGATGATGCGCCCGGATCCATTCGTGCATGGCCTGGCAATGCTCCCGCAGGCCCGTATGGCAGTAGGCTTCCGGATGGGCCTCCACCAGTTCCGGAAAGACGCAGCAGAGCGGTTTGTCGGCATCGTAGTCCGCCTTGAATTTGAGCATGGCCGCCAGCAGAGTCCCCTGCTTGGCCCGCGTCGTTCCCAGAGAATTGAGCAGCAGGAAGGAATAGTAATCCGTTTTTTCGCATACGATGTTGTGCCGAATCAGATAATTGGTCAGAACCGGCGCCGGAATGCCCGTCTTTTCCATTTCACCCGATTCCGTCAGGCCCGGCGTCAACAAAGTCAGCTTGATGGGATCGAGCATGACATAATTTTCTTCGATATCTTCGAACCCGTGCCACGCATCGTCCCGGCGAAGCACCCAGGGCTCCTGATGAGAAGAGAGGAATTCGGTGCAGGCATCTTCGAAACGGACCTTTTTCCCGTTCACGCAGACGCAGTCGGGCTGCCACATGCCGAAGAACCAGTCGTTCTTTTCCGCAAACTCGCGCCGGAGACGGGCGACCTCGCGGCGCAGCTGAACGGCCTCACGGATAATGTCATGCATCATGATCTCGCCGTTGTCGTGCATCATTTTTGTGGCGGTATCCAGCGACGCGATCATATTGTACTGCGGGGAGGTGGATCCGTGCATCATGTACGATTCGTTGAAGATCGATGGATCGATTTTGACTTCTCCTCCGTTCCGGATGTGAAGCATCGACGCCTGGGAAAATGCCGTCAGCAGCTTATGGGTGGACTGGGAACAGAAGACCGGGGGATCCTCCGGCCTGACAGGGCCGGATTCCATGCCGAAATGATCCCGGTACACCGGATGAAATTTTGCGTAGGCGTACCAGGCTTCATCGAAGTGAAGGTTTTCCACGCTCCGGCCCAGCTGCGCCTTGATTTTGACGGTATTGTAGCATAGTCCGTCGTACGTGGAATTGGTCAGCGCCGACATCCTGACTTTTTTCTGTCTTGATTCGGCGGGGATGATCGGACTCTTTTCGATTTTCGACCGGATGGATCCGGGCGTGAATTCGGAAAGCCGGACCGGACCGATAATGCCGCGCCTGTTGCGCCTCGGTATCATGTAGACGGGCAGCGCTCCCGTGATGGTCATGGCATAGTTGAGCGATTTGTGACAGTTGCGGTCCACCAGCGCAATGTCTCCGCAGACCACCCGGCTGCGCCAGATGATCTGGTTCACCGTGGAGGTCCCGTTCAGCACATAGTACGTCTGATCCGCGCCGAACACCCGTGCGGAATTACGCTCGGCATCGCCGGCCGCGCCCTCGTGGTCCAGAAGCGAACCCAGTTCCGGGACCGAGATCGAAAGATCCGAGCGGAACATATTTTCACCGAAAAATTTGTACAGCGCCACGCCCGCCGGACTCCGCAGAAAACCCTGTCCGCCGAGATGTCCCGGCGTATGCCATGCGTATTTGTACCTCTCGGCATACTTCACCAGCTCACCGAAAAATTCCGGATAGACCGATTTGACGTATTCCGACGCATGTTCCCGGATTCGGCCGGCCAGAAATTCCGCCGTGTCCGCCGTCTTCCACAGGCAGCCGTCGATCTTCGAAAGATCGGCCGCGGAAAGTTTTTCCGTTTCCAGCCGGTTCGTCAGCAGCAGAATCGGGATCGTGCGGTTCCGTCTGCGGATCTCGGTTGTCAGATCCGACGGATTTTCTTTTTCTCCGCTGTCCTCTTCAGGCAGATCCCAGTCCACCACGATCGCGCTGAGATCGGCGCGCGAGTGAAAGATCTCCGAGGCATCCTCATACGAGAATGACGGAATCACTTTGCATTGCTGCGCGGTTTCAAGTTCATGAATGATTTCCCGCTGGCGGAATCCGTTGTCGTTTTCCGCATTGAGTTCATGCGAGATGAACAGGATCGGCCATGCCGACATCGTGAGTTTCATTTTCCCCTCCTGGTTTTCAGTTGCGGCGGTACAGTTTCCCCTCCGTACCCGTTTACCATACACCGGAAAATGAAAAATGCAACCTTGTTTTCTTTTTATAACATGCTAACAATAAAACATATATGAGATTGTTTTTTCGGTTTCCCGCGAAACAAAATAAAATCCATTCGTGCTTCGGGACACGGATCCGCGTTTTTTTGAAAAAAATGCCCTTTCGACCCCTTCCGGGCAGCGGACCGGCACGGACGCACTCCACATGAATCTGAAAAGAAAAATGTCGGCCGGACCGGACGGAACGCCCTCAGGACCGAGGGCGTCCGTCAGCAGAGAACTTATTCCTGGCTGCAGCCTTGCAGATGCCGGATCACCAGCGCTTTTTCCAGCGTTTCCAGCGGAATATCGGAATCCGTCCGGAAGGTCAGATCGCGCGGCTTGTCAGGCAGAAGCGTGAAGCTGTTGTCCGAGAACACCGCCTGGATCCCGCGGAATTCCGCCAGCACGTAAAATGCGGCTTTCTCCGCCGTGAGCGCCAGGTGCATGACGCCCTGCTCATCGCGGTAGAGACGGGAGCGGATCCCGGGCTCGGACATCTGATATTCCTTGTATTTTGCCAGGAAACATTCGTTGGTGAAGCATACGGAACGGCCTTCGCACTCGCCCTGCAGTTCCAGGTACAGGAACTCCTGATCCGGTGCGGAGGAGAGTTCGGAGACGGGAATCGTTTCCAGCACGCCGGCGGAATACGCGGCCAGATCGACCTTGATCTTCCGCGAAGACCGGACCTCGCCCTCGATCCCGCGCACTTCCAGAGTCAGTTCGCCGCGGACAGCGCCGCCCAGATCGCTGGACATGCGGACCTCGACGGTTTCGGGCGTCTTGCGGATCGCGGCGGCCATGACCGGCGCGTAAAAGCGTTTCGCGTGATAATGAAGCTGTTTCCAGCTGCCGAAGAAGTCCAGGCTCGCCCAGGAGGCCACCGGCCAGTTGTCGTTGAGCTGCCAGTAGATGGTGCCCATGCACAACGGCTTCAGCGTGCGCCAGAATTCGACTCCGGTCTTTATGGCCACCGCCTGCTGGACCTGACTCAGATAGATGAAATCTTCGAAGGTGGCGGGCAGACGGAAATACCGGGTGAACATTTCCACGATCTTGGAATTGCCGCCGTTGTTCCTCTGATGAAATTCCATAAGCGGCGAGGTGACGTTGCGCTGTTTCCCCTGCGTATAGAAATCCACCGTGTTCTGCGTGGGGAACGCCTGGAACCCGAACTCGGAACAGAATCTCGGCTCGATCTTGTAGTATTCCTCGAACGGCGCTCCGCTGTGCCAGACCTTCCAGAAGTGCATGTCTCCCTGGGAATCGTCGTCCCATCCGCTGGCGTCCCACTGGCTGTTGCACGGACTCGTGGGCCAGAATACGCGTGTCTTGTCGGCGGCGGCGACGGCTTTGCCCACAGCCTGATTGAACCGGTCGTAATTGAGCGTCCACGGAAGCTCCTTCGGCCCGGCTGACCTCAAAAACTGTCCGCATTCGTTGTCGCCGCACCAGAGAGCGATGGAGGCGTGATCGCGGAGCCGTTTGATCTGATAGTTCAGCTCCTGTGCCACGGATTCCAGAAATTCCGGTATGGCCGGATAATGGGCGCAGGCGAACATGCCGTCCTGCCACAGAAGGATGCCTTTTTCATCGCAGAGATCGTAGAAATCCTCGTTTTCATACAAACCGCCGCCCCAGACGCGCAGCGCGTTCATGTTGGCCTCCACGGCATCGGAAAGAAGGCGGTCATATCTCTCCCGCGTGTAGGTCTGCGGCCGGGAGTCCATGGGAATCCAGTCCGCACCCTTTGCAAAGATATCGATCCCGTTAACCTGGAAATACAGGCAGATCCCGTGTTCATCCGGATGACTGACCGTTTTCAGGTCGCGCAGGCCGATCCGCTTCCGGATCCGGCAGGAATCCGCCGCGACTTCCAGATCGTAGAGCGGGTGCTCGCCGTACCCGGCGGGATACCACAGCTTCGGGTTTTTCACCGTAAACGAAGTCTCGACTTGGTTCAGACCCTTCCGCAGTTCCGCCGTTACGGTTTTCGTTTCCCCGTTGAACTTGAATTCCACAGCCTGTTCGCCATCGAAGTCCGAGTCGATCTCCGCCGTGACGTTCAGAAGACATTCGCCGGGCTTGTGCGCCTGCTCCGTGTATGCGTGCTCGATCCAGACCCCGTTGGAACCTTCCAGATAAACCTCGCCGTACAGACCGCTGACAGGCATGCAGATCCCCCAGTCCCAGCCGCCCTGGCACTGGATCTTTCTTGCCAGATTCAGATTCGGCATGAAACGGAAGTAGCTTTTCGCGCCGAGCTTGAACGTGAGCTTTTCCTCGACCGCGGTGGTATACTCCTCCACGGGAGTGATGATCGCCTCGATGGTGTTTTCGCCCTCCCGGAGAAACTCCTTCACGTCCTGCCGGATCCGGCAGAACATGTTCCGGCTGGTGACCGCGGTCTTCCCGTTGATCCGGATCTCGCCGATGGTATCGAACGATTCCACGTTCAGCCAGATCCGTTTCTGCTTCAGAAAATCCTTGCTGACGTCAACGCGGCGCGTCCAGGTCCAGGTGTATTTGCGCACCCACTGAATGTCGCGTTCGTTGAACCCGATATTCGGATCGGATGCGATTCCGGCCTCGATCAGGGCGGTGCAGTTGTCGCCGGGAATTTGAGCCGGGATCGCCTGAAAATCCGCCTTGCTGCAGGTCAGGGTCCAGGTACCGGAAAGATCGATCTTCGTCATGATGCGGGATTCCTCCTTGATTTGTACGTGACTGTTCGTTGCGGAATCAATATAATGTCTCTTTCCCGTAAAAAAACTGGCTTTTTTGAAAAAAGATACTATATTGACATTAAAAGACGGCCCTGTCAAATCTCGCGACACCGGATTTCGGATGGATCCCGAAAAAGACGATGTCCGGAAGTTTGAGGCTGCTGCCCGGTGCGGCAACAGCCGAAAACGTACGGATACCGGACTTTCGGGAGACGCCGAAAGGCCCGTCACGAGATTTGGCAGCGTCGTCTGAAACACCGGAAAATAAAATGATACACCTGCCTGTCGGATCCGCTTTGCGCGGAAAAGAACGCTATCACTGCCATCTTTCCGTTTTCACCCGGGAGGAAAGTTTTCCCCTGCACGACCACGAATTCTATGAATTCTTCCTGGTCCTGGAGGGACGCCTGAAGCACATCTGCAACGGCGAAACTGTCATCTGCGAAACCGGCACCATCTGTTTTCTGCGGCCCGGCGACGCCCACGAACTGCATTGCGCTCCGGATTCCCCGCGGACAAAGATTTTGAACTGCAACGTGCTGGGCGATGAAGTCCAGCGGCTTTTCCTGCATGTCACAAGCGACTGTCCCGTGGCTCTGGAGGACTGCGTTCAGCGGATCCTGCCGCCGCAGGCTCCGCTCCGTCAGGCGCTGCTGGAGGAGGCGGCCTCCCTCTCTCTGGCGGAAAACGACGGTCTGAAAACGGCCCGGCTCCGTATGCTCCTGGAAAACATTCTTCTGCTTCTGATTCGGGGAAGCGGCTTCGATGCCAATCCCGCGCCCGACTGGCTCCGGACGGCCCGCCAGGCCATGCACGAACCCGCCAACTACCGGGCGGGACTCCGCCGGTTCGTCGAACTCTCCGGACGGACGCAGGAGCATCTCTGCCGGGCGATGCGCCGCTACTACGCGGAATCCCCTCAGGAATGGCTGACGGCGCTTCGTCTGGATGCCGTATTCGATCGGCTCATGCTGCAGGGCGGCGATATTTCCGCGGCCGCGTTCGATGCCGGATTCCACAATCTTTCCTGGTTTCGCCGCGCCTTCCGGAAACGGTACGCGGTATCACCCAAGGAAGTTCGGAAACGAAGCTGACCGTTTCGCAGGATCAATCGTGAAGCACGGGAACATCCGGCGGCAGAAAGGAACGCAGGACATCCGCGATGCGGTCCAGAGCCGCCGCATCCGGCGATTCCGCCTCGGGCATGGTGTTTTCCAGTCCGGCTGCCGCATATTTTTCCCCGGCCAGAGAGTGATAGGCCAGCAGGCGGACTCGCTTCAGGGTCCCGATCCCGGCCAGCAGACGGCCGGTCTTTTCGATGTCGTCGGGGAAGTCGTTGCATCCCGGAACGATGGGCATGCGGATCTCCACAGACGTGCCGAACGCGGCGATTTTCCGGAGATTTTCATGGATGAGCGCGTTGTCCCGTCCCGTATTCCGCCGATGTCGTTCCGGATCCATTCCCTTGAGATCGAACAGCACCAGATCCGTATGAGGCAGGATCATCCGGTAATGCTCGAAATCCACCGCCCCGCAGGTATCCAGCGCCGTGGAAATGCCCGCCTCCTTCAGTTTCCGGAACAGCCCGGAAACGAACTCCGGATACAGCGCGGGCTCGCCGCCGGAAAGCGTCACGCCGCCTTCCGGGACGAAGTAATCCCGGTCCTTCACGAGTTTTGTGAAAAGCTCCTCCACGGACATCTTCACGCCGCAGATCTCCAGCGCATTGAAAAGACAGGCCCGCACGCACGCCCCGCAGAGACGGCATGCCTCCCGGTTCAGCGTGTGCCGTCCTTCCGGAGTAAAGGCGTGCACCCCGTTCGGACAAGCCCGCATACATGCCCCGCAGCCAGTGCAGAGTTTTTCGTGGAAAAGAATCCGGGGCGCCGCAGAGATGCTTTCCGGATTGTGGCACCAGAGACAGCGCAGGGGGCAGCCCTTGACGAATACGGTATCACGCACGCCCGGTCCGTCGTGGATGGTGAGGCGCCGGACGGCGGCGACGGGGATTTTTCCGGAGTTCACGGTATCAGCTCCTGCTTTCCGCTTCGGTGATGAAGGTTTCCTGCACGTGCGGCGGCAGGTCGATGAACCGGACGTTCCATCCGCAAAGCCGGATCTGCAGATTGCGGTACTGTTCCGGATCCTTCTGCGCGGCCCGCAGGACGGCCGGCGAAAGCACGTTGAACTGGATGAATAGGCCGCCCCGCTCGAAGAAGGTGCGGATCAACCTCACGATCAAATTAATTCCGGCATCGCCCGCCACGGACCGGGGCGAAAGCATGACATCCAGCACGGAGCCGTCGGCAAAGAGGGTGTGATCCAGCGCGGATGCGCTGTCCAGAAGACCGGCGATGCCTTCGGCGTCGCAGCCCGAGGTGCTCAGCACGTTCCGCGAGATCGGATCGCCGGAGTGGCGTCCGTCCGGCGTGGCTCCGGTTTCGCGCCCGAAGATGTAAGACCAGTCGATGGACCAGAGTCCCATCTGATAGAATCCGCCCTTGGCGTTGGGCGTGTGCATGATCTGATCGCCGGCCCGTTCCGCAATGATCTTCGCGGGCGAATCCGCCGAATCGATGCCGTTCCCCCATTTCGGCGCCCGTTTCGCCGCCAGCAGCCGAAGCGGTTCCTGTCCCTCCCAGTTCGAGGCAAGGATCCTGCCCAGCTCGGCAAAGGAGACTCGTTTCTCCTCGAAAACAAGTTCCCGGATCGCCGCCAGAGAATCCGCCGCGGTTCCGATCCCGGCGCACATGACGCCGCTGGTGACGTACTTTGTCCCGTACTGCGAAACATCCAGACCGCGCACCATGCATTCATCCATGGTTCCGGAGAGGAGCGGAGCGGGAGAGACCCGGTTCCAGTCCTTTTCCAGCAGATTCGCCTTTTCCATGGATTCGGCCAGACGGCATTCCATGAGCTCCAGGAATTTGTGGAAGACCTCATCGAAGGTTTTCGGCGTGAACCCGGGATCGGAAAAGAGTTCCGGGAAGAGTCCGGCGAAGTTGAACAGAATGGTCATGGTGCAGGAAAGTTCCTTGCCCATGATCGCCGGTTCATAGCAGCCCACAGGAAGAAAATTCGCCAGGTCGCGGGGTTCCTTTCCGTGCCTCAAAAACATCTTCCGGGCGGTTTCTTCGCAGGCGAAGACCATGGAGGATTTTCCTTCGCGGATGCACTCCGCCGCGAAGGCGAGCACGTCGTCGGGCGTTTTGGCGTTGACGCGAAGCGAAAATTTCGGATCGATCCGCCCCAGATCCCGGAAGACTTTCCAGGCTAGCCGGGTCAACCCGCAGCAGCCGTCTTCCGCCGTTTCCGGATCGTCCGAGGGAAGCAGTCCGCCGAAGCAGAAGGGCGTGCCGTTGTCTTTTCCCTGCGATTGAACCAGAAAGCGGGAGAAATAGGCGGTCAGGAGTTCTTCCGCGCTCTCCGCAGTCAAGCGGCCCGAAGCCAGATCGGCTTCGTAAAACCGGCGGTACATCCGGTCGAAGATCCCCATGGAGCGGACCCATTCGCCCTCGATTTCCTGAATTTCGCGGTAAAGAAGACCCAGTTCCAGCGCCTGACGGAGCGTCTCCGGCGCATGATCCGTCAGAAACGTGAGCATCTCCTTCAGATCGGCGCGGCCGCTTCGCCCGGACAGGTCCGCAAACCGCAGAAGAAAATCGCGGAAAGCCGTATAGACGATCCGCACCGACTCGGCAAAGGGCGACGGCTTTTCCCGGCACAACGTTTCCGCCCGGGCCAGCAGACCGGGGATCCCCAGGTTCAGCAGATTATCCCAGTCGGGCGAGGTGTGACTCAAATCCAGACGGCTCCGGTAGAGCCCCTTCACCGCCGCTTCCATGCCGGATGCCCGGTCCCCGAATGCGGCTCGTGCAGACGCTTTTTTCCGCTCGTTCTGAATGACGATGATTTCGTTTGCCGGACTTGGACTCAATGTCTGCCGTTCCACCAGCGAGGCGAAGGGATCGAAATCGTTGACGGCGATCCGGACGTTCTGCAGGAAGCACTCCACCATCCGCGCCCGGGTCACGGCAAAGGGAACGCCCTGTCGCTCGTTTTCCGTGTAGAGGTCCCGGATTTTCTGCCTCAATTCCTCCGGGGGAAGCCCTTCGGCGGCAGCAAAGACCTCCGGATCATAGCAGTGATCCATTTTTTTGAGGAAATCCTCGCGTTTCACATCCATCATCATTCTTTTCCTCTGCCTTCCCTCGATGCGTCAGTGTCCGGTCGTCAGAAGATTGGTTACTCTGATCCCCGTACCGTGGCCCGGTTCGAAAAACGGCTCGTCCGCCAGATGGACATGTCCTTCGGGCGTCGTATGATCGATCACATACTCGATGCTGCCCCGCCAGCGTCCCGGAATACTTTCCGTGGCCCGATGACGGCCTTCCAGAAAATCCGGCGCCTTCCGGTCGGTGTGACCCGGACAGGTGTTGGGCCACTGCAGATTCATGGCACGGATTGTCACGCTCTGCGGAGAACCGGGAGACGCATGGCCGAAACGGGGCATGTTGACATTGTGTTCGTCCAGAAGATTCACGCAGTAAACGGGATAGAAGCATCCGCCGAAACAGGTCTCCCGGCCATCCCCGAAATTCCTTCTGCCGCGGTATCCGTTGAAGGAAAAACCGTATATATTGTAAAGCGCTGAAAGACTTTCGCAATAAACATGTTCGCCGCCGATATCAAAACCGACTCCAAAGCCCAGCGCCGCCAGATTCTTCCATTCCGAGCGGGCCATGAAATTGCTCCCCGCCGTCCCCCGGAACGCCACGCTCTCCGGATGAGGTACCGGGATGCCGCTGCTGGTGGCGAAATCGAATGAGTTGACGGGGAGGGACGTCACCCAGATTCCCTCATAGGTCAGTGCGCTGCAGGTACTTCCATCGAACACCACCACCGGTTTCCCGTTGCCGGGAAGACGCACCGCCAGGTTCCGGATCGTCCATGCCCGGCCGAACAGATCGTTGCCGTCGCAGTAAAAGAGGGAGAACGGCTCCTCGTCCGAGAGATCCGCATAGAGATCGTCGCCCATCACAATGACCGCGCCGTTCTGGAAGCCGAGCGGTTCCACAACCCCTTCCAGCGTATGAAAGATACCCTGATTGTGCGCATAGGAACTGCCCGTCCGCGGCCGGTCGTTGAAAAAGACGATCCCGCCGGAAGGATTCCGGGTCCCGCGGGAATTGATGACGTACGTTCCCTTCAGCAGAATGCATTTTACGCACAGCCTTCCCGCTTCGTCGATGGCGCGCTGAAGCGTTTCCCGGGCGTCGTTTTCGGGACAGATGTACCGGGCCGCCGTTTTCAGTTCGTCCGGCGTATCGAAGGCGGCGCAAACGATATTTCCATCACTCATTTTTTCAAGTCTCTCGGTTTTTTTTGCTATTTTAGCATGCCGACCTTCTTTTTTCAAGGCCGAATCGTACAAAAAACCATGGTTAAATCGTCTCACATCCCCTTTTGCGGACGCCCTCCCAGACAAAACAAAACGGGGTGATTTCGGCAGCTGTCCGACGGGACAGCCTCGCAATCACCCCGTTCGCCTTTGCGGATCCATCACGGTTTCGTGACGGACCGGAGGATCACCCTCTGGCGGAGAGCACCTGCTTTTCGTAGGCGCGGATCTCGTTCATGAAATCGAAATCCGAAGGAACGCCCCGACGCTCGCACCACTCGTTCCAGACCAGACCCCAGGGCAGCGTTTTGGCCGCTTCCTGAAGAGCCAGACGGGTTGTACCGTCGAGGCTGCGCTCCGCCTCTTTTGCCCCGGCTGGCTCCAGCAGGGCGACGAGCAGGGCCTTCTGGAAATCGCGGGCGCCGATGACCCAGGCGGCGATCCGGTTGATCGTGGCGTCGAAATAATCCAGTCCGAAATGGATCTTGTCCAGGTATCCGTAGGAAACCGATTCCCGCGCCAGACTCAGAAGCTCATCGTTGACGACGATGACATGATCCGAATCCCAGCGGACGCCGCGGCTGACATGCAGGAATATCTCATCCATGAGGCAGAAGATCGCCGAGAGCTTGTCTCCGACCTGTTCGGTGGGATGGAAGTGCCCGGTATCGAAGCAGAGGATCTTGCCGCGGCTGGCCGCATAGAGCATATAGAACTCGTGAGAGCCGACGGTGCAGGATTCCACTCCGATCCCGAAGAGCTTCTGCTCCACCGTGTCCCGTTCATACGCGGCGTCGATCTTTTCCGCGAAACAGCGGTCCAGGGATTCCATCATGCGTTTCCGGGGCGTAAAACGGTCCGCCGGCGTATCCTTGAAGCCGTCCGGCATCCAGAAATTGACAATGGCCGGGGAGCCGAGCTCACGGCCGAACGTTTCGCCGATCTTCCGGCAGGCGATCCCGTGATTGATCCAGAATTCCCGGATCGCGGGATCCGGATGCGCCAGCGAAAGATTGTGATCCAGCTTGTCGTGTCCGTAGAATGCGGGCGCGATATCCAGGCCGATCTTCTTTTCCTTCGCCCAGTCCAGCCACGACCGGAAGTTTTCGATCGTGAAGCCGTCGCGGTCCACGCCCGGCAGCATCCGGTCGACCTGATGTCCCTGAAGCCCCACGCGATGGTGTCCCGGAATCAGCTTCAGCGCAAGGTCGAGATCCTTCCGGAGTTCGTCGGCGTTGCGGGCACGGCCCGGATAGTTTCCGGTGACTTGACAGCCGCCGGTCAGGGTGAAAGAGTCCTTCTCGAATCCACGGACGTCATCGCCCTGCCAGGCATGGATCCCCAGTTCCACCTTGTCCAGGACGGACATGGCCTTTTCCACGTCCACGCCCAGATTTCCGTACATATCCTTCGCCGCCGCGAAAAGTTCCTGATTCCGACTCATTTTCCGTTCCTTTCCCTGTCCTGACATGTTGCGTGATATACGCGCGGAAAAGGCCTCGTTTTTCGGGGCGTCCGCGCCTTTTCCCGTAAGATACAGCGCGGCGGCTCTTTTGTCAATTCCCGGCTCAAAAAAAATTGTGTTTTTATAGGCGGAAGGTCTTCCCCGCCATTACCGCAAATGCCGGTGATACTCCTGCAGACTGCAGACCTCGAAACGCCCGAATTCCAGCTGATCGCGCACGCCTTCCAGTGCGGCGAAAGCGCCTTCCACCGTCGTGGTGATGGGAATGCCCGCCGCCACGGCGCGCGACCGCATTTTCACCTCGTCAAGCATGGCATCCGCGCCGGATTCGGTGGTATTGATGATCCACTGGACTTCACCGTCTCGGATCAGGTCGAGCAGATTGGGACGTCCGCGCGAGATCCGGAACACGGCCCGCGTGCGGATGCCGGCATCGTACAGCAAAGTCGACGTGCCGAGTGTGGCGTAGATCGTGAAACCGAGCCCGGCGAGTTCACGCGCCAGTTCGATGATCCCCGGCTTGTCCTGATCCTTCACCGAGAGAAACACGTTGCCGGTCTTCGGCAGTTTGCTGCCCGCCGCGATCTGGCTCTTCAGATACGCGATGCCCCGGTCGCGGTCGAGGCACATGACCTCGCCCGTGGACTTCATCTCCGGCGTCAGCACGATATCCACGCCGGGGAATTTGATGAACGGGAAAACCGCTTCCTTGACGGCGATGTACGGCAGTTTGACTTCGCGGGTGAATCCAAGATCCCGAAGTTTGCTTCCCGTCATGCAGAGTGCGGCCAGACCCGCCAGATGTACACCGATCGCCTTGCTGACGAAGGGGATCGTCCTGGATGCCCGGGGATTGACTTCGATCATGTAGATCTCGCCGTCCTTGACCGCAAGCTGGATGTTCATCAACCCGTTCACGTGCAATGCACGGGCAAATTCGTGCGCATATTCCCGGATCTTGTCCTGGATTTTCGCCGAAAGCGTCACCGGCGGCGTGATGCTCGCCGAATCGCCGGAATGACATCCCGCCGGTTCCACATGTTCCAGAATCGCACCGATCACGGTCGTTTCGCCATCCGAAATGCAGTCCACGTCAAGTTCGACCGCATTTTCGAGGAAACGGTCGATCAGGATCGGTTTTCCTTCGGCCACCCGGGCGGCCTCTTCGGCAAATTTCCGCAGATGCTTTTCCTGATGGACGATCACCATGCCGCGTCCGCCGAGCACAAAACTCGGACGGACCAGCACCGGATATCCGATCTCGTGCGCAACGGACAGCGCTTCGGCGGCGGTATGCGCAATGCCGCTCTTCGGCTGCCGGATCCCGATCTTTTCGGCCAGCTTCTTGAAATAGTCGCGGTCTTCGGCAAGATCGATATCATCCGGGCTCGTCCCGATGACTTTCGCGCCCGCCGCCTGCAAACTCTGCGCCAGATTGAGCGGCGTCTGACCGCCGAACTGGACGATCACGCCCGAGCATCCTTCGCGGCGGTAGATATGCATGATGTCTTCGAGCGTCAGCGGCTCGAAGTAAAGTTTGTCGCTGGTATCGTAATCGGTCGAAACGGTTTCCGGGTTCGAGTTCACCATAACGACTTCATATCCCGCCTTGCGGAGAGCAAATGCCGCGTGGCAGCAGCAGTAGTCGAACTCGATCCCCTGGCCGATCCGGTTCGGACCGCCTCCCAGGACCATGATCGCCTTGCGGCCTTCATGATCCCGGACCGGTTCGCCGGAATCGTCGTAGCAGCTGTAATAATACGGCGTCACGGCCTCGAATTCTCCGGCGCAGGTATCCACGGCGCCATATACCGGCATAATTCCGGCGTCGACTTCCGCGCGGGCGACTTCGGCTTCGGTCGTATTGAGCAGGAAAGCGATCTGCCGGTCGCTGTAGCCCAGGATTTTCGCCTGCCGGAAAAGAGCGGGATCCCTGGCGAGGGCGTCCAGCGAACCGCAGGAGGCGATCACCGTTTCGAAGGAGGCCAGTTCCGCGAGATGCCGCAGAAAATAGCGGTCGATCCCGGAAAGTTCGGCGATCCGATCGATCTCCCAGCCCCGTTTCAACGCCGCGCGGACATAGAAGATGCGGTCGGCGGTCGGCACGGAAAGAGCATGTTCCAGGTCCGTATCGCCGGACTCCTCGAATTTGGCATCGTGTCCGTCGGCGCCGAATCCGGCCCGTCCGGTTTCCAGCGAACGCAGAGCCTTCTGCAGACTCTGCTTGAAATCGCGCCCGATGGCCATGACTTCGCCGACCGACTTCATCTGCGTGCCGAGCGTTGGATCGGCGGCGGGGAATTTCTCGAATGTGAAACGCGGAACTTTCGTCACCACATAATCGAGCGCGGGCTCGAAGCAGCTCGGCGTGGAGCCGGTGATATCGTTGCGCAGTTCATCGAGCGTATAGCCGACGGCGAGCTTGGCCGCGATCTTGGCGATCGGGAAGCCGGTGGCCTTCGATGCCAGCGCACTCGACCTCGATACACGCGGATTCATTTCGATGATGATGCGCCGTCCGGTCGAAGGTTCCACCGCCCACTGGACATTCGATCCGCCGGTCTCAACGCCAATCGCCGCAAGGACTTTCAGCGAATCGTCGCGCATCGCCTGATATTCCCGGTCGCTCAGCGTCTGGATCGGCGCCACGGTAATGGAGTCGCCGGTATGCACGCCCATGGGATCGAGGTTTTCGATGGAACAGACGATCACGCTGCCGCCTTTGCGGTCGCGCATGACCTCCATTTCAAATTCTTTCCAGCCGAGCAGCGATTCCTCGATCAGAACCTCATGATTCAGACTTGCCTCAAGTCCGCGCCGGACGATGACGGAAAACTCCTCCGGATCGTGTGCAATGCCGCCGCCGGTTCCGCCCAGCGTGAATCCGGGCCGGATAATGAGCGGCCAGCTGCCTATCACTTTTGCGATGGCCTGCGCCTCGCTTTCGGAATGAGCCGAACCGGAGCGCGGCAGATCGAGTCCGATCGACTGCATGGTCTCCTTGAACATCTGGCGGTTTTCCGCACGGCGGATCGCCTCGGCGGATGCGCCGATGAGTTCAAGATTGTACCGCTTGAGAATACCCTTTTCGTCCAGTTCCATGGCGAGATTCAGCGCCGTCTGCCCGCCGAGCGTGGGCAGGATCGCATCCGGACGTTCCCGGCGGATGATCTCGTGAAGGATATCGCAGGTCAGCGGCTCAATATAGGTCCGGTCGGCCAGTTCGGGATCGGTCATCACCGTGGCCGGGTTCGAATTGACCAGAACGATCTCGAAGCCGTCCTGCTTCAGCGCCTTGCACGCCTGCACGCCCGAATAGTCGAATTCACACCCCTGCCCGATGACGATCGGACCGGAGCCGATGAGCAGGATCTTCTGGATATCAGTGCGTTTCGGCATGATGTGTCTCCTTGTATGCCAGCGCCGCGGCGATCAGCCCGGCAAAAAGCGGATGCGCCGCCTGCGGTCTGGATTTGAACTCAGGATGGAACTGGCAGCCGATGAAGTACGGATGATCGGCCAGCTCAATGATCTCGACCAGTCCCGACTGCGGATTGGTGCCGCCAATGCGCAGTCCGGCTTTTTCCAGTTCGGAGCGGAACGCAGCGTTGAATTCGTAGCGGTGACGATGACGCTCCTGAATATGCGCCGTCCCGTAAAGCCGTTCCGCGAGGGAGCCGGGAACGATGTCGCAGTCGTATGCTCCCAGACGCATGGTCCCGCCCTTGTCGGTGATCTTCCGCTGCTCGGCCATGAGGTCGATCACCGGATGCGCCGTCGACTCGTTGAATTCGGTGCTGTCGGCATCGTTCCAGTTCAGGACGTTCCGCGCGTATTCAATGACCGCGCACTGCATTCCGAGGCAGATGCCGAGGAACGGCACGTTATGCGTCCTCGCGTATTCGATGGCCCGGATCTTGCCGGGAATGCCGCGGGATCCGAAGCCGCCGGGAACGAGAACGCCGTCGGCGCCGGCCAGCAGTTTTTCGGGATCGCCGCTTTCCAGTTCTTCCGCCTCGATCTTGAGGATCTCGACCTTGCACGAATGCCGAATGCCGGCATGGCTCAGCGATTCGTAGATGCTCTTGTACGCATCCTGATGGCGGATGTACTTCCCGACCACGGCAATGGTGCAGCGGTGCTGCGGATGAAGGACGCCGTCGAGCCAGGCCCGATAGCCGGAGAGATCGATCCGGCCCGGCCCAAGACGCAGAAGTTCGAGAGTCTTGATGTCCAGTCCCTGACGTTCGAGTTCGAGCGGGACTTCGTAGATCGAATTCTGCACATCCAGTTCCTCAATAACGAAGCTGCGCGGCACGTTGCAGAAGCAGGAAAGTTTTTCAAGGTGATCCGGTTCCAGCGGCACTTCGCTGCGGCAGACGAGGATGTCCGGCGTGATCCCGATGCCGCGCAGAGTCGCTACCGAGTGCTGACTCGGCTTCGTCTTGAGCTCCTTCGCGGCGCGGATATACGGAACAAGCGTCAGGTGAATGAAGATCGCCTCCCAGGGTTCCGCCTCAAGCTTGAACTGCCGCGCCGCTTCGAGGAAGGGCAGACTTTCGATGTCGCCTGTCGTCCCGCCGATCTCGGTGATGGCGATATCCACATCGTCGGCCTCCAGCGATTTGATCGCCCGTTTGATCTCGTCGGTGATGTGCGGAATGACCTGAACAGTGCCGCCCAGGTATCCCCCGGCGCGTTCGCGTGCGATCACGTTCGAGTAGATGCGTCCGGAAGTGTAATTGCTCGCGTGCGAACAGCGGACACCGGCGATTCTTTCATAGTGCCCGAGGTCCAGGTCGGTTTCCGCACCATCGTCGGTCACGAAGACTTCGCCGTGCTGATAGGGACTCATTGTGCCGGGATCCACGTTCAGATACGGATCGAGCTTCTGCATAGCCACGCGCCATCCGCGCTTTTCCAGAAGGAACGCAAGAGCCGCGCCCGTAATGCCTTTTCCGAGACTCGAAACAACGCCGCCGGTAACAAAAATATGCTTCGTCTTCATTTTCCGCTATGCTCCATCAGTTGTTGAAAATCCGCAAACAGTTCCTGCGCATCATGGGGCCCGGGCGCAGCTTCCGGGTGATACTGCACGCTGAAGGCCGGAAACTTCCGGTGCCGTATGCCTTCGACCGTGTTGTCGTTCAGATTGATATGGGTGAGTTCGAGACAATCCGGCAGATCCGCAAGCGCAAAGTTGTGGTTCTGGCTCGAGATCGCCACGCATCCCGTCCGGACGTCCTGCACCGGATGATTGCATCCGTGATGGCCGAACTTGAGCCGTCCGCATTTGGCTCCGCAGGCAAGACCGAGCAGCTGATGTCCGAGGCAGATCCCCATGAGCGGCACCTTGCCCAGCAGAAGCCGGATGTTCTCGATCGCATACCCTACGGCCGAGGGATCCGCCGGTCCGTTCGAGAGGAAGACGCCGTCCGGTCTGCGCGCCAGCACGTCGCGTGCGGGCGTTTTTGCCGGGACCACCGTCACACGCATATCGTGCCCGGCAAGGCAGCGCAGGATGTTGTACTTGACGCCGAAATCGTATACCACGACATGATACTTCCCCTCGCGGCTCCATTCATACGGTTCGGATGTCGTGACGCGGGATGCGTAATCCTGTCCGTCCAGCCCTTCCCAGGCGGCGGCGCGGGCGGCGGCTTCCGTTTCGTCAAGCACCGTTCCGTCGACATGAAGATATGCTTTCTGGCTTCCCTTTTCACGCAGATGCAAAGTCAGCGCACGGGTATCGATCCCGGCAATGCCCGGTTTCCCGTGCCGGAGAAGAAAATCCGCCAGCTCTTCGCGCGCCCGCCAGTTCGAGGCCGGATTCAGCTCGTGGACAACCAGCGCGTTCAGAAAGACGCCGCGGGACTCCATGTCTTCCGGCGAACACCCGTAATTGCCGATCTCCGGTGCGGTCAGCGTGACGAACTGCCCTGCATAGGAAGGATCGGTAACGATTTCCTGATATCCGGTCATGCCGGTATTGAATACAGCCTCGCCGACCGCATCGTTTGCCGCGCCGAAGCCGTATCCGTGAAAAACCGTTCCGTCGGCCAGTGCGAGATAGGCGGCGCGGCGCCGCTTTGCTTCCCAGTTGAAATCCATTTTCAGTACGCTCTCTCGTTTTTGTTTTCCATAAAATTCACCAGCGCGCGGTTCGCCGTCAGAATGCCTCCCCGCGTGGGATAATCTCCGGTAAAATACCAGTCGCCGGTATGTCCCGGACAGCACCGGTGCAGATCTTCCACGGATTGAAAGACGACCCGGAGCTCCGCATGGAAGTCCTGCGGGGTAAGCAGCCGGGCGATCTCCTCGTGAAGTTCGTCTTCGGTTACCGCATCATAAATCAGTTTCATCCGGTTTTCCGCATGCTCCGGCTCGGCGAGATCGCGCCGGGCGAGCCGGGCGGCGTCTTCGAGCACGGCGCCCCGCTCCGCACAACGGAGCAGATTCACCGCCGCCTGAAATGCCACCAGATCGCCCGCACAGGCCATATCGATCCCGTAGCAGTCGGGATACTTGATCGGCGGTGCGGAACTTGCGACCACGATCCTCCGTGCGCCGAGGCGGGCAAGAATCGGCAGGATCGCTTCGCGCATGGTGCTGCCACGCACGATGGAGTCATCCAGCACGACCAGGGTATCCGAGCCGGGGCGGACGAGTCCGTATGTCACGTCGTATACGTGCATATAGAGTTCCCGGCGGCTTGCCGCGTCCGCGATGAAGGTGCGGAATTTGACATCCTTGATGGCGACCTGTCCGAACCGGACCATTTTTCCCGCGGGGAAGGCGATCCGGTTCAGCGCCTCCAGCAGTCCGTGGAAACTTACCTGCGCCGAGTTCGGAATATAGCTGAAGAACGTGTTGTCGAAATCGCTTTCCGCCGCTTTCAGGACGCCGGGAACAAGGGCAGCCCCGAGCTTGCGGCGTTCGCGGTGGATCTCCGCGTCGTTGGGACGCGAGAAATAGATGCGCTCGAAGACGCAGCTCCGTTTCGGTGCGGGATCAAGGCAGTCGGATATCTCGACCGAGCCGCCCGGTTTGAGCGTGACGGCCTTGCCGGGAGGCAGTTCCATGACTTCGCCGGTGGAGCAGTTGAACGCGGCCTGGATTGCCGGACGTTCGCTGGCAACCGCAAAGATCTCGTCATCGAAATAAAAAAATCCGGGGCGGATACCATGTCCGTCCCGGATCGCAAAGACTTCTCCCGCGCCGTTCATGCCGCACAGCGTGAACGCCCCGTCCAGCGGATTGAGTGCCTGTCGAAGCAGGCCTACCCAGTCCGGCGAACCGGCGTGGCGGTTTGCATCCTGTTCCAGATAATGCGCAATGGTCTGCGTGATAAGATAGCCGTCGGCGCGGCTGGCGGGATGGTGCCCCGCCTGCTGGAAACGAGAGAACAGAAGTTCGGCATTGGTAAGGTTGAAGTTTCCCGCCAGCAGCAGCGTCCTCCGCAAACAGTTCGAGTCATGAACGAACGGATGACAGCATTCGATCGATTCCCGCCCGTAGGTCGCATAACGGAGATGTCCCAGAAGAACTTCTCCGTTCATCCCCGGGTGTCCGGCGCACCGTCCGAGAAGATCGGCAAGCGGATCCTCCGCCGCCGCCGATTTTTCCAGGTTGTACGCCGGCGTTCCCGGTTCGGGATTCAGGTGCAGGACGGCGATCCCGGCGCCGTCCTGACCCCGATTGTGCTGCTTTTCGAGAAGGAGGGCAAGTTTGCCGAATCCGTAATCGCCGTTGCCGTATTTCCGCTGAAAATACGCCCGGTTTTGCCGCAGACACAGCAGCCCGACCGCACATTCATGTTTGACCGCGTCCGACATGGCTCTCTCCCTCCTGAGGATCAGTACACGAAGAGCATTTCACGGTACTTGGGCAGCGGCCAGCGCGAGTCGTCGATCTCGCATTCCAGCGTATCCACCACGGCCCGCAGATCGGCCATTGCCTTCAGGATCTCCTCGTGCTTTCCTCCCAGCGCGGTCCGAAGCAGAGCGCATTTTTCCGCCAGATCATCGAGTCCGCGCCCGAGAAGTTCCGCCTCGCGCTTCAGGGACTTCACGCCCGGCCGGACGCCGGAAGCACCGGCTTCGGCGATTTCGCTCACCAGACTGCCGTATTCGGCGGAGAGAGCCGGACGGATCATGGTCTCGGCGATCTCCAGCGCGACTTTTCCCTCGATACGGACCTTGCGGTGATAATCTTCCATGAAGACTTCGTACCGGGATTCGAGTTCGCGGCGGCGGTACACGTTATACTTTTCGAAGAGCGTGACGCTTTCCGGCTTCGTCAGAACTTTCAGCGCATCCATGGTGGTCTTGAAGTTCGGCAGTCCGCGCCGTTTGGCCTCGGCCAGCCAGTTGTCGGTATAGCCGTCACCGTTGAAGATGATCCGCTTGTGCGCTTTGACCACCTTTTGCAGATGCTTCTGCAACGCGGCATGGAAATCCTTTTTGCCGAACTTGCCGATCGTCGCGGCCATGCGGTCGAACGCATCGGCCACGATGGTATTCAGGATGGTATTGGCGCCCGAACAGGACTGACTGGATCCCGGAGCACGGAATTCGAACTTGTTGCCGGTAAAGGCGAAAGGACTCGTCCGGTTCCGGTCGGTCGCATCCTGCGGCAGAGGCGGCAGCGTGTCCACGCCGATCCGGAGCGTGCCGGAGTGGCGGCTCGACTTCGCTTCACCTTTTTCCAGCTGATTGATAACGTCGGCCAGCTGGTCGCCCAGGTAGATCGAAATGACGGCCGGAGGCGCTTCGTTGGCGCCGAGCCGGTGATCGTTGCCGACACCGGTCACGGCGGAACGCAGAAGATCGGCGTGCAGATCGATCGCCTCGATGATCGCCGCAAGAACGGTGAGGAAGATCGCGTTCTGATGCGGATCGCTGCCCGGATTCAGCAGATTCAGCTTGCCGTAGTTGACGCTCCAGTTGTTGTGCTTGCCCGAACCGTTGACTCCGGCGAACGGCTTTTCATGCAGCAGGCAGACAAATCCGTACCGGTCGGCAGTCTGACGGAGGACTTCCATCACAAGCATGTTGTGGTCGCATGCCAGATTCAGCTCCTCGAAGATCGGCGCCAGTTCGAACTGGGCGGGAGCCACTTCGTTATGACGAGTCTTGGCCGGAATGCCGAGCTTCCAGAGCTCCTGCTCCACTTCGTTCATGAAATTCAGCACACGCATCTTGATCGTTCCGAAATAGTGATCTTCCAGCTGCTGATGCTTGGCCGGAGGCGCGCCGAAAAGCGTCCGTCCGGTCTGCAGAAGATCCGGCCGCAGAAGATAGAAGTGCTTGTCGATCAGGAAATATTCCTGCTCGGGTCCGAGGGTGACCGTAACCCTTTCATCGGCATAGCCGAAACATTTCATCAGCCGTTTCGTTGCTCCGGAAAGCGCCTGGATCGAGCGCAGCAGCGGAGTCTTGCGGTCCAGCGCTTCGCCGGTATAACTGCAGAACGCCGTCGGGATGCACAGCGTCGCACCGTTGCCGTGGCGCTTGATGAAAGCCGGACTGGTCGGATCCCACGCCGTATAACCGCGCGCCTCGAAGGTCGAACGCAGTCCGCCGGAGGGGAAACTCGATGCATCGGGCTCGCCGACGATCAGGTTCTTCCCGGAAAAGCTCAGGATCGCGTGTCCGTGCTTGAGTTCCAGAAACGAGTCGTGCTTTTCGGCGGTGTTGCCGGTCAGCGGCTGGAACCAGTGGGTATAACTGGTCGCGCCGCGGGCGATCGCCCACTCCTTCATGGCATGGGCCACATCACCGGCAATGGCCGGATCCAGTGCTTCGCCGCGCTCGATTGTCGCCAGCAGTTTCGCGCAAGTCGCCTGCGGCAGATACTCCCGCATGGCATCGGCATTGAAGACGTCTTCCCCGTAGCACTGCACGTCGGCGGGGGCGGCAGGTGCGGGGGCGGAGGGGGCAACGGCGGCGACAGCGTTGACGGCGTCGGTACGATTGGTGATGCTCATGGACAGGCTCCTTTCGTAGTTGTTTTTTGAGTCCGGCATGGGATAGAGCATGTTCTGTGCCAATTTTTGTTTGCCTCAAATCCGTCCATTTGGTTTTACAAAAAATGTAATTATAAAATACGGATTTACATATTTTGTAAACACAAACGATGCAAATCCCCTCGAAATGCGCCTCAAACCGGCTTGGCACGCAATATGCTCTATAGTACCGCGAAAAACCAAAATACGGAGACAAAAAATGAAAACTCAACTTTTTCATCCGCGACAGCGCGGTCTGTATGATCCGGCGCAGGAACATGATGCGTGCGGCGTCGGACTCGTTGCCGATCTGAACAATCGTCCATCCCATGAGATCGTGGCGCAGGGCATTACCGTTTTACGCCGCCTGATGCACCGCGGCGCGGCGGGAAGCGATCCGGAGACCGGAGACGGCGCCGGACTTCTGACCGCCATCCCGGATGCCTTTTTCCGCGCCCACGCGGGAACGGCACTGCCGCCGCGCGGGCAGTACGGAATTGCCATGATCTTCGGAGGCCTCGGCGAAGAGGCGATCCTGGAAGCGATCATTCGTTCCGAAGGTGGCCAGGTCCTCGGGTGGCGCGACGTACCCGTCGTACTGAAGGCGGCAGGAAAAACGGCACGGCAGACCGCGCCCCGGATCCGTCAGCTATTCATCGGCGGCACGGAATTTCCGGACCAGGGTGCATTCGAGCGTAAACTTTTCGTAATGAGGCGGCTGATCGAAAAGCAGACACACGATCTGTACATCTGCAGCATGTCAAGCCGGAGCATCGTCTACAAAGGACTTCTGCTGGCGACCCAGCTCGAACAGTTCTATCCGGATCTTAACGATGCGGACTTCGCCTCGCCGCTCGCCGTCGTTCATCAGCGGTACAGCACCAACACGTTCCCGACCTGGAGCCTCGCGCATCCGTACCGGTATCTGGCGCACAATGGGGAGATCAACACGCTGCGCGGCAATCTGAATGCGCTCAAGGCGCGCGAACGGCTTTTCAAAAGTCCGCTTTTCGGCGACGATCTGGCCAAACTGCTGCCTCTGGTCGCGCCCGGACAGAGCGATTCGGCGTCCCTCGACAATATGTTCGAGCTTCTCGTGGCTGCCGGGCGTCCTCTCGAACACGCCATGCTGATGCTCGTTCCGCAGGCGTGGGGACAGAATTACTACATGGGACGTGACGTGCGTGCATTCTTCGAATACCATTCGGCTCTGATGGAGCCGTGGGACGGGCCCGCCGCCATTGCGTTCAGCGATGGTGTAAATGCCGGAGCTATATTGGACCGCAACGGGTTGCGTCCGGCGCGTTACACTTTATGTAAAAGCGGACTTTTCGTTCTTGCCAGCGAGACCGGCGTTCTGGACATTCCGCCGGAAGATGTTGCTTCGAAAGGACGTCTGAAGCCCGGCGAAATTCTGTATCTCGATCTGGAGCATCATCGTCTGATCGACGATTCCGAAATCAAGAACCGTCTTGCCCGCAGCAAGCCGTACCGCCGCTGGGTCGAGGAGAACCGGCTTTCGGTCCATGGACTTTTCACGGACATCACCGCGTCCGAACCGGAAGCGAATCTTCCTGAACGCCAGAGATTTTTCGGTTACACGAGAGAAGATTTGGAACTGATTCTCGGCCCCATGGCGGAACAGGGGAAGGAGCCTGTGGGCTCCATGGGCAACGATGCGGCGCTGGCAGCGGTCTCGGAGAAGCCGCGTCTGCTCTTCGACTACTTCAAGCAGCAGTTTGCCCAGGTCACGAATCCGCCGATCGACCCGATCCGCGAATCGCTGGTGATGAGTCTGATGACCTACATCGGCAATCAGGGCAACATTCTTGCGGAAACGCCCGAACACGCGCGGCTCATCAAACTGCGCCGTCCGGTGCTGACCGATGACGAACTGAAGCATCTGCAGGATTTCGGAGAGCGCGGATTCCGCTCGATCCGGCTGGACTGCGGTTTCCCGGCGGACGGCGGTGCGGATGCGCTCCGCAAAGCGCTCTGCGATCTTGCCGAAAAAGCAGTCGAAGCGGTTCGCGAAGGACGGAAGATCGTGATCCTCTCCGACCGTCATCTTGCATTCGGCATGGCGGCGATCCCGAGTCTGCTCGCCTGCTCCGCGGTGAACCGTGCGCTGGCCGACGCCGATCTGCGTCCCGGCGCGGGGATCGTCGTCGAGTCCGGCGAAGTCCGAGAGATCATGCACTTTGCGCTGCTTCTCGGCTACGGCGCGACTGCGGTGAATCCGTATCTGGCCCTTGAGACGGCCAGTGCACTCGCCCGCTCCGGTGCGGTCAAGACCGATCCCGTTACGGCGGCCGGCAACTACATCCGTGCGGTGGACAAGGGGCTTCTCAAGACGATGTCCAAGCTCGGGATCTCGACTCTGCGGAGCTATCGTTCGGCGCAGACCTTCGAGGCGGTCGGACTGAACAGAACGTTCCTCAACGAATTTCTGCCGGGCACGGCAAGCCGGGTCGGCGGCATCGGACTGGAGGAGATCGCACGTGATGCGGTCCGCCGGGCACGGCCGGGACAGCCGGAATCGCCGCTTTCCTCAGGTGGAGAATACCGTTTCCGGCGCGACGGCGAAGCGCATTTGTGGACGCCGCAATCGCTCTCGGCCTTCCGGCAGGCCGTACAGACCGGCGACCGGGCGAAATTCCGTGAATACAGCCGGTTGATCGATGAACAGGCGGGACACCTCTGCACGCTGCGCGGACTTTTCCGGTTCAAATCGGCAAAAAGCATTCCGGTCGACGAGGTCGAAAGCGTCGAAAGCATTCTCAAGCACTTCGTTTCCGGCGCCATGAGCCTCGGATCGCTGAGTCCCGAAGCGCATGAGACCATTGCCCGCGCCATGAACCGGATCGGCGCCATGAGCAACTGCGGTGAAGGTGGCGAAAACGCCGCAAGGTTCAAAGGCGATTGCAATTCGGCGATCAAGCAGGTGGCCAGCGGACGTTTCGGCGTGACGATCGACTATCTGCGGCACGCCCGCGACATCCAGATCAAGATGGCGCAGGGAGCCAAGCCCGGCGAAGGCGGCCAGCTGCCCGGATACAAAGTCAACGAATTCGTGGCCGAGCTGCGTCACTCCACGCCCGGCGTAACGCTGATCTCACCGCCGCCGCATCACGATATCTATTCGATCGAAGACCTGGCGCAGCTCATCCGGGATCTGCGGGTCGCCAATCCACGGGCCCGAATCTCGGTCAAGCTCGTTTCCGAACTCGGCGTCGGCACGGTCGCCGCGGGTGTGGCAAAGGCCCACGCGGATGTGGTCCTGATCTCCGGACACGACGGCGGGACCGGCGCGTCGCCGCTGGCCAGCATCAAGCACGCCGGCATGCCGTGGGAACTCGGACTTGCGGAAACCCAGCAGACTCTTGTGCTGAACCGTCTGCGCGGCAAAGTCAAACTGCAGGTCGACGGACAGCTGAAGACCGGGCGTGACGTGGTGATCGCTGCGCTGCTCGGCGCGGAAGAGTTCGGATTTGCCACGACCATCCTGGTGTCGCTCGGCTGTGTGATGATGCGTCAGTGCCACAGCAATACCTGTCCTATGGGGATCGCCACGCAGGATCCCGAACTGCGCAAACGGTTTGCGGGCAAACCGGAATATATCGAGAACTTCCTCCGGTTCATCGCCGAGGAAGTCCGCGAACACCTGGCTAGCCTCGGGCTTCACAGTCTTGCCGAAGCCTGCGGGCGCGCCGATCTTCTGGAAACCGACCGTGCGGCAGCCTCCGCCAAAGCCGAAAAACTCGATTTCTCGGCCATTTTCCGGCCTGCGGAGGGGAAAGAACGGTGCTTCGACGAAGCCGCGCCCCGTCCGGCGGAGGAAACCTTCGACCATCGGGAACTTCTCGGCCAGCTCAAGCTCGACGGCACGCCGGAAACGGTGACCGCGCGGATATCCAATGCCGACCGTACCGCCGGCACGGAGATCGCCGGACTCGTCAATGACCGGTTCGGTGCGGCGGGACTCCCGGAGGACACGGTCCGCATCCGGCTCGCCGGCAGCGCCGGACAGAGCTTCGGCGCTTTCCTGGCGCCGGGCATTACGCTCGAACTCGCCGGTGAGGCCAACGACTTCGTCGGCAAAGGGCTTTCCGGCGGCAAGATCGTCATTCGGCCGCCGGAGAACTTCGGCTGCCGTCCGGAGGAAAACGTGATTGCCGGCAACGTGATCGGATACGGCGGCACCTCCGGCAAAATCTTCCTCAACGGCATCGCGGGCGAACGGTTCGCCATCCGCAACAGCGGAATGACGCTGGTGGCGGAAGGCATCGGCGACCACGGCTGCGAATACATGACCGGCGGACGGGTCGTTGTCCTCGGGCACGTCGGCGTGAATTTCGCGGCCGGAATGACCGGCGGGATCGCGTACGTCTACGACGAAAAAGGGCATTTCGACCTCTCCTGCAATCCGGACGGGGTCGATCTGGAGAGCGTCGAGCCCGGAAGTGAAGCGGAAACAGAACTCAAAGCACTGATCGGAGAACACCTCCGCGAGACGGCAAGTCCCCGTGCCGCCCGAATGCTTGACGACTGGGAACGATATCGACCCCGCTTCGTGCGCGTCTTCCCGGTCGAATACCGTAACGCCTTAGCCAGACAGGGAGGTGCACGATGAAACAGACTGCACGCATTCATGATCTTTATCGTCCGGTCGCCGAGCGCGTCCGGGATTACCGGGAAGTCGAACGGCGTCTTCCCGTCGAAACCATCCGGGAACAGGCCGCCCGGTGCGCCGACTGCGGCATTCCCTTCTGCCACGGAGCCGGGTGCCCGCTGGAAAACTGCGTTCCGGACTTTAACGCGGCAGCGGCCGCCGGGAACTGGAACGAGGCGTACCGTCTGCTTTCCCAGACGAGCTTCTTCCCCGAATTCACATGCCGGATCTGTCCGGCGCTCTGCGAAGGCGCGTGCTGTCAGGGTGTTGCCGGAGAGCCGGTGATGATCCGCCAATGTGAAAAAGCCATTATTGAGACGGCATTCCAGCACGGCATGGTGCGTCCCGTCCGACCCGTTGTCCGCAACGGACGCAGGATCGCCGTGGTGGGAAGCGGACCCTCAGGACTTTTCGCTTCCGAAGCACTGAACCGCACCGGTTTTTCAGTGACGGTCTATGAGGCTGCGCACCGCCCGGGCGGCCTGCTCCGCTACGGGATCCCGGACTTCAAGCTCGACAAACGGGTGATCGACCGGAGACTGGAAATCATGAAGGCATCCGGCATCGAATTCGTCACCGACACCCGGATCGGGCAGGACATTTCGGGAACGTATCTTGCCCGTCATTACGATGCGGTCGTGCTGGCGATCGGCACGCCTGCGGCACGCGATCTGAGCATTCCCGGCCGTGAACTCAAGGGGATCCACTTTGCCCTCGATTTCCTGCGGTCGCAGACTCGTTCCATCCATGGCGAAATCTCCGAAAATCCGCTGTGTGCAAAGGGACAGCGCGTCCTCATCATCGGCGGCGGCGACACCGGCAGCGACTGCGCCGGGACCGCGATCCGGCAGGGAGCGGCGGAAGTCCGGCAGATCGAGATCATGCCCATGCCGCCCGAAAGCCGGTCTCCCTCGACTCCGTGGCCGCAGTGGCCGTGGATGCTCCGCACCAGTTCCAGCCATCTCGAAGGCTGCGCCCGCGAATGGAATCTGGCCAGCGATTGTTTCCTCGGAAACGAAGCGGGACAGGTGACCGGCGTCCAGGCACATCAGGTCGAATGGGCGCTTTCTCCCGAAGGACGTCCGCTCAAGCCCGCGCCCGTCGCCGGTTCGGAACGGATCATCGAGTGCGACATGGTGCTGCTGGCACTCGGATTCACCGGCGTGCCCGCCGAAGGTCTGGCAAAGGAACTGGAACTGGATCGGACGCCCCGCGGAGCCCTTGTTCCCGCTCCGGACCGTCATATCTACGCGCTGGGCGACTGCGCCAACGGCGCCAGCCTTGTCGTTCGTGCGATGGCCGATGCGAAAAAGGTCACGCGGCAGATTGCAAAAGATCTGCTGTCATGAAGGGAAAAACCGCTCCGGACATGTTGATTCAGATCGGGTTTCATATTGATTTTTCATGAAAATGTGATACATTACGTGACATGATGAATGCAGTTATCACACCGCAAATCCTGGTCATTCAGAAGATCAGCTCCGTGCTGATCCACGAACGCGACGTCGAATCCATGCTCGGCAAGGTGCTGTCGATCATCGAGAGCGACATGCACATGCTCCGGGGCACGTTCGCCCTTCTCTACGGCGATACCCTCCGTATCGAAGTTTCCCAGGGCATGGATGAAAAATCCCGTCAGCGCGGCCGCTACCGGATCGGGGAAGGCATCACCGGACACGTTGCCGAGACCGGACGCAGCCACGTGATCCCGGATCTGCGGAACGATCCCCGGTTTCTGAACCGGACGGGCACGAGACACTACGATTCGCAGGTCGCGTTCATCTGCGTGCCCCTGCTTCATCATGAACGGGTCATCGGGACTCTGTCCATCGACCGTCCGGTCACCGAAGACACGGTGCTGGAAAGCGATGTGGCGTTTCTTGAGATCATAGCCAACATCACCGCGGATGCGGCGGCCGCGTGCATCGAAATGCACAACGAGCGCGAAACGCTGCTGGAAGAAAACCGCAAACTCCGCGACATGCTCCACAAAACGCCCGGCAAGCTCATCGGCAACTGCCGCGAGATGCAGCAGGTCTACGAACAGCTCCATCAGGTGGCCTCTTCCGATGCCACGGTCCTGATCCGGGGCGCAAGCGGCACAGGCAAGGAGCTGCTGGCTCATGCAATCGTGGAGCTCTCCTCCCGGCGGGACAAGCCGTTCATCACGCTCAACTGCGCGGCGCTGCCGGAAAATCTGGTGGAAAGCGAGCTCTTCGGTCACGAAAAAGGATCTTTCACCGGCGCCGTCGCCCGCCGTATCGGACGGGCGGAAGCCGCCGACGGCGGAACGCTCTTCCTCGATGAGATCGGAGACCTTTCGGTGCCCATGCAGGTCAAGCTGCTGAGATTCCTGCAGGAGCGGACGTTTTCACGGATCGGAAGCAACGAGGAACTGCATTCCAACGTGCGTTTTCTGGCGGCGACCAGCCGCAACCTGGAGGACCTCATGGCGAAATAGCTCTTCCGCGAGGACCTCTATTATCGGCTCAATATCTTCCCGATCATGATGCCGGGCCTCGCCCAGCGCAAAAGCGATATCATCCTGCTGGCGGAACACTTCATCGACCGCCTGAATGTCAAATACAACAAGCGCATCGCCCGCATTTCGCCGGGCGCGATCCGTCTGCTGATGAATTACGCCTGGCCGGGCAATGTCCGCGAACTGGAAAACTGCATGGAACGCGCCGTGCTGACAGCTCGCGATGAATGCGTCCACAGCTACAATCTGCCCCCGTCCCTGCAGACCGGAGATTCGGGCGGCGGAAGTCATCCGGCTGCCGGGGCGCTGGACGAGATGATCGCCAATTACGAGCGGGAGATCCTCACCGAAACGATACGGCGGAACAACGGGAATTATTCCGCCGCCGGACGGGAACTCGGGATCTCGCCCCGGATGATGAACTACCGGATGAACCGCCTCGGTCTTACAAAAAAATCCTGAATCCGCCGATTGCCGCGGTGCATGAGACCCTATTTTTCCATCCGGTTTTTTACATTTTCTGTCTTTTCTTCACAAAAAATACTTTTTTTGTAAAACCCGGCGGCTCGATTTTGTCTTTTTTCCCCTGAGACCCATGTTGGCACGGGAAGTGCTCTCTGCCTGAAGAACAACCAACCCATCAGGGAGAAAGCGGAAATGAAACTCATTATCGCGTACATTCAGCCGGACCGGCTGAATCCGGTAAAGCAGGCGCTCTACGCCCGCAACATCTACAAGATCTCCGTCACGAATGCGCTCGGCTGCGGTCAGCAGCGGGGTTACGTTCATATGTGGCGAGGCGCTCTTCAGGAAGTCAATCTGCTGAAGAAGGTCCGCCTGGCGATCGCCGTTAACGACGATTTCATCGAACCCACCATCGAAGGCATCTGCGAGGGTGCGCGGACCGGCCGCATCGGCGACGGAAAAATTTTCGTGCTGCCCATCGAAGAATGCGTCCGCATCCGCACGGGCGAACGCGGTGTGGATGCCATTGGATAATCTGCAATCACAGAAAGAAGAAGTTCATCATGAATAAAATACTGACTGCGGCCCTGACGAGCCTGTTTTTTACCGGAATCTGCCTCGCGGAGGAAAATTCCGCACAAGCCGTTGTGGAAACCGTTACGAAGACATCCTCACCCTCGGCCGCCGAGCTGGCCATGTTCGCCGTGAACAATCTGTGGGTCATGGCGGGCGGCATGCTGGTTTTTCTGATGCACCTGGGATTCGCATGCGTCGAATCCGGGCTGGCGCGCGCCAAGAACTGCAACAACATCCTTTTCAAAAATACGCTGACTCCGGCGATCGGATTCCTTTCCTACGCGGTCTGCGGATTCGCGCTGATGTATCCGGGCGTACACTGGCTCTGGGGCCACTGGTTCGGGTTTGCCGGATTCGGATTGCATCTGCCTCCGGGCGACCCCTTCGCCTACCACAACGGAGAATTTACCTACTGGACGGACTTCTTCTTTCAGGGAATGTTTGCCGCGACCGCCGCGACCATCGTCTCCGGAGCCGTGGCGGAACGCGTGAAGCTGAGCAGTTACCTGATCTTTACGGCCGTCTACGTGTCGATCGTGTATCCGATCATCGGCTCCTGGGGTTGGGGCGGCGGATGGCTTGACGCCATGCATTTCCACGATTTTGCCGGATCGACGTTCGTTCACAGCGTCGGCGGATGGGCCGCATTGTCCGGTGTGATCCTGCTCGGACCGCGCATCGGCAAGTATGTCGACGGCAAGGTAATGCCCGTCATGGGACACAATATGCCGCTTGTGACCATCGGTGTTTTTCTTCTCTGGCTCGGATGGTTCGGATTCAACGGTGCTTCCGCCTTCAACGCGGATCCGTCCACGGTCAGCCTGGTCCTCGTCAATACCATGATCGCAGCCTGCGCCTCCGTTGTCTCCAGCATGCTCATCAGCCGCCTCATGCTTCATCATCCCGACCTCTCCATGACTATGAACGGATGTCTGGCGGGTCTTGTGGGCGTGACCGCCGGAGCCGACTGCGTGAGTGTGGGCTCCGCTGTCATCATCGGCGGGATCGCCGGGCTCATCGTGGTGCCCGCGGTCGTCTTTTTCGACAGGATCCGTCTCGACGACCCTGTCGGCGCCCTCTCCGTCCATCTTGTGAACGGAATCTGGGGCACTCTGGCCGTAGGGATCTTCTCCCCCGAATATCAATTTCTCGTGCAGCTCCTCGGTGCGGCGGTTGTCGGTGTCGTCTCGTTCGCTTCTTCCTTTGCCATTTTCTTCGCCCTGAAGAAAATCATGGGAATCCGTGTTTCCGAGGAGGAAGAACTTCGCGGTCTCGACTTGTGCGAGCACGGCGGCGAGGCGTATCCCGGATTCCAGTTCTTCGTCAACATGTAAGTCCTGTCCGGAGCCGCAGGTCCGGCGATCCCGACTCCGGACGAAAATCCCCTCTTCTCCGGTTGACAAACGGCGGTCTTTGTGCTATGATACCGGAATGTCATTGCCGAATCCGGAGGAGTTTTCCATGCTGCCCTATGATGTTTCCGCCTTGACGGCCGACGAGCTCGAACGCCTGATCCGGTATCACAACGAGAAGTACTGGCGCCAGGCGGAACCCGAGATCTCCGACGAGGATTACGATTCCCTCGTCCGCAGACTCGCCGAGCTCGTCCCCGATCATCCCCTTCTTCAGCGCGTGGAGGCTCCCATGGCCGCCGGCGAAGGCAAGGTCGTCCACCTCGAGCCCATGCTTTCCCTGGACAAGGCGTACAGTCTCGAGGAACTGCAGGAGTGGATCGGCAAGTACGCGCGCTCTCCCCGGGAGAAACTGCTGATCCAGCCCAAGTACGACGGAATCTCCGCCCTTTGGGAGAACGGCGTCCTTTCCACACGGGGCGACGGATACACCGGCGAGGACATCTCCTCCAAGGTCCCCCTCATCGAACTGGAACACCCCGAGGGCGTCATGCCCCTGGCCGACTTCCGCGGAAACGCCCGCGGCGAGATCGTCATCCGGTCCGACGACTTCCGGACCATCTATCCCCGGATCCGCAACCGCAACGGCCAGACCTACCGGAATTCCCGCAACGCGGCCGCCGGGATCATGGGACTCAAGGACATCACCGACATGCTTCGTCAGGGTGCCAAGCTCACCCTGGTGGACTATTCCCTGCACTCCCGCACGCTGGAAGCCTCTTCACTGAACGCCGAATGGCCCGCCATCCTCGAAAAAGCCGAATCCATGCCCTATCCCATGGACGGGATCGTGCTCAAACTGGCGGACTCCGATTACTCCGCCTCCCTGGGCAATACCGCGCATCATCCACGCGGTCAGATTGCCTTCAAGTTCAGCGGCGTCCGCCGGACCAGCGTCCTCCGCGCCGTGGAATGGAGCTTCGGCAAGAACTGCCTGACTCCCGTGGCCGAAATCGACCCCGTGGAGATCGGCGGTACCACAATCCGCCGCGCTACGCTTCATAACCTTCAGAATGTGCTGGATAAAGATCTCCATGTGGGCGACGTCGTCACCGTGGAGCGCGCCGGGGACGTGATCCCGCACATCGTTTCCTCCGAACCCGGCGAAAAACGGATCCCCTGCGTGGTGGAGAACTGCCCCTGCTGCGGCGCCCCCCTGAAAAAGGAGCTCCCGGAACTCCGCTGTGTGAACCCGGACTGTTTCGAAACGCGCCTTCAGAATCTTCTCGCCGCCGTCCGCAATATCGGGATCGAACGCCTGGGCGAACCCGTCCTGCGCAAACTTATGAAGACTCTTTCCGTCCGCTCCCTCCCGGATCTGTTCCGCCTTCAGGCTGCCGACTTCCTTCGCGTCGAGGGCTTTGCCGCTCTTTCCGCCGAGAATCTCTACCGGGAGATCCAGTCCGCACGGACCGTCCCCGACTGGCAGCTCCTGGCCTCCATGAACATCCGCGGCATCGGCCCCAATATCGCAAAATCCATTCTGGCCGTCCATCCCTTCGCTCGCCTGCGCGAAATGACTGCGCCCGAGCTGGCCGCCATCGACGGGATCGGACCCGAGCGCGCCGGCGCCCTGGAAAAGGAGTTCCGGGAGAACCGGGCCGCTCTGGATGAGCTTCTTTCCTGCGTGACCATGGTAGAATCCGGCGGCGAAAAGCCCGCGCGGACCGTCTGCTTCACCGGGCAGATGCCCCAGAAACGCTCCTACTACGAGAAACTCGCACAGGCCAACGGTTTCTCCCCTGCCGACAGCGTCACCTCCTCCCTTTCTCTGCTGGTGGCGGCCGATCTTCAGGGCGCCTCCTCCAAACTTACCAAGGCCCGCAAACTCGGCATCCCCGTTCTCTCACTGGACGACTGGCTGGCCTCTCTCGATAACGCCGGCACGGCGGCCCCCGTCCCCCAGGCGCCGAAACCCGTTCAGGACGATCTTTTCGGATGATGAATACCGCTTCTTCCATTCTTCTGAAACGATTCCGGCAAATTCGGCCCGGCGGACTCCTCATTGCCGCCGCCATCCTGCTCGTCTTTACGGATTTCTTCCACTTCGCCTTTCACGATGTGCCAGCGCGCGATTCCGTCTGCGCGTGCTCTCTTCCATCCGGCGTGGATGTCCCGGATGCGGCGGCGGATCCTTCGTCGCCTCATAACTCCGGATTCTGTCCCGTTTGCGAAGGCATTCTGATTTCCGACGGACCGCCCCTCTCCGCGGTCGGTCTCCCGTTCTCCGCGTATGCTGCCGATCCCATTTTTTCCGGGATCGATTCGTACATCTCTCTCTCCTTCCTTTTGCCTCAGGGCCGTGCGCCGCCCCGCGCCGCCTGAACGGAATCTTTTTTCTTTTTTCCCCCACCCTGCGGATGCGCCGCGGCCTTTTTCGCGCCGTGCATCCGTTGTGCCTGCACATTGAATTCTAGGTATACCAGGAATACTGGAAATACTATGTGTACTGGGGGGTACTGAGGGTACTGTTTACCCTGAAAACAAAACTTTTGAAAGGACTTTCATCATGTCGAAATCCGACAACATTTTTAAATTTTCATCTCTCATACCTCATACTTCATACCTGAAGCAATTCACACTCATTGAATTGCTTGTCGTCATCGCCGTCATCGCCATTCTGGCGGGACTGCTCCTCCCGGCCATTTCCCGGGCAAAGGAACGGGCCAATGCCATCGACTGCCTCAACAATCTGAAGCAGGCCGGCCTTTCCATCCACTCCTATTGCGCCGACTTCAACGACTGCCCGCCCGTGGTCCACTCCGGCTCCTTCGAGGATCTGGACGAACTTCCCGGCGAGCCCCAGTGGTATACGCCTCTCTGCGATCTCTACGGATACAGTCTGGACTACCTGAAGTGCCCTGCCGACAGAAAGTATAACGGGAAGGAAGGGATCCAGAGTTACATGATCAATGCCATGTTCACCCTCGGATATCCCGTCAGCCGCCTCAGCGGATCACGCCAGATCATCCTCTCCGAGCGCGGACTCGAACCCTCGGGCGACGCCGTGGAGCATCCCTGCTATCCCGGCATGAGCGAGCCGGAGGACTGGCAGGACGAGATCGACCGCACTCGTCATCCGGGCGAGAAGGCCAACTACCTCTATCTGGACGGCCACGCCGCCGAACATAAATTCTCCGAAACCATCGGCGACGGCTCCCCCTCGAAAAATATGCATTTCGTCTACACCTGGCTCCCCGGCGGCTACGTGGAAGCCCATCATCACCACGACTGACCCCGAAAGGACGTAGAAAGACGGGCACTTTCCCCGAAGAACGGAAAACGCCCGTCGCCTCGATATCAAAACTTTCGTGAATATCCCCCGATCCAGACACGCCTCGGAAAAATCAGCCCGTTGTGCTCTGGCGGATATAGTCAAGAACAGCATTGGCTACTTCTACCGCCTCTTTTCTTCTTCCATCGTAGTGGCCAAGAATTTCTTCGATGACCTCGCTTCTTTTTGTCTCGTCGGCAGTCAGACGATCAAAGAAAACGTTATTCAATCTGAACTCATCATCGTGTTTTCCCAGAACCAATGTGTCCAGATTCTTCTCTATTTCCCAGTTGGAACCAGTGTCGGAATCATTGCGATTAAGAAGAAACTCCCTGATTCTTTTTATGTTGTCTTCGTTTCCTTCCAAATTGCAAAATTTGATCAATGTTTTCGTCCCCCAAAAATAATAATGATCAAAGCCCAATTCAATTTCATAAGACGGCCCTTTGAAACTTACGTTGTAATCAAGCCCTCGGCCTTTAATTATGTCGTTAATCTGTTTTTCCGTAACAGAAAAATCCTTCTTCTCAAATGCAGGTGTCAAATATTTATTGAGCAAATAGGCTTTCGTTTGATCGATATTTTCGCAAACCTGAATTGCAGCGTTAAAATTGCCTGCTATAGCCTTCCAAAGTTCCTCGCTCATTTCCATTTCCTTTCCCAGCAATGTGTTTGTTATAAAGTCGCAGTACTGACTGCAAAAAACGGCTTTTTCCATGTCGTTCCGCAACATCAGTGCGCATTCCCGCAGCCAGTTGCAGATGTGCGTGCGATATGAGATCCTCCCATATTCGCCTTGAAAATTTTTCGCATCATCACCTTTATAGGTCAGATAGAGAAGTGCCCTGTACTGATATGCTTTCTGGTCATCATCAAGCCACTTTCGATAATCTTCCAACTGTAATTCATGATCGGTCGTTGCTGTCTTGTTCTCGATAACGACACAAAACTTTTTCTCGGGTTTGTCGGGGTCACTGGTAATAACAATATCCATCCTTCGCCCAGGAATGGAGTATTCAGTTTCAACTTTTGTTTTCTCATTGCAAAGTTTTGCAATGTTATACAATCCGACTTGCCGAAAAAACGCCTTCAACGGTTCTTCGCCTTTTTCCAAAGGTCCTTTGGGATCCAGCAATGATGCTACAATAGCCGAGTGTCGCGTCTCCTCACTGTAAATCCGAGCCACATCAAAGGCATTAAAAGGCGTCTGTTCTTTACACTCGCTTTTAATTGTCTTAAAAACCTCCTTTAAGAGATTTTCAATATCCCGAGATTGTTCCATAAAATATCCTTTTTCGTTTTTTGGTGAAGTCCAGATAAAGGGGGGGTGAGCAAAGTCACCCCCGCCTGAAAAATTAACTCACAGTCCGCTGGTGTCAGCTTTGCTCTTTACGATTTCCTCTTTTTCTTTGGTATTCTGTGAGGACAGCTTGTAATCACTCACAGAAATCCAGTTCATATTGCCGTCAATGCCATATTTGTTATCTGCGCTGACGGTACGCCCTTTCCCGGAAAATTGGTGTCCACCAAAAGAATATCCCATTTTCGCCTTGTACTTTTCTTCCAGCGAGGCAATAATGACTTTCAGATCCTCCTCACTTCCTTTTTCGGAGGAATAAATCTTGTAAACGACAAAAGTCTTTGGGGTGAAAAAGAGCTGAATCTCTTCAAAGTTCCGGAACTTGTTTTTTGCCGGGCGCGTGATATAACCTGCGGCCAGATCCTTTTCCTGAATTTCCTTCGGGTCGAGTTTTTCGCCGAGTTCATATCCGCCGAAGCCGACGATTTCAACTTGAGTTGTTTCACCCGCAAACGCTTCCTTTGCCGCAAGCGTAGCTTTCATTTGGAAGGAGACGACGAATCCGCCAATGACGCAGAGGATAATCGCCGCAATCCCCAAGCCGTTTTTCCCTTTCTTCCTTGCTATGGAGATAATGACTCCAAGAAGTGCCAGCAGAAACGCCGGAATCAGCAAAACGAGTGCAAATGCACCGACAAAGGGAATCAATGATAAAACCAAACCAATAATGGAGAGGACAAATCCTGCAACTTTCATTTTTGTTTCTTTCCTTTTTCAGTGAGAGAATTTTCTCTTGTTTTTCTCTCTGTTGTTGTTCCTATCCGTTGAATCACTGCAACGGATTTTCAGGGGTAGACGATACTTCATGCAAAAGCGTAACGATTCTTCTCTGTTTATCTCCTTTCTCCGTTAATGCCGGTTAAAAGTCAAGTGCCGCATTGTCGGCAGCATCTTTCTTTGCTTTTTCCGCTTTTATGTCCTCTTCTTTCTTTGAGGCGACGAGTCGGTTGTAAAGCTTTCTGTCTATAATCTTAATCTTGTGGCGTTTGGCAGCCTCTTTCATGTCGTCGGCTCTTGTTTGCCAACGCCAATCTTCCGCTGTAACTTCTACAAATTCGGGAAAGCTAAACGTGACAATGATATCCTGATTCTTCCAGACATATTCCCCTCTCTTAATTTTGACCTGATATGAAGTTGTAAATGCTGAATGATCGAGAGTCTGATTTATAACTTTCCGCTCAAAAGTCGGTTTGATTTGAGGATACTCCTGACAGTATTTCTGATATATTTTTTCATTCTCGATATTATCAGGAAGTGAAATTTCTACAGCGCATAGGCATCCTTTCAAATCGAGATCATCCTTTGCCTGTATATAATCCGCGAAAGAAGTGATATTGCGCATTACCGCTTCTTTTGCGTCTGAAGAGAAAAAAAATTCGACACCAGGGTATAGTGTTGAGCAGTAAATCTGCAGGTATTCTTCCTCCCTGTCAGAAACCTTGATACATTTATTTTCCTTTAATAATGTTTCCAGGATAAACCACTGGAGAGAAATTCCAGAGGTAAAGTGCTTATAGAGCTTAATACCGGAAGTCCCCTCGGGAGATGAGTATTTGGTCGGCCCCGACTTCTTTAGCTCATCTTCCATTTCTTTTTTTTCGGCGATACGCTTTTCTTCGGCAATTCTTTTTTCAGCGTTTGTGCTGTAATTTTCCAGTTTTTCCAAGAATTCAACTGCTCTGTCAACTTGCATGACTGCTCTATTGGTATCGGATGGTTTATTTCGAGCGATTGCAATCAATCGCTTCTTCAGTTCGTATGTTTCATTTTCTTTTCCGGTTTTTTCCAATGTGCCAAGATAGGTCAAACACATCTTGACTCCTTCATCAAAATTTTCCCGAAAGAGTTTCTCATAAGTTTCCATGTGTTTTGGACCTTTGTAATACTTTTCTGTCTGCCAGATATATGGAACAAAAAGAGTTTCCCAGACCTTTTGATAGCAGTCTCCGAACAAAGTGGAACGTTCCGTATCTCCGGTCTTCTCGATAATGTTTAATACTTCCAGACAGTCGGAGATGGGTATATCAACACCTGCTTTGGCTGCTTTTTCGTAATAAACGAGTGCCTGTTTCAGATCTTTGGCGACTATTTTCCCATCCTTCATGCATCTGGCAACTGCATAGGCCATGTTCCCGTCTCCGGCATCGGCCTTCGCTTTCGCTTGTTCAAATTTATCTCTTTGTTCCTTTGCTTCCTGTTCCTCTCTTTCTCTTTTTGCTTGTCGAATTTCTTCCTGTGTCATGCAACCTGCGAGCAAGACCGATCCTGTCGCAATAAGCAGGGAAATAAAAAAGCTTTTCATTTTTCTGTCCTTTCCTTGTTGCATTTTTTCCCGAATCAAGGCACAAAAAAGGCGTACCCTGACCACATTGTCACAGAGGTACGCCAATACACCCGATCGATTATGCAGACAGAGTACGCCCATACGGCGCATCCGGCAAGCTCAATCGATCCATCTTTGAATTGGCGTTTTCTGTGACAGAATCGTTCTTGCAGATACTATGCTAGAAGCAGAGTTTCACGCTGAAATTGAATTGTGAGAAGCAGAATCCTTTCCTTTTGGTTTCTGCTCCTACAATAGCATGTTCGTCCGCACTAGTCAAGTCCTTTGCTGCATAAAAAACCAAAATATATTGGCGCACACAGATGCATCATCCGTTACTTGCTATATAATCGGGAAAAGAGGGGCCGATATGACAGAGAAAATGAAAAAGAGCGGAAAAAAGTGCTTGAATCGGGCGCCCGGAGAGAGTAGATTACGTAGACGGAGGAATCATTCATGTATACGACACGGGCCACCCTGCTGGAAAAAATCGCCGCGGGAAATGAAGTCAGCTGGAGCGAGTTTTACGATACGTACAAGAGTCTGATCCTTTCCGAGGCGCGGAAGCGTGGCGTTCCGGAGTCGGATCGGGACGACATCGTGCAGAAAACCATGCTGGGCGTATTCCACGACGGAGTCTTTACGTACCGGCGTCAAAAGGACGGGAAATTCCGGTCCTGGCTGGGCAGCATCATCCGCAACAAAATCGCGGACTATTTCCGTGAAGCGGAGCGCCGGAATACTGTTGTTTCCACAGGGCTCCCGGAAGGCAGGGATTGGGACGATTTCGAGGCCGGATTCCTGGAGGAGTACCGGACTCATCTTCTGAGGCTGGCCATGGAGGAGCTGAAGGCACGCGTGGATCCGGAAATCTTCGAAACGTTTGCGCTCTGCCGGACGGGCTGCAGCGACACGGAGGCCGCGCGGAAGCTGGGACTCCGGAGCAATACCGTAACGATCCGGAAGCGGAGGTGCGTGGAGATTCTGAACGGGATCATCCGCAGTCTGAACCAGTCCGATCCGGATCTGAACCTGCCAATCTTATGAGCCTTGCCCATCTGATCGATCTACCGGATCTGCCGGAAAACCTTCGTCTGCGCTGCCGGATCGGGAGCGGTGCGGCGGGGAGCTGTTTTCTGGCAACCGACATCACAGACCAGGCTCTGGCGCTGAAAATCGTCTCTGAAAAATGGGAAGAGAGGGAACTGGAATCGATCCGCGCGCTCCGGAAAATCCCATCGCATCCGGCGCTGGCACAAATACTCGGCAGCGGAAAACTTTCCGATGGCCGGTTCTACTACACCATGGAGCTGGCGGACAACGCGGGAACGGAGACGGAGTATCAGGCGGATACGTTGGCGTACCGCATGAAAAACCGCGTCATTCCGCTGCCGGAAATTCTGCAGATCATCTCGGCGGTCGCATCCGGTGCGGAGCACCTGCACAGACACGGCGTGTTCCACGGGGACATCAAGCCGGAGAACATCCTCTTCGTCAACGGCAGTCCGAAGCTGTGCGACTTCGGAACGCTAAGCTCCGGTCTTTCCGGGACCGCCGGATTTTATCCAGAGAATCCCGTATCGGGTGCCGACCGGGACTGCTACGCCCTGGGCATGACGCTCTATTGCGCGTGGAGCGGCCGGGATGCCTCCAGCTTTCCCGATCCTCCGGACTCGTATGATCCGAAAGAATGGAGACGGGTCCGCAAAATCTATCTTCAGGCCTGCAATCCCGCCGTGCGCCATCGTTTCTCCTCGGCGTCCGCTCTGATCGCGGCGCTGAACGAGGCTGCGCAGCCCCGGCGGCACGTTTTTACGCGGAAACGGCTGCTGATAACGGGAACCCTTTTTCTGCTTTTGATCCTGTTCTCCGGCGTTGCGGTTCTGTTTTTCCGCACAAAGGAGGAGCCGCTGACTCCGCAGAAGCAGCAATCGTTTTCGCCTTTCTTTATCACCCATAATCCGAGAGACTTTGTAACGGAAGACAATGAAGAAGAATATGAGGCCCGTAAACAGCAGGAACTTCATGAAATCTGGCGTCGGGGTTCGGAGGAATGGATCCAGAAGCATCCGAAAGCGATAAAGGAGCTGGCGGAATACGGAGTTACCATTACGCTGACTCCGGATGGCCAACTGGAGATCCACGATCCGGAATACAAGGAGAACGGCGGAATTTACCGCACCCACAGCGACTGGTACTTCAGCATAAGCGGGAAACGTTATCTTGAGGTGAAGCGCTGGATGCGGAAGAATCCGGGAGAGATAGAAAAGATGAAAGCGGATGGTATCACCTTTTTCCCCGATCCGAAAGACGGTCTTGAATATACGGACATCCGCAACGGCCTTCAGGGCGTCGGCAGCCTGTCCGATCTGCTGGCCTACTGGAAAGATGGACCGCTTTTTTACCTGAAGAAAAAGCAGCAGCCGTAAGATTCTGAAGCGCGGAGCGGGGATGAAACTTTTCATGAAAACGCCGTTTCGAGATTGAAAAATCCGTTTTTAATGGCAAATTATGGCAGAGCTGCCGACAGACGGCGGCGGTCAGGAGAAAGGATTTTGAAAATGCCGGATTCCGTACTCGACTTTGTTATTTTCTGCATAGAAGAAGTTGCGACGCAGCTACAGCTTCCCGGCAATGTCGTATATGATCTTCTGGCGGAAAAATCCGACATCCTTTCGAACTACATTGTCCCGTCCTACGACGTTCTGCATACGCAGAGCAGGCAGTATATCGTCGATGACATCGTTTCGCTGATGCGCGAAGAAGGAGTCATCGCATGATAAAGGTCTTCCATGGATCATATGTCAAGGTGGAATATCCCGACATTTCGTTTTCCCGGGATACGCTTGATTTCGGCAGAGGATTCTATGTGACGCCTTTGCGCAATCAGGCGGTAAACTGGGCATTGCGCTGGAAGCGCCGCCGCCGGAAGGCCATCGTCAACACCTACGGCTTTCACGAAGAGCTCATTGCCGGACTGGGGATCAACGAGAGGGTTTTCCCCTCTTATGACCGGGAGTGGCTTCGCTTCGTGGTCGCCAACCGGGACGGCAGGCCCGTGGAAAGATACGATATTGTGCAGGGCGGAATCGCCAACGATAAAGTCTTCAACACGCTGGAACTGTACTTTATGAAACTGATTCCCGAAGAAGAAGCGCTGAATCGTCTGAAGTATGAAAAGCCCAATCACCAGATCTGCATCTGCCGGCAGGATCTGATTGCGCAGCTGCTTTCCTTCGAGTCCGCGGAGGAGGTCGAAGATGGAAGCCGATAAGACCCTGCTTCATATGAAGTTTTCCCGAGTCGTCGCGAGGTTTGCGGAACAGCAGAAGATCCCTGCCGAAAAAGCACTGGAATTCTTTTATCACTCGGAGACCTACCGCGAACTGAATGAAGGCATTGCCGATCTGCATTGCCGCAGCGATCAGTACATTGTCGATGAACTGAAAGCCGAGTATCTCGATCTCAACGGGTAATCCGTCTTCCGTGTCGGATATCCGCAGCCGGGATCGGCAGTTTTCTTTTTTTGATCAGGACTTGATTTTTCTTGAAATCATGCTATTTTCACTCTATCATCCTCCGGCAATTAGCCTGGAATTGCCGGAGGATGCCGTTTTTTTCACGGCTCCGATGAATTGCCGCCGATGGATCTGCAAAAAATTTCACCTGCTTTTCTGCATATGATATGGATCTGCAAAAAATTTCACTTGCTTTTCTGCGCATGATGTGGTATTTTATTTAGTACTTCGGATTTTTTGTCCGATGTGTGAAAAAGCTGCACGCTCAGCAGGAGAGTGCGGAAAACAAAAACAAAACAAGGAGTATTTCGGCATGGAACAGGAAGATGTAAAAAAGACGATTGACGATCTCAAGGAGAAATCCGTCCAGGTCTTCAATGCGGAAAACCAGAAGAAGGCGGTTCGGTTCGTGGATACCTTTTTCGGCTGGATGTACAGCGCCAGCTATTTCTTCATAGCGCTGCTGGTCGGGCTGTTTTCTCTGATCCTGATCGGTTCCGTTTTCTACGCGGTTTTCCATGGCCCCAAGACCGATATCGTCCCGACCTACAAGGAAGTCAAGACGCTCAATGACAAGCTCGCAGCCGCGGTGTCCGAGGCGGATACGGAATCCGTGGAAGTCAACAAAAAATTCGGCGACGAGATCATCAAGATCTGCAAACTCACGGAGTTCAAGCCGGAAGCGCTCGTCAAGCGGATCTGCAAGATCGAAAAGAAGCACCGCAAGGCGTTTGTTTACGGCATGCTGGACTTCCTGGAAGATGCCAAGGCCGATCTCAAAGAGAAGGATTTCAACGGAGGGAAAGTTGCCGAAGTGTACATCGACCTCTTCCGGGACGGACTCAAGGACATCCCGCGCCGTGAAGAGACTGCCGATGCGGAATGCAAAATGGCCTGGTGCCTCGCTCTGTTTTCGCTGTACAGCATCCTGATCGCGCTGATTCTGCCGCTGCTGATCCAGATTCAGAAAAACACCAGAAAGGAATAAGTTTTTTCCTTTCCTGATTCAGGAGACTGCCGCAAGACCGACCGTTTTGCGGCAGTTTTTTTGTTTACCGGAAGCGGCGGGGGATAAAATCGGCACCGTTTTTCTCTTTATGTCAGATCAAGCGAGGTTCTGTTAATGATCATATCCTGCCATTCCTCGCTGAGCGAGGCGAATCTGGCCGACCATCCGGAGATGCGGACCACGAGATTCGGGAAGCGGTCAGGATCTTTTTTTGCCTCGCGGAGCATATCGGGATCGACGGTATCGATTTGCAGATACAGGCCGTTCTTTTTCACGAAAACGCGAAGTACCTGGGCCAGCGTATCGGCCGCGTCAGGCGCCTTGCGGATTCCCGCAGGCAGCCGGAGATCCAGCGGACAGCCGTTGGGCGTATCGGAAAAATCCATCCGGCAATAGGAATTGATGACGGCGGTTACGGGACTTTTATCGGTTCCGGGCGTGGGCGCCAGGTTGGGCGCAAGATATTCATGGGCGTATTTTCCGAAGACAGTGGCCATCCGGTCTTTCGCATACGCGATTTCGCGTCCGAAGGTACTGACGCCGATGGGAACCATTATGTAATTGATTCTGGATTTCTCCCCTGAAATGGCGGAGCAGTCGTGAAGGACCTGCCGGAGAAGTTCATCGACTTCCGGATTGTCGTTCCCGTAGTACGCCAGCGACCGGGCGAAATGCAGGCGAAGCGCTTCCTCATCCGCCCAGTTGTTTTTCAGGATCCGTACCAGTTCCGGCAGGGAAATGATTTTCTTTTCGAAAACATTTTTCCGGATCGCATAGAGACTGTTTGCCACATCAGGCAGTCCGGCCATGTGGATGGCCCGGAAAACCCGGCGAGTTCCATGGAGCACATAGGAACAGCCGGATTCCCGGCAGGAAGGCATCAGGAGGGAAAGCACCACGTCGGACCGATCGACCGGTCCGGCCGGATAATCACCGGGATCGTTCTTGCCGGGCAAGCAACTGTTCGCAATCCGTCGTCTTATACTTTCCGCAAGGGTTCTGACATGGTCAAGGAAATTCCGGTAGAGTTCCTCGCAGGATTCCGGAGTCTTTTCCGCAAACAGCGCCTCCTGAAAAGGAATCAGATAGTCTTGCGGGAAATAGACGAAGTTCGTCTGGCCCGGAAGAATGATTTCCCAGCATCCGTCATTGGTGAATGTGCGGGCCTCGGCTTCCGGAATGCCCATCTTTTTGAGATTGCGGAGAATCAGCGGCTCGTTGTAGACCGAAACGATCCCGCCGCCCAGCAGCTGGACTTCGGCGATCCGGCGGAGCAGTTTTTCCGAGGTCGCGGAATTGAGGCGTACAGTCACCGGATAGTCGCTGATGTGAAGTTCCTCGACGACATCCAGCACCAGGAACGTCACTTCGTTTTCAATCTGTTTACCCGATTTGTCCATACCGCTTAGAATGATGTTCTGATAGTTCTGCGCATCGCCGGAGCCGGGTGTCCGGGCGGTATCCTTGCGCAGGCCGAAGCACCATTCGGTCCCCTTGATCCAGAAATGGGCGATCAACTCCCGTGCCTCGTCCAGCGTAATGACGCCGTTTTTCAGGTCGCGGTCGAGATATGGTCCGAGGATCTCATCGAACCGGCCCAGTCCGCTCCAGTTGCCGCACAGCCGCTGAAATTCGAAGAAACTCCAGAACGACTGGATCGCTTCCGCGAATGTGCGGGGCGGATTTTCCGGCACTCTTTCCAACCGGTCCAGGACGGCACGGAGATTCGCTTTATGTCCTGTGTTTTCGGAAGAATTCAAAAGTTTCCGATATGCCTCCTTATATCTGTTTGTCCAGATACGCATGGCTTCGATGACGTCCAGCAGTCCGTTGAAAAAGTCCTGATGGTGTGAATCGGAATCGTCTTTCATCCGGGCCCGGATCTCCCGCTCCAATCCCGAAAGTCCTTTCCGGACTGCATCCCCGAAATCGGCCGTGGTATGGCTGATGGACCGTCCCTTTCCATCCCATTTCACCGGAGGCGGATAGCCGGGGATGCAGTGCTGAAGAGCCTGAATGTTCGAGGCGCTTCCGGCAAGGAGCTCTTCCGGAAGAATATCGATGCCGGATCTTTCCGCCGTAAGGATGGTGTTTTTCCCGTGCTCGATTTCAGGCGGACAATCCTTCGGCAGATTCAACTCTTCCAGCCGGAATCCCATATCTTTGATCCGGCATTGATATTTCCCGGTCAGATAGCGTATCGCCAGCGAACGGGTCGTATCGCTGAGCCGTTTCACCGGACCGCTTTTTGTCATCGGGTTCAAATTGACTGAACTCATTGTACACTTCCTCCTGGCCGATTTGTGCATTGATTTGCTTCTGCGGATAAGGTACACGAAAAACGAAAAACGGTCAATGGCAAATAATCCGAAAAAGTGTCTGTTTGTCCATTGAACTCATTTTCCCGCATGATATATTACCCGGGAAGAACCATTCCGAATATGAGGTGAACAGTCATGATTTTCGAATCCTTGCCGCATCTGCGGTACGCTCAGGCCGATGAGTTTTCACACTCGAAAAACGGGTCCTGTCACTGCAAAACCGTTCCTTTTTACATTTTTGCACAGGCATTCGAAGGTCATTATGAGCTCGATGCGGATGGCGAGTTCGCCGTTTGCGAAGAGGGCGGCGCATTTTTTGTCCCGCCCAACATTCCCCTGAAAATATGGCATTACGTAAACCCGGAGAGCGGGATCATGCGTATCCGGTTTGTGCATTTCATCCCGGAAGATCCCAGAGGGCTGGATCCGTTCTCGCAATACAGGTTGCGCCTGGCCGTAAGCCGCGCGGACTGCCGCGAACCGGCGACGATCATAAAACGGCTCTTGAAGAGCGGACCGGAACGATCCGGATTTCTGCTGGCCTCGGATTTTCTGCGCCTGCTCGCCCTGTTCCAGTCGTTCATGAAGCCGAAAAAAGCTGCGCCGTATCCGGAGGGTCTATCCGTGCTTCTGCAATGGATACAGGAGCACGCCGCGGAACCGATCCACACCTCCGACCTGGAAAAGATCTTTCCCCTTTCCCGTTCAAAAATGTTTTCCCTCTTCCATGATGCCACGGGGATGAGTCCGGGCAGCTGCATTCTCCGGGAACGAATCCGGTTTGCCGCCCGGCTGATGCTCTGCAATCCGAATCTGTCGGTCAAAGAGGCGGCGGATCAGTGCGGATGGCAGACCGCCTGTCATTTCTCCCGGATGTTCCGTCAAGTCATGGGCGAACCACCCGGACGGTATGTCCGGGAAGCAGCTGTGGGGGCCGGTCCTGAAGGCGGAAAAATCAAGCCTTCCGGCGGTCAATCGGCGAATACGGGGAAGCACCGGCGGATCTCCCGGATGAGATTCCGCGCGTAGAAACTGAATCCCAGATCCCCGGGATGAACCTTTCCGTCGGCAAAGAATTCCGGCCGGTGCGGAACCAGACCGTCTCCGGGAATGACCCGGGCCAGGAGATGACATGCGGCCGCTTCCGTCACGATCCTCCGGGCGTCTTCGAAGCGGCCCGCCGCGGTGATGCCTTCGCAGTCCTTCCTCCAGATGGGCTGAAGCGCCGCCACGGGGACGCCGGGATAGACCTCGTTCAGCGCGGTGAAGAAATCCCGGGCCTGACGGGTGAAATCCTCTCCGGTACATTTGGACCAGTCGTTAGTCCCGTAGGCGGAGATGATGAGATCGGGCTTCGGAGCCCCGGCGGGAGCGAGGCGGACAAGCTCGGGCGGGAAGGTGGCGCCGCCAATGGCTGCGTTGCGCATTTCCGCATCGAATTCCGAGGCAAGCAGGGCGGTATAGGTCAGTTCGGGATAGATCGCGTCATAGCCCTGCGTGATAGAATCGCCGTAGAAGAGGAACCGGCGGCGATGTGTACGCGGGTTGACAAAAGTGGCGCCTTCGAGTTCGAAATCCTTCAGCACGGCACAGGCCAGCTGAGGAAAATGAAGCGTGCAGCGGTGAGAAGCGCCATCCAGTTCGACCTCGAAATCGCATTCCGGCCGGTCATGGATATCCGGCGAACCGCCGTGTGCGGAAAGCACGCCGTCGCAGTCGAAATCGAAGAAAGCCCATTTGCGGGAAGAGCCCGGACGGAAAGCAGCGTGAAACCGGATCCGCTTTGCATCCGTTTCGAAGTCCAGCATGATACCCGATCCGGAGCGGCTTCTGATCTCATACGATTCCTTCCGCGCCAGCCAGCTTTCCTCCTCTTTGGAAAAACGGTGGAACCGGACACCGTCCGGGGTCTGCTCGATCTGAACGGCGCCGAAGGTCAACGCCCGGAAATCATCGCGTTCTATCCGCATGAATAAGCTCCTTTCTGCCGGAATATCTCGAATGGCCGTTACTATAGCACGCTTCTCCATCGTTTCAACATCTTCCTGCCCGCCGGAAAAGCGGACTTTTTCCCCGGACAGATCAAAAAGATGTTTGACTTTCCCGATTTCGGAAGTATGTTATCCCTTTCAAAAACAGAATCCGGACAAGAAAGAAACATGTCGATGCCGCAGCGAGAAAAAAACGGCGGAAAAGGCGCCACCTATCTTCGTCTGCTCCGCTATGTAAAGCCCTACTGGCTGCGGCTGACCGCCGGCGTTCTCTGCGGATTCGTCGTGGGCGGTTCCCTCTTCGGAAGCCTGATGATGGTCCCCAATATGCTGATGATCGTGGATCAGGATTCCTCCCATCGGAAGATACAGGCGGACCGGACAACGGAGCAGATCCTTTCGGCGTTGGAAGGGAAGAAGGGTTTGGATGAGACGGAAAAGGCAAAGATCATCCACGGCATACTGTGTCCGGATATAGAAGACTCCGATCCGAAACTGACCCAGGCCATGAACAAACTGCGGACCTATTCCGTCCGGTACCATCTGCCCGTTCAGGTCGACAAGCGCGAGATCCACCTCACATGTCTGGGCGGCTGCTCGTTCCCCATTGTGAACGACGACGGCAAAATGACCTGGCAGTTCTTCAGCATCTACGTGTTTCTCTTCATTCTGGTCTGGACTCTCAAGAACCTGGCCACCTATCTGAACCACTACTTCACACGCTGGGTCGGCGCCCGGGTCATTGCCGACATGCGGACAAAAATCTACGAAAAACTGATCATGCAGTCCATGAGCTTCTTCGGAGAACAGGACATCGGCCAGCTGATCAGCCGGTGCACGAACGATACGAAAGCCATCGAAGACTCCGTATCCAACACCATTGCGGACGCCACGCGCTGTCCCCTGGAAATCCTGGCCTGCGCGGCGGCCATCATCTGCACCAGTATCCAGCAGAACAATTTGAACACCACGCTTCTCCTCTTTGTCGGCATGCCGACGTGCATTCTGCCGGTCATCCTCATCGCCAAAAAGATCCGCGCCACATACAAAAAAGCCTTCGCGCATATCGCGGAAGTGTTTTCGAGGATGCATGAAACGTTCACCGGGATCCTGGTCGTCAAGGCCAACTACAAGGAAAAGGACGAGGTCCGGACCTTCGACAAGATCAACAACCGCTATTTCAGGACGGTGATCCGGGCGCTCCGTCTTCAGCTCCTCATGCAGCCCCTGATGGAAATCGTAGCCGTCTCCGCCAGTCTGATCTTTCTGGTTTTTGCGTACAGCCGGGGCGTCACCGTCACGGAGATGGTGGCCATTCTCGCTCCCGCCATTCTGGCATACCGTCCCGTGAAGGACCTGACGAAAGTAGTAAATCATCTGCAGAAGAGTCTGGCGGCCGCGGACCGGTATTTCGAGATCATGGATACGGACACTTCGCTGAAGGAAAAGGAAAATCCCATCGAGCTGGAGGAGTTCCGGGATGCTATCGAGTTCCGCAATGTTTCGTTCTCCTATGAGGAGGGACATCCGATCCTCGGCGACGTCAGCTTCCGGATCCCGCGCGGAAAAATGGTGGCTGTGGTCGGGGAGACCGGATCCGGAAAAACCACGATCGCCAGTCTGCTGGCCCGGTTCTACGACGTTTCGGAAGGCCAGGTGCTGATCGACGGGGTGGACGTGCGCGATTACTCGATCCGCTCTCTCCGGCGGAACGTGGGGATCGTCACGCAGGATCCGATCCTCTTCAACGATACCATTGCCAACAACATCGCCTACGGGAGCGAGAGCGTCGACCGCGCCCGGATCGAGGACGCGGCGAAGAAGGCAAACGCCCACTCGTTCATCATTTCGGGACGGCATCCCGGCGGATATGACGAGGAAGTGGGCGAGAAGGGACTGAAACTCTCCGGCGGCGAAAAGCAGCGGGTGGCCATTGCCCGGGCCATCCTGAAAAATCCGCCGATCCTGATCCTGGACGAGGCGACCAGCGCCCTGGATACCGTGACGGAAAAACTGGTCCAGGACGCCCTGAACAATGTCATGTCCAACCGCACCGTGTTCGCCATCGCCCACCGCCTGAGCACGATCAGGAACGCCGACCGGATCCTCGTGCTGGATCACGGCCATGTGGTCGAATCCGGAACGCACGAGGAGCTTCTTGCCCTGAACGGGAGATACAGAAGACTCCACGACACCCAGTTCGGCGTCGAATCCCGCGCCTGAGAAGAATCAGAGCCGTTCCGGTTTCAGGATCAGGCTCACCGGCAGCCCCTGAACATTGAACGCCTTCAGAAGATTCGCCGACGCCGGTTCGTCCGGATTCTCCGTATGGATCCGGACAAAAACGACTTCTTCATCAAGCGCCTTTTCTACATCCGGATCCCGGAACGTCCGGACTTCCATCATGCGGCAGGCCTTGCACCAGGAGGCCCCGAAATAAAGAAGGACAGGACGTCCCGTACGGCTCGATTCCGCCAGCGCCTCGTTGATCCGCTGGAAAAACAGATCATCCGCCCCCGCCGTATTCTCCGGTTCCCGTTCGGCCTGGTGCTGCGCATACAGCAGGGAAAAGGCCGACGCTCCGCAATACAGAGCCAGCAGAAGGATCAAAACGCCCAGAACGTACTTGACATGCTTCATCCAGGCACCGGGCCGGGGCAGCAGGGAAAGTCCGGCGGCCGCGAACGGCCAGGGAAGCGCCATGCCCAATCCCACCAGGAAGGGAAGGAAAAGACCTGCGTAATTTCCTTCGGCGGCCAGCCGGGACGCCTCCAGCAGGGCGGCCGC
>JAFZZR010000045.1 GCA_017615635.1 Lentisphaeria bacterium
ATATCCGGCGGAGTGGAAAACGCTCCGCTGAACGCCGCATCCATCGGAGCGAAGGCGTTCGCCATGTTCACGAAAAACCAGCGGCAGTGGAAGTCGCCGCCCCTGACGGAGCAATCCATTGCGGCATTCCGGAAAAACTGTGAAGAAAAGGGATTCACGGCGGATCAAATTCTGCCGCACGACGGATATCTGATCAATCTGGGGAATCCGGATCCGGCCAAGCGGGCGGTATCCCGGGACTCGTTTCTGGATGAAATGAAGCGCTGCATGAGTCTCGGGCTCAAATATCTCAATTTCCATCCCGGAAGCCATCTGCGGGAGATATCGCCGGACGAATGTCTGACGCTGATCGCCGAAGAAGTGAAGTCCGTGCTGGCGGAAACGCAGGGCGTCTGCGCCGTCATTGAAAACACGGCGGGCCAGGGAAGCAACGTGGGATCCCCGTTCGAAGAACTGGCGAAGCTGATCGAGCGAATCGGAGGCGAACCCGGCCGCGTGGGAGTCTGCCTGGATACGTGCCACGCGTTTGCAGCGGGCTACGATCTGAAGGACTCGTATGACAAAGTGATGGACCGCTTCGGAGAGCTGATCGGATTCGAATACCTGAAGGGGATGCATCTGAACGACTCCAAGAGCGTGCTGGGAGGACATCTTGACCGGCATCACAGCATCGGCCGGGGCGAGCTGGGAATCGAAACCTTCCGGAGGATCATGAACGATCCGCGGCTGGACGGGATCCCGCTGGTGCTGGAGACCATCGACGAAACGATCTGGCCGGAGGAGATCCGGCTTCTGTATTCACTGGTTGGATCATGAAGGACGGAACGGGACTTCTGGAGACGATAGACGGACCGGACCGGCTGAAAGAGCTGACGGCGGACCAGCTGGAGAAGCTGGCGGGGGAGATCCGCGAAAAAATCATCGGGACCGTCTCGCGGAACGGAGGGCATCTGGCACCGAATCTGGGCGTGGTGGAACTGGCCATCGCGCTGCACCGTGTCTTCCACGCGCCGGAAGACAAGATCATCTGGGATGTGGGACACCAGTGCTATCCCCACAAGCTCCTGACCGGACGGGCCGGAGAATTCGACACCATCCGCCGGACCGGCGGGCTCAGCGGCTTCACCCGTACCGGAGAATCCCCGTACGACTGCTTCGGGGCCGGTCATGCAGGGACCGCCATTTCGGCAGCCATGGGTTTCTCGGCGGCGGAAAGCCTCTCCGGAGGACACGATCACGTGGTGGCGGTGGTGGGCGACGGAGCCCTGATCTGCGGAATCTCACTGGAAGCGCTGAACAATCTGCGGAGCACCTGCCGGAAACTGATCGTGGTACTGAACGACAACAAGATGTCCATTTCCGAAAGTATCGGGGCGATCCCCAATTATCTGAACAGGATCATCACGGGGCGGAACTACAACCGGTTCAAGGCACTGGCTAAAATGATGGTGCACCGGCTGCCCGGCGGGAAAAACGTCATCGGCAACATTCAGAATCTGGAAGCCTCGCTGAAGAATCTGTTCGTGCCCGGCATCTTCTTCGAGGAGCTCGGGATCCGCTATGTCGGCCCCATCGACGGCCATAAGCTGCCGGAACTCATCCGCACCTTCGAACGGATCAAGGATTTCACCCGCCCCGTTCTGGTCCACGTGGTCACGGAAAAAGGCCGGGGCTGCGATTTCGCCTCCGAAGATCCGGAACACTTCCACGGGACCGGCGCCTTCCATCCGGATACGGGCAAAAGCGCCCGTCCGACCGGGGATACCTTTTCCGCGGCCTTCGGACGTATCCTCACGGACCTGACCGAAACCGATCCCCGCGTCGTCTCGGTGACGGCGGCCATGGCCTCCGGCTGCGGGATCACGGACGAATACCGTCAGAAGTTTCCCGACCGGTTCTTCGATGTGGGGATCGCCGAAGAGCATGCGCTTGTTTTTGCCTCGGGTCTGGCGGCCGCCGGATACCGTCCCGTCGTCGCAATCTACGCCACATTCGCCCAGCGCGCACTGGACTGTATCTTCCACGACGCCGCGCTGCAGGATCTGCCGGTAATGATTTGTCTGGACCGGGCGGGGATCGTGGAAGACGGCCCTACCCATCACGGGATCCACGATCTGGGATTCCTGCGGAGCATCCCGAACCTCGCCATCCTGCTCCCCCGCAGCGAGGCGGAGCTGCAGATGATGATGACCGAGGCTCACCGGAGGCAGACCGGGCCCGTCGTGATCCGGTATCCGAAAAGCGCTTCGGGATATTCCCCGGACGACCGGCCCGCGCCCCTGGAATGGGGCCGCGCGGAGATTCGGCGCCAGGGGACCGATCTGGTCCTGTGGGCGGCGGGACGGGAAACGAAGACGGCCGAGGAGACCGCCGACATTCTCAAGGAAAAATACGGGATCTCGGCGGCCGTGGTCAACACCCGGTTCCTGAGGCCCTTCGACCGGGAAACGTTCCTCTCCTTTGCGGAACATATGCCCGTCGCCACGCTGGAAGACCATGTGAAGGAAGGCGGCCTCGCCTCCCAGGCGGCGGAGCTTCTCGCCGAATCATCCGCGGCATCACGGAGCAGACTCTTCCCCTTCGGATGGAGTGCCGGAGAGATCCTCCCTCACGGAAAAACCGCGGACATCCGGCAGTCCCGCGGCATGACGCCCCGGCAGATCGCCGAAACTCTGACCGAATACCTGAAAACCATGTCCGATCATGCATCCTGACGACCATTTCACCGAACCTGCCGTTCTCTCCTACTACCGGGCGCCGAGAGGCGTCCCCGGCGTACGTCCGCGGCGCATTGCCGAGGGCTGCGAAGCGGTGGAGATCCTTACGAACGGAGGCGTGTACTTCGATGCGGGAGACGGCGAACGCTATTACACAAAGGGAACGATCTTCTGGCATTTCCCCGGCGACTACACGATCTGCCGCTACGAGCCGGACAGGCCCTATGAATGCATGGCGGCGGCGTTTTTCCATCCGGGCCCGTACCGCAGGATCGCGCCCCGCGTGACAGTCATGCGCCATCCGGAATCCGTGCTCGATCTGGTCTCGGATTTCCTTCAGGCGTTCCATCAGGACACGGTGGACCGGACATTTCTGACGAACTGCCTTCACAGCCGTCTGCTGTGGGAGGCGTACTGCGCCTCGGAAATGGCGCCTCCGCCCGGAACGCCCGGGATCGTGCGGGACGCGCTGACGCTGATCGAGCGGGATTTCGCTTCGGAACTGACGGTTCCCGTTCTGGCGGAGCGACTGGGGATCAGCGAACCCAAGCTCTACATGCTCTTCCGGAAGCATCTGAAAGATTCGCCGCACGCACGGATCCAGGCAAGACGGCTCCGGGAGGCCGAAGACCGCCTGACAGCGGGCATGGATCCGCTGAAAATCGTGGCGCAGGACTGCGGATTCGCCAGCCTGGAGCATTTCTGCCGTCTTTTCCGCTCCCGGTTCGGGATGACGCCCACGGAATACCGGAAAAGGCACGGCTTCTCCTCGAGAGTCAACTGAGGGGAAGCCGGGCAAGCTGCTTTTTCAGGCGTATCAGGAGAGTCGTTTCAGAGCTTCCAGAACGCGGTCCAGCTTTTCCTGGAGATCGGAGAGCTGTTTCTTCGCAGCCTCGATCACCGCCGGCGGAGCCTTGGAGACAAATCCCGGATTCGAAAGTTTTCCTTCCGCACTCCGGATCCATTTCCGCAGATCCGCCTCCTGTTTCTCCAGCTTCGCCTTTTCCGCCGCGGTATCCACCAGTCCTTTGAGCGGAAGATAGATGACGCCTGCCTCGCAAAGCAGAGAAGGCGCGGAGCTGCCGTCGTCCGCCTTGTATTCCTCCAGAGAGATGGAGACCTCTTCGGCATTCAGGAGCGAGAGGAGCGCAGGAAGCTGATTTTTCAGATGTGCGGCATACGCCTCGCCGGAAGCCTTGATGTGATAGTGCGCTTTCCGCGAGGGCGGCACGCCGTTGGAAAGGCGCAGATTCCGGCCCGCCGTGACCAGCTCGTACTTGGCATTGGTAAATGCGGAAAGCTGTTCGGCATCGGCAGGCAGGATTTCCGGGAACGGGACGGGGAACGGCGCCTTCATGATGCTTTCGCCATCGGCCAGAAAACTCATCTGGTGAGCAAGTTCCTCGGTGATGAAGGGCATGAAGGGATGCAGGAGCCGAAGCAGATTCCAGAGGGCGAAATCCAGGACGGCCAGCGCCTGATTCTTTTCCTCCGCCGAACCGTAGAGTCTGGGCTTGCAGGCCTCGATGAACCAGTCGCAGAACCCGGACCAGACCAGATCGTAAATCTCGTGGGCCGCAGAATGGAAACGGAACTCCGTCAGTGCGCGGGAAACGGATCCGACAGCCTCGCTGAGGCGGGAGAGGATCAGGACTTCGTCCGGCGTCAGAGAGGCGGCGGTTTTTGCGGAGAGAGCCTTGAACTCGCCGGAAACCGGTCCCTGCATACGGCGGAAACGGCAGGCGTTCCACAGCTTGTTGGCGAAGTTCCGCCCGATCTCGCATTTTTCGTTGGCATAACGGATATCCATGCCAACAGGCGCGATGTAGACAATGGAGAAGCGGAGGGCGTCGGCGCCGTACTGGTCGATAACGGCCAGCGGATCGGGCGAATTGCCCAGGGATTTGCTGAGCTTGCGGCCCAGTTCGTCGCGGATGATGCTGGTGAAATACACGTTGCGGAACGGCAGATCGCCCTTGAACTCGTATCCGGCCATGATCATGCGGGCGACCCAGAAGAAGATGATGTCCGGACCCGTGACCAGATCGTTGGTGGGATAGAAGAACTTCTGCTCCGCAGTATCTTCCGGCCAGCCCATGATGGAGAAGGGCCAGAGCCAGGAACTGAACCAGGTGTCGAGCACGTCCTCTTCCTGATGCCATCCTTCGCCCTTCGGCGGCTCCACGCCCACATAGACTTCCTCGTCCCGATACCAGGCCGGGATCCGGTGTCCCCACCAGATCTGGCGGCTGATGCACCAGTCCTGAATGTTTTCCATCCAGTGGAAATAGGTTTTGGTCCAGCGTTCCGGATAGAATTTGATCTTCCCGGTTTTCACCGCCTCGATGGCCGGCTTCGCCAGCTCGTCCATCTTCACGAACCACTGATTGCTCAGAAGAGTTTCGATCTCTACGCCGCCGCGTTCCGAAAAACCGACGTTGTGCACAATGTCCTCGATCTTCTCCACGAGGCCCTGGGCCTCCAGATCCGCCACGCAGCGCTTCCGGCATTCGTAGCGGTCCAGTCCCGCATACTTGCCGCACCGGCTGTTCATGGAGCCGTCGCGGTTCATCACGTTGATGAATTCCAGATTGTGCCGCTTGCCCACCTGATAGTCGTTGGGATCGTGAGCCGGAGTGATCTTGACGCAGCCGGTCCCCTTTTCCGGATCCGCATGCTCATCGGCAATGATGGGGATCTCCCGGTCGGTCAGCGGAAGGTGGACCGTCTTCCCGATCAGGTGACGATAGCGTTCATCGCGGGGATTGACCGCCACCGCGGTATCGCCGAACATGGTCTCGGGACGCGTCGTGGCCACCACCAGGTATCCGGATCCGTCGGTAAGCGGATAGCGGAAATGCCAGAATTTGCCCTTCGTCTCCTTGTAGATGACCTCTTCATCCGAAAGGGCGCTCTGGGCGGCGGGACACCAGTTGACCATACGGGTGCCGCGGTAGATGTATCCTTTTTCGTAGAGGCGGACGAACACCTGCTTCACGGCATCGGAAAGTCCGGCGTCCATGGTGAACCGCTCCCGTTCCCAGTCGCAGCTCGTCCCCAGCTTGCGGAGCTGACGGATGATCGTTCCTCCGTACTGCTTCTTCCATTCCCACACACGCTCGATGAATTTTTCGCGGCCCAGAGTGCGGCGGTCGATCCCCTCTTTCTCGCGCAGAACCTTGTCGACCTTGCTTTCCGTGGCGATCCCGGCGTGGTCCGTGCCGGGAAACCAGCAGACTTCCTCGCCGAGCATCCGGTGCCAGCGGATCAGGATATCCTGAAGCGTGTTGTTCAGCACGTGCCCCATGGTGAGGATCCCGGTCACGTTGGGCGGCGGAATGACAATGGAATACGCTTTTTTACCGGGGACGGGTTCCCCGTGGAACAATCCCCGTTTTTCCCATTCGGGATACCACTTGGCCTCCACATCGGCCGGCTCGTATGCTTTGGGCATATCGTTCTGATTCATTTCTCTATCTCCCATGATTCCTATTCATTCAGCAATTCTCTTCCTGCTCACAGCGAGGCTGCTATGCGGTCCACGGCCGCCGAAAGCAGGCCCGCTTCATACAGCAGATCCAGACAGGTATAACGTTTCCGGATCAGCTGCGCCGCAGGAACCGCGTGCAGGAACTGTTCATCGGAAAGACCGATCTCCCGATGGCAGGCGGGGCAACCGGATTTCCGCAGGATGGACCGCAGTTCGTCCGCAGTCATGAACTGGCGGCGAACGCGTTCGCGCAGCGTCTCCCAGTGATCGAAAATAAGCTTGCGGCGGGCAACTGCCGCCTCGCCTTCCAGAAATTTTTCCTCGGCGGTCTCGGCCGCGTTTCCATAACAGCCGCGGACCAGAAGACGCCCGATTTCCTCACGGCGTTCCGCACGGGTCGCAAAGGGCTGCGCCAGCTTTTCCGCCTGCTCCCGGGTGTGATCCACAATGAATTCCATGAGCTGCGCGGAAAGAAGCATGCCGATCCCCACCTGGAATCCGTGGGAAACCGATTCGCCGTTGAAGCGGAGCTTTTCCATTTCCCAGATGTGACTGAACAGGTGTTCGGCTCCGGACGCCGGCCTCGATTCATGGTAGAGCTGCATGCCGTATCCGGTGCAGCAGAGCCCCTGGAAAATGTTGAAGAAGTTGGAGCTGTCGGAAAGCCATTCCCGCAGATGATCCTGCGTGAGTGACCAGACGGCCTTGTCGATAGCCTCGATTCCGGTCTCGTCGGCAATGATCCAGTCCGCTCCGCCGTAGATCTTCGCCAGCAGATCGGCATACCCGCCCGCAAACATGGGCTTCGGCGCCGCGGAGAGCACGGCGGTATCCGCGATCACCGCGTAAGGCGGAGGACACGGCATGGTCTTCTTCAAACCGTCCACCAGGAGCGCGGCCCCGCTGGAAGTATACCCGTCCACCGAGCAGGCGGTCCCGAGACAGCAGTAGGGAACGTTTTTCAATCCGGACGCTCTTTTGACGAGGTCGTTGATCGTGCCGGATCCGATGGCCAGCGGGACGCATCCTTCCGGCATGGCATCGGCCACCTGACGGGCCAGAGCCTCGCTGGCGTGCATGATGGGATGCCCCGGAAAGATAAAAGGCTTGTGACATGATACGCCGGCAATCTGAAGCTGACGGGCGGTTTCCTCGCCCGCGGCTTTCCAGGTGTTTTCATCGGCCACGATCCAGGGCGTTTTTCCGGGGAAGGCCTCCGCAAGGCAGGCGTGAACTTCGCCGAGGATGTTCTCTCCCATATAGAAAAAACGCGTCTGCGTCCCTTCCGGAATCGGTATCTTCTTCATGTTTTGCCTCAATCCTTGGTTGATTTTTTAATTTTTAAGGCTGTGGATCGGTGCCGGTATGTGCCCGCCGCGCGATATGAAACCAGCCGGACTTCCCGTATTGATGCGCATCACGGGCGCCTCGCCGAGAAGACCGCCGAAGGAAACCGTGTCCCCGACGGTTTTCCCGAACGCGGGGATCAGCCGGACCGCAGTAGTTTTCGTATTGGCCACGCCGATGGAGATCTCGTCGGCTATGATGCCGGAAATCACCGCCTCGGAAGTATCGCCGGGCACCGCAATCATATCCAGTCCCACGGAGCAGACCGCCGTCATGGCCTCCAGCTTCTCCAGCGAGAGACTGCCGGACCGCACCGCGCTGATCATGCCTTCATCCTCGGAAACCGGAATGAACGCACCGGAGAGACCGCCCACCTGGGACGAAGCCATGACACCGCCCTTCTTCACAGCGTCGTTCAGCATGGCAAGGGCGGCGGTGGTCCCGGCGCATCCGCACTGTTCCAGCCCCATGGACTCCAGGATCCGCGCCACGGAATCGCCCACGGCGGGCGTGGGAGCCAAAGAAAGATCCACGATCCCGAAGGGGATGTTGAGCCGGGATGAGGCTTCCCGGGCCACAAGCTGGCCCATGCGCGTGATCTTGAAAGCCGTCTTCTTGATAAGTTCCGCCAGTTCCGCCAGGCTGCAGTTTCCCGCTCTGCGGACCGCCGACGCCACAACGCCCGGCCCGGAAACGCCGACATTGATGACCGTTTCGGGCTCGCCCACGCCATGGAATGCGCCGGCCATGAACGGATTGTCTTCCGGGGCATTGGCAAAGACCACGAGTTTGGCGCAGCCGATGGAACCCGCATTTCTGGTCAGGTAGGCCGTCTTCACGATGATCCGGCCCATTTCCGCCACGGCGTCCATATTGATTCCTGCCTTGGTGGAGGCTACGTTCACCGAAGAACAGACCCGTTCGGTTTCCGAAAGGACCTGCGGGATGGTGGAAATCAGCGTCCGGGAGGCGTTGGTGAATCCTTTCTGCACCAGCGCCGAATATCCGCCGATGAAGTTGATCCCCAGCTCGCCCGCCGCACGATCCAGCGTATGCGCGATCCGCACACACCCTTCCGGAGAGATGCCGCCGGCCATGAAGGCGACCGGCGTTACGGACACCCGTTTGTTCACGATAGGGATCCCGTACATTTTTTCGATCTCGTTTCCCGTGGAAACCAGGTCCTTGGCGGACCTCATGATCTTGTCGTAGATCCTGTCCGCCAGACGCCGTTCGTCATCGCTCTGGCAGTCGTAGAGAGAAACGCCCATCGTGATGGTCCGGATGTCCAGACACTCCTCACGGATCATGTTCAGCGTTTCCTGAATATCCTCGCGCGACAGCATGATGTGATCCTTTCCGCTCAGATCTTGTGCATGGAATTGAATATGTCTTCATGCATGGCATGTATCTGAAGGCCCGTCTCGTTCCCCAGCTTCGACATCCGGTCCACAAACTCGGTGAACGGAACGGTGATCCGGTCGATGTCCGTGATCATGATCATGGTGAAATAGCCGTGCAGAACGGTCTGGGAGATATCCAGGATGTTGACGCCGCATTCGGCACAGGACGCGCTGATCCGGGCAATGATCCCGATGGAGTCTTTCCCGACCACGGAGATGACAGCTTTCATTTTCTCGAAGACCTTTCCTTATCGTTGGTTCACACGCTGAAAAATATGCCCCGTACTATACTTGATTCCCTGCAAAAATCAAGCCGGTTTGCCCGACGCCGAACGTTTTTCACAGCTCCGCCATCTGACGGAAACAATACGGAGCCAGACTCATGACGAGCTCCGCCAGCGAAAAAAGCCAGTGCACACCCATCAGCGCTACGAGAATCAGAAACACCATGAAACCCTTGAGCGCTTCCGAGGAGACCCTGACGATCCGGGGAAACAGCGAACACAAGACGTTCCAGCCGTCGAGGCCCGGCGCCGGGATCAGGTTGAACAGCATCAGCACGATGTTGTAGCAGCCCAGCACCGCCAGCAGCGAAAGCGCATTGGAAAGGACAAGGCGGTTGGACTCCGTTACCGGCGTCAGCGCCAGCCATCCGAAAAGACACCACGCGATCACAGCCAGAAGCAGATTCGCCGCCGGACCCGCCAGCGCCGTGACCAGAGGCCCCCAGGAATGCCGGGAGCGCAGACGGACCGGATCCACCGGCACGGCGCCCCAGGCAATTCCGGCGAGAAGGAGCATGACGAGGGAGATCCAGCCCATCTGCCGAAGCGGATTAAGCGTAAGATGTCCGGCGTCGGCGGCGGTGGGATCTCCCATCCAAAGAGCGCATCGGGCATGAAAATACTCGTGCAGCGAGATGGAGAAAACCAGCGTCGTCACGACCAGAACGAACACTGTGGGATTGTTTTTCGCCAGCGAAAGAAAAATCGGCATGATTTCCTTTTACAGCTTCGTCGTCAGCTTCTCGCGCATCCGCATCACTTTTTCCAGCGCTTCTTCCGTCGTGGCAGCCCGCGCCAGAAGCACGCCGAGGCGGCGATGTCCTTTCAGCGTCCCCTTCCCGAAAATGCGCATGGCCGTATCCGGCTCCGCAAGCACCTGGTCCACATTCCCGAAGGATACGTGGTCGGAATTCCCGTCCACCACGATCGCCTTGGATGCCGATGGCCCGTGAAACGCGATGTTCGGGATCGGCAGCCCCAGAATCGCCCGGACGTGGAGCGCGAACTCCGAAAGATCCTGCGAGATCATGGTGACCATGCCCGTATCATGAGGACGCGGCGAGACTTCGCTGAACATCACCTCATCACCCCGAATGAAAAGCTCCACGCCGAAAATGCCGCGTCCGCCCAGCGCATCCGTGATCTTTTTGGCGATCTCCTGCGCCTTCTTCAGCGCCGCATCCGTCATGCGCTGCGGCTGCCAGGACTCCTGATAGTCGCCGTTCACCTGATGGTGCCCGACCGGCTGGAGGAACGAAGTCCCGCCCGCATGGCGCACGGTCAGAAGCGTGATTTCGTAATCGAACTTAATGAATTTTTCCACAATGACCTTGCCCGCTCCGGCACGACCGCCTTCCTGGGACACGGTCCATGCCTTTTCCACGTCCTCTTCCGTCTTGATGGTGCTCTGTCCGTGACCCGAGGAGCTCATCACAGGCTTCACGACGCAGGGAATGCCGATCTCCTTGACCGCCGCGAGAAATTCCTCCTTGTTTTCCGCAAAGCGGTACGGCGAGCAGGGAAGCCCCAGCTCTTCCGCTGCCAGACGGCGGATCCCCTCCCGGTTCATGGTCAGATAGGTCGCACGGGCCCGCGGAATCACGTTGTACCCTTCCTCTTCCAGTTTCAGGAGCTCGGTGGTGGCGATGGCTTCCACTTCCGGAACGATGTAATCCGGTTTCTCCTTTTCGATCACGCCGCGAAGCGCCGCGGGATCCAGCATGTTGATCGTATAGCTGCGGTGCGCAACCTGCATGGCAGGCGCATTTTCGTAGCGGTCCACGGCGATGACTTCCACGCCCAGGCGCTGGAATTCGATGACCACTTCCTTGCCGAGTTCTCCGCTACCCAGCATCATGACTTTGACGGCCGACTTTGTCAGCGCAGTTCCCAATTCGTTCATTTCTCAATCCTTTCGTTATGTGTTGAATGCATCCGTCAATTTTTCCGTCAATTTTCCGTCACAAGAGATTTGACCAGTTCATCCAATCCCGAGAAGATGTAACTTGGCCGATAGGCAAACCTTACAAGATCCGCTTCTGTCGTCACTCCGCTCAGCATCAGCGCCGTGTCCACCGCCGCCTCCACGCCGGCAACGATATCCGTATCCATCCTGTCGCCGATGATCAGGGTGTCCATGCTGGGGACGCCCAGCCGCTTGACGGCGTGGCGCATCATGATGGGATTGGGCTTTCCGGGGAAATAGGCTTTGACTCCGGTGGCAAATTCGATGGGGGCGATCAGCGCTCCGGTGGCGGGAACGATCCCGGCCTCGGAGGGACCGGTGAGATCCGGATTGCATCCGATGAGCTTCGCACCCTTCTGCACCAGGAAACAAGCCTTCTCGATCCGTTCATAGCTGTATGTCCGGGTCTCGCCCACGATCACGTAGTCCGGATTCATATCGTTCATGGTGATACCTTTTTCGTACAGGGCATTGTAGAGACCGGCTTCTCCTATCACGTACACGGAGCAGCCCGCTTTCTGGCGGGAGAGGAACTCCGCCGTTGCCAGCGCGCTGGTGTAGAAATGCTCCTACCGACCTCGATCCCCAACCGCTTCAGCTTCTCGCACAGTTCCCGGGGTGACCGCTCACTGGAATTGGTGAGGAACAGAAAGCGTTTTCCGTTCTCCGTAAGCCATCGGGTGAACTCGACGGCGCCCGGGAGAAGCCGGTTTCCGTGGTAGATGACTCCGTCCATATCCATGATGAACGCTTTTTTTTCAGCGATCCGATTCATTCCGGCTCCGATCTGACAATGAATTCTGACATTCCGATGGTATGGATGGTAATATAACCCTGTTTTCTTTTTCTGTCAAAAAAAAATGAAGATCTCTTGCAAAAATCGTAAAAGGCTGTATAGTATGTCATAACAGTGAATCCAAAACACAAAACTCAAACCGGAAGGATTAAAAAAATGTCTCTCACGAAACGTGAAATCGCAAAGAAAGTCGCTGACAAGATCGGAGCCACTCAGACGGACGCCGCCGCGGCGGTCCAGGCTACGTTCGACATTATGGTTGAGGAACTTGCCAACTGCGGACACATCGAACTCCGCGGATTCGGCGTTTTCGAGATCAAAACCCGCAAGCAGAGCGTGGGACGCAATCCCCGCAAGCCGCAGGATACCGTTGTGATCCCGGCCCGCAAGATCGTCAAGTTCCGCGCCGGCAAAGAGCTGGCCGCCATTCTGGAAAAGAAGGCCTGATAACGGTTTTTCCGATATCATTGACGGACGGATTCCCGAAGGAGTCCGTCCGTTTTTCGTTTTAAATTCCGTCTGGGACGTCCGAAATTGTAAAAAAAATGGAAGTTTCTTATTCCTTCCCCCTTGCCATTTACGCCAAACCGATGTACATTATCGAATGACTTTAAATTTTAGAAAAGGCTAAAAAACAGGAAAGGTCTTCCGACATGATTCATCCAGTCTTCGCTCAGGCCGCCCCCTCGGGCAGTGCCAATGTCTCCGCCGCCGCTCCCTCGGGCAGCGCCAGTGTTTCCGTCAACGCCACCGCGCCTGCCGCCGCGACGACGCAGTACACGGAGCAGCCCGCGGCATCATCCGCCTCTCAGGAACAGCAGCAGCCCGGCATGAAGGACGGACTCATGGGCATGGCGCCGTTCATCATCATCGTGGTCGTCATGTTCTACCTGATGTACCGCGGCCAGAAAAAAGAGCAGAAACGCCGTCAGGAAATGATCGACGGCGTGAAAAAGGGCGATACGGTCCTCACCATCGGCGGAATCTACGGCGAGATCGTTGAGATCCACGATGACCGTTTCATTCTGAAAGTCGCTGATGGCGTGAAGATCGCCGTGGCGAAAACGGCAATTTCAACGACCCCGGGCAAAAACGAAGGGGAGAAGGCGGAGAAGAAATGAACAAGAAACCCGTACTGCTCCGCACGATCTTCACGCTGATCGTAGTCGGCGTGTTCGTCGCGGCCATGTTCCCGCTCCGGGAAAAAGATTTCTACGAGACGTTCCTCACCCTGCTGGAAAATCCCTCCGATCCTCTGGTCAAGGAGCTGGTGGCCAATGCCAAGGCCAAGCAGGAGAGCGACAAGGTCAAATATCCCTACGCCTCCACCGCGCTGGAAGCCGCCTGCAAGGAGATCAAAGTCCCGGGCAAGGACGGCCAGAGCTATCCGGTGGACCTGATCAAGCTGGTCAAGCCCGTCATCATGAAGTCCCAGAAACTTCAGAACAACGGCGACGTGATCTCCCTGGTCCGGAAAAACGCCTCCGGATCCTTCCATCTGGGCATCGATTTGAACGGCGGCGCCGAATTCCTCCTCCGGCTCGATCCCGATGAAAAGGCCAAGGCGAACTTCGACAAGTTCCGCGACAACGCCATCGAAACGATCCGCAAGCGTCTCGCCGGACAGAACATCTTCGAAACGGAAATCTCCCCTGCGGGTCAGGACTTCGTTTCCGTGCGTGTTCCCGTGGTCACCAAGGCCGACAAGGCCAATCTGGAAAAACTGATCCTCCGCAGCGCCAAGCTGGAATTCCGCCTGGTCCATCCGGACAACGATACGGAAGTTCCCAAATTCGAGCGGTATCTGGCACAGGGCGGCGATCCGGACGCCTATCCGGACACTCCGCCGGAAAGCGAATTCCTTTCCATGGAAGAGCGCGACAGCGACGGAAATCTGTTCTACCGCTGGACCCTGGTGGAAAACGAAGTCCAGATGGAAGGCGATCAGGTGGAAGACGCCTCGGTCCGCCTGAACGAATTCGGCATGCGGGAGATCGCGCTGAACTTCACCAGCACGGGCGCCGTGCAGTTCGGCAAGGTGACGACGAAATACGTGCACCGCAAACTGGCCATCGTGCTGGACGGCAAGCTCTATTCCGCCCCGAATCTGAAGGAACCGATCCTCGGAGGAAGCGCCTCCATCAGCGGCAACTTCTCCCAGGATGAAGCCAAGAGCGTGGCCGACGCCCTCGTGAGCGGAAGTCTGCCCTTCAAGATCACTATTGCCTCGAGGTCCGACATCGACGCCACCGTGGGCGAAGAGACGGTGCGCCAGAGTCTTTTCAGCGGCATCATCGGCACGCTGCTGGTCATCATCTTCATGATCGTCTACTACCGGCTGGCCGGTGTGGTGGCTGACATCTCCCTGGTCGTCAACGCCCTGCTTCTTCTCGGCGCCATGGCGGCCTTCGATGTGACCCTGACTCTCCCCGGTATCGCCGGCATCATCCTGACCATCGGTATGGCCGTGGATGCCAATGTGCTTATCTATGAGCGCATACGGGAAGAGCAGAATGCGGGCAAGACGATCCGCAGCGCCGTGGATTCCGGTTTCGACCGGGCATTCTCGGCGATCTTCGACTCGAACCTGACCACGCTCTTCATCGGTCTGATCCTGTTCTGGCAGGGTACCGGCGCCATCAAAGGATTCGCCATGACCCTGGCCATCGGTATCTTCACCACTCTCTTCACAACCGTCTTCCTCACGAGACTGCTCTTCGACCTGATTCTCCGGATCCCCTTCCTGAACATCCAGAATCTCAAGATGATGCTGTTCCTCAAGAATCCGCACTTCGACTTCATCGGCGCAAGAAAATTCATCATCCCCTTCGCCGTCTGCTGTCTGGTGGGATCCATCGTCGTCTTCTGCGTTCGCGGATCCGACATGCTGGGAATCGACTTCACCGGCGGTACGCAGCTCATCGTCAAGTATGTGCCTCTTGAAAAGGGCGCCGAGCGCGTCCCGGTGTCCCAGATCGACGACTACCTCAAGTCCGTCGGCTACGATTCCCGGTCCGCCTACAAGCAGGTCACCGACGACGACAACAAGGAAGGCGCCAGCAAACTGGAAATCGTGATCCGGAGTTCGAAGGACCACAACACGCAGGTCTCCGCCGAGATTTCCGATCAGCTGATCCGCGATCTGGACGCGAAGTATCCGCAGATCCAGTTCACCAAGGAGTCCTCCAACACGCTGGGCGCACTGATCGGGTTCGCTTTCCTGAAATCCTCGGTCATCGCGCTGATTCTCTCCATGATCGGCATGATCATCTACATGGTGATCCGCTTCCAGTTCTCCTACTCCATCGCGGCCAACATTGCCCTGGTGCATGACGTCATCGTCTCTATGGGCATCTACGCGCTCTGCGGCGGACAGCTCACGCTCCAGGTCATGGCCTCCCTCCTGACTCTCATCGGGTACTCGGTCAACGATACCATCGTCACCTTCGACCGTCAGCGGGAAAACCTGCGCCTGCTCCAGGGCAGCCAGATGACCTATTCCCAGATCGTCAACCTGAGCGTCAATCAGACTCTCGCGAGAACTATCCTCACCTCCCTCTCCGTCCTCCTGATCCTGCTCAGCCAGATCTTCTTCGGCGGCGAAGGAATCCGCGACTTCATCTCCGTCATGTTCATCGGATGCGTCGTCGGATGCTACTCCTCCATCTTCATCTCTCCGCTCATCACCGCATACTGGCACAAGTCCTCCGCGAACATCCGCGAGGACGCCCATGCCGGAGACGCAAACGCGGAGGACGGAAAGACGGCCGATCCGGCCTGATCTTCCGCCGGCTTACCGGAAAAATGAATCCCGACAGGGCGCAAACCCTGCCGGGATTTTTTTCAGCCTTGACTTGACAGGAAAACCTGCGGAACAGTCAAATTCCGTCCATCAGGCTCTTGTTGTAATCGTATACGCCCCCGCTGAGAAGCTTATTGATCCCCACGAAGTGCGCGTAGTAAGCGAGAGCACCCCCGGGCCCGCCTGGCAGATTCGGCAAAGGTTTCATGTGCCCGTCCGCAAACAAAAAGTTGACCTCGCCGCCGTGCCGGGAAGAAAAATCGGCAAGATAGTATCCTGAGTAGTGCGCGAAGGCTGCGTTATTTGTGAGCGAGGATCCGCTTTGTTTGGCTGTTTGGCTGTCTCCGAACACAATTTTCTTCTGCGGTTTCGAAATTTCAGACCGTTTGCAATAGGTATCCCATGACAATGTGTATATGGAGGCTCCATACGAAACATTCCGCGCACTGTCTGCTGCATATCCCTTCTCCACGCTTTCCGGAGCATTTTTCGCACGGCAGTCGGTAAGAATCTCGGGACTTTTCAGATAGGTCAGCAGTCTCGGCATATAATACCCGCCTAAAACAGGCGCGTTGCCGGGAAGAAAATCGTCGAAGTCATCCGTATACATCATCAAAGCCGGGTACAGCTGCCGTTCATTTCCGGCGCAGGCAATGCTCCGGGCTCGCATTTTTGCTTTCCCCAGCGAAGGGATCAGCATCCCCGCGAGAACGGCGATGATCGCGATGACGACCAGCAGTTCGATCAGGGTAAAAAATTCCGACGGTCGGCGGGCTTTTTTCTTGAGAGTCATAATTCCTTCTCCTCACGGTGTTATGTTGTTTTATTTCTGTTCGGTCGGCGGATTCATTTCCACGGATACGTCCTTCAATTCCAGTACGGTCCCCGGAAACGCATACCAGACCGGCGCAAACTGCCCCGGTATCTGTCCCGGACGGGCCTGTACGGTAAAAGCCGCCCGGAGAGGAATGAACTCTTCCGGCGAATCGATTTTTCCTTCTCCGGATCGTGAATCCAGAAAAGACAAGCCGCCCGGCCGGTCGTAATAACAAAAGAGTCCGGAAGCAAAACGCCCCTTTCCCCGTGCCTGGAACGAAAGAACGATCCGGTCTCCCGGCTTGCAGGTCGTCCGGAGAGTGCTGACAAGATACCGGTACCGCTTCAAGTCCTCTTTTTCCGTTTGGAACCGGACGATACCATCCTGCGAACGCAAGGCCGGCTTTTCCGTTTCCTTGCAGAATTCGCGCCATTGATCCGGAAAGGCGGAACCCGGAGAAATCCGGAAAGAGCCGTTGATATCCACCGGCCCGCTCCGGTCGGACGGACTCAAAAAGATCAGGCCGGGCCGGAGCATTCCCTCCCGGTAGTCGTTGGTATAGATGGGACTCCAGGAGCAGGAACGGGAAATGCCGTCCTGGAAATCGGATCGGAAGATATTGGCACAGACGGAATCACCGGATTTCAGGGCGCCTCCGTACCCGGGGATCTGCGCAAAGGGAACCGCCATGGTAACGGTCCAGTGGTTTCCCTCGCGGACATTTTTGACCCGGATCAGGCCATCGGGAATTTTCTCCAGCCTCACGGCGCCGTTGATGATCCGGGACTCATAAATCTCCGTTTTGCCGTGCGGCGAGGCCGCGATCTGAAAGACGTCGCCTCCCGGCCTTTTTGCCAGAAAGACTTCCAGATCGTTGGACCAGAACGAACTTTCTCCGCGGGCAATGGCCGGCGTCCCCGTTTCCGCATACCGGAGGTAAAGATACCGGGAATCTGCGAACAGGCGGATTTCCGGTTTCCAGTCCGTCGGCTCCCCGTCCAGAGTCTGCCATTCCGGCAGCGGGACAGCATTTTCGAACGGAACGTCGGCCAGATTTCCGTCATACTCCTTTTCATCGCGCAGGGCTATCGCCTGGGAAACGGGTTTGTTTCTCCGTTTTTCCCGTTCCTCAAACTCCTTCCGTCCTTCCACGGCCTGATTCCAGATCAGCCGTTTGAACCGGTCCACCCGGGCCCGTTCCTCCGGCGTTGCGGCATGCTTTTCGGCATTGTCGAGGTGAGCCTGAAGGGATCTCATCCGTTCCGGCGTGCCGTAATGCCAGTTTTTCCGTTCCGTATGATATCCGTAAATGAAGGAGCCTCCCAGGACTTTGTTTCTGGATTCCGGACTCATGTTGTCCGGATCCCAACAGATCTCTTCCAGTTCCCGGTAGAACTTTTTCATATCGGGCCCGGCCTGCCCGTAGTATTTCTCAAAATACTCATCGATCAGGCGGTCGGGATCGACCGAGGAATCGTAGGCGATCCGGGCGGCCACGTAGCCTTCCAGCATGTGCTGCTGAAGATTGATCTCCCCGAACCAGCCGCGAATGCCGTCGGCGGCAAACTGTTTGAAGTATCCGGCCGTTTTCCAGGGATAGAGAAACGGAAAGAACTTGTTGTACCGGTAGATGAGCCGGGCTTCATGCGCCGGGCACAGCATGTACGTCCAGACCATCAGAGGACGCTTTTTCCCTTCCTTTTCCACCCAGGTCCGATAGAGACCGTACTGGCGGGCGTAAATTCCCGGATGATACCAGGACTGAACACTCAGGCACATCATGATGGAAACGGCCGGATGGATCGGCGTGTCAGGAAGATCCGTCATGCTGCTGTAGGAAAGCGTGGCTATGCCGCTTCCGGGACTGGCTTCCGATACCTTTTCCGCCAGTTTGTTGATGAACTTATAGCGCTGTTCCAGCCTGGCCTTTCCGGTGGTCAGCTTCCGGCACTCCTCACAGCGGCAGTAATACGGATTGTCGTCTTCCTGAAAAGCGTAACAGTGCGGATAGCCCTCCATCTTCGGACGCCAGCCGTAGCTGCCCGGAACACGATGTCCGGTTACCGTCTGGACCGCCTCCCAGATGAAATACTCCAGCGTGCCCGGATTCGACAGGCACAGCTGCCCCGGAAGGTCCGGATCATCCGGATATTCCGGCCCGACCAGCGAAGCCAGGCGTCCGGCGTGTCCACTGGCAAAGTACTGATGCCGTTTTTCGATGAACAGAGCGGCCTTGTCGGGCGATTTCGCCTTCCCCCAGTATCTCCAGAAAATTCCCCAGGTGCTGTGATTGGCCATTCCGTAAAGGGAGTTCAGACGCCAGCGGAGAAGCAGCAGCTGGTAGTCTCTCCGGGTCATTCCCTCCTCCAACCGGTAGGACGCCACACACCGGAACGCATCGAACGAAGGCTCGCGGAAACGGCGGAACGGCGTGACCTCCAGCGTGGCGCTTTCCGGGCAGACCGTATTCAGATCGCCGGGCCCGTAGTACCGCACGCCCAGCGCTTCCTCAATGAAATCGTATACGGCATAGGTCGTGGCGTGAAAACAGTAGAACCGTTCCGGAAAGGTCGCGCAGTTTTCGTACTTTACCGTACCGTAATCTTCCTTGTCGTTCCCCATCAGAAAGACGGATTTCTCCCGGTAATCGATCAGATACTGCTCCCGGATCAGTTCCCGGCCCGGAAATCCCAGGGCTTTTGCTTCAGCAGATGCCCCCACATACAAAACCGTATCCACCTTCCCCGACGGAGCAGGCAGGATGTCCAGCGTGCAGCCCGTGATCCGCTTGACCGCATACTGCAGTTCCAGCGCGGCAAACTGCGCAGCCCGGACCGGACGCTCGCCCACCACGATTTCAGACTGTGCGGTCCGGTCTTTCACCAAAGTCAGAACAGGGGGATCCGCCGCCCCCAGGGCGAATGCACAGAAGATCAGCAGGAGGAAAAGTCCGGCTTTGTTCCCATAATGCATTGCTCCGGCATGGATCTTCACGCTCATTCTCCTTTTTGTGCTGATCACGTTTCTGTTTGCATCTTCCGCGCAGACAGAGTATATTATACGGCAGGAAGGGCGATTTGCAAGAAACAAAAAAAACTGCTTTTATATCAAAAATGACTGTTCTCAAAAAATTTTGCCGAAAGTATCCCGCCGCGGTCAATCATTTTTCACCGCCGAAAAGTTATTTCACAGGCGGGTTCGAGGCCCCTTTGAGTTTCATTCCGGAAAATGTGATTTGCTGGGTCGCCGTGAATGAATCCTGTGAAGTGGCATCTCAAATGCATTCCCGGTTTTGCCTCAGCATCGCCTTGAAGAATCCCACGGTCAAATATGTGGAAGGCATACCGTTCAGGCTGAAAGAAGACGAAGCGATCCTGATTTTTCCCACTCAAATTCATTATAAGAAAAACGATCCCGGTATCTTAGAGCAGACAATGCTCTATTTTGTGTTCTCACTGCCCCCGGAAGCGGATTTGAAGGCATTGGAGCCGCTGCGGAATCGGGTCTGCCGATTGGATGACCGGGCACGCGAACTGCTCGTCAAAATGATGGCCATCGTATACACGAAAGATAAGGATCATTATCCCCTGTTTCCACTGGTTCTTGCTCATTTGCTGATTTTGATGCTGTCCGGACGTAAAACGTCTGGCGAATCTTTTTTTGAAGGCGGAAGCCGAACTTTTCAAAATGCAGTCGGCTATATCCGGCAGCACTATCAAAGTCCGGATATCTGCCTTAAAACGGTCGCCGATGCCATTGGAATATCGCCTTCCAGACTTACAACCGTTTTCCGGGAACAGTCGTTGGGAATCAGCGTCGGACGCTACATCGCAAACCTGAAATTCTACCGCAGCATGGAACTGCTCAGCACCACGGATATGACGATCGGAGAAATCGCCCGTTTCTGCGGCTACGGCAATTCCTTTTCCTTTGCCAGACGTTTTAAGCAGCTTCATCCGGAACATATTTCCCCGTCCCGTTACCGCTTCCTTGTAACAAGGGCGGGAATCCGCTCCCCCGGGCGGTGAATTCCTGACTGCTGTCTGACGGAAAAATGACAGCGTTTTGACGGATGCGTGAAAAAGAGGCGGTCTGGATCAGCAACATGCTGAATATCGGCATATTAGTAAAATCGTCAAAACGACTGCGCTGCCTCCGTCATATTCGCCTTCGCGTCTAAATGACGGATCAAAAAAAGAGGGCCCGATGCTGCCTGCCAGACACATCGGACCCTCTCCGGGATTTCCTCCATCCCAAAAAATACAATCAATCCTTCGGTTTCCGGTCGGATGCTCCGATCCCGGCCAGTTTGCAGCGTCCCCTGGAATCCCGCTTGAAGAGAAACGCGTATCCCTTTTTCCGTGCAGCGCTCCATACGTGAAGCGTCAGGTTTCCTTTGGCGGAACTGTGCACCAGCGTGGAGGAGCCCAGGAAAACCGGATCGCCCATAGGCGGATCCTCCACGAGGGGTTCGAGAATGCGTTTCGTCTCGGTGGAATCGCGGACCAGCATGCAATCGTAGATCCTGGCGGTATCTTTCTCCTTTACGGCCTCAAGGATATCGTGAACGACGGCCTTGGCCTCCTCCGCCCCCTCGGTGGTCTCTTCCGTCCTTTTCAGTTCCGAAAGCGGATCCCGCCGCGGCAGGAACAGGAACACGGTGAGGGCCGTAACGCCGATCAGGATCAGGATCAGGATCGCCTGACGTTTTTTTATGGACATCGCATCAGCTCCCGGGATTCAATCCCAATTCTTCGAAATCGCTGCGAGTCAGGCAGTACGGCCTGTCATCCGATCCCAGGAACCCGACGTTGTTCTGCAGCGAGAAGGCATCCGCCTCCAGCTCGCCCGGCAGTTCCGCGGAGACATGCCCGTCGGCCCAGGCCGTGTTCGCGTGGTTGTTATGGCGGAAATGCTGGGTCGCGCCACAGCTGCCCCCGCCTGCGGCCGCCACCGTGGTCCGCGGCGTAAGATAATACGGATACACCGTCCCCACGGACGCATTCCACTCCATGAAAGTGTCGCTGAGCATGACCGCCTGTGCGGGATGCAGGATCTGTCCGGCCTGAACCCGGGCCGGCATATAGTTTTCCGTACGGAATCCGAAATTGATGTTCATGCCGTATCCGCCGCCGCGGCAGGTCCCCACCGAATCGGCGCTCACGCTGCCATCATCGTTTGCAGGGCCCATCTGGGAGACCGCCTGCTCCACGACCAGGGGACAGGATTTCGCGTTGGGATCGGTGTACTCGGCAATACTTCCCGACGTGCGGAGATCCGCACGCCGCTGGTTCACGTTTTTCCCGATCCAGGTCCCCCGGTTGCAGCACCAGCCCCCGGTGGCGCCCGACATCCAGTCCGCGTTGTCGCTTGCGTATTTGGCGGCGCCCACGGCCAGCTGTTTCAGATTGTTGATGCAGGATGCGGTTTTCCCCGCCTCCTTCGCGTGTGCCAGGGTAGGCAGGAGCATTCCGGCCAGCATGGCAATAATGGAAATGACGACGAGGAGCTCGATGAGCGTGAACGTCTTTCTTTGCAGAGGGTTCGATATTCTTTTCATAAATTAGTCTTCCCTAACTCTTGATTTCTTAAAAAACCGGAGCTTTTTGCGGCTCCGGTTTCCGGAATCAAGACCGGCCGATTATTCCGCAGCCTTCTGTTCCTTGTGCATCTTGCAGGAATGACCTCCCTTGCCGTCCTTCTTGCAGGAATGACCTTCCTTCTTGCATCCGCCTTCCTTTCCTTCGCAGGAATGACCTTCCTTCTTGCAGTCATCCTTACAATCTTTCTTGCTTTCGCAATCTTTGCAATCCTTCTTTTCACCCTTGCAGCAGGCGCAGGTACAGGTGCAGGAGCCCTTTTCGCAGTTCTTTTTGCACGCGGCGTTGTCGGCGACATCCGCGGCGGCGAGAGAGAAGCTGACGAGTGCGAGGGCGACGAGAGAGGCGAGAGATTTGAACATGATGTTTGTCCTTTCTTGTTTTTTTGTTAGTTTCGCCTAATTATCGTTAATTTATCACGGTTTTTTCAATTTGTCAAGAAAAAATCTGAATTTTTTTTATACAGCCTCAATTTTTTCTTTATTTCTTCTGATATTCGGGCAGATCCAAAACTATTCGGAAGGACTTATTTTCTCTATTTAATCATTTTTCTTCGTCAAGACTAAGTTCTATAACAAAAAAAGGCGAAGCGGCGCTTTCTCTGTTTTCCGGGTTGCTTTTTTCCGGATCGGTGTTATTGTACCGGACGGGGGACTTGTAAAACTGGGAGGGAAAGAGCAGGTCATGTCGGAG
>JAFZZR010000046.1 GCA_017615635.1 Lentisphaeria bacterium
AACGGGCTGCCCGTCCTTCACATCAAAAATCCGTACGCCGAGGCGGAAGTCTCCCTCTACGGCGCCCATGTCCTTTCCTACATCCCCAAAGGGGAAAAGGATCTTCTCTGGATCTCCGGAAAATCCTGGTTCGAAGAAGGAAAACCCATCCGGGGCGGGATCCCGGTCTGCTGGCCGTGGTTCGGGCCCGCGGCGAAACCCAATCACGGAGTCGCCCGGATCTCCATGTGGGAAATGGAAGCAACGCGCGTGGAGGCGGACATGTCCACCACGCTGGTCTTTTTCCTGGACAAGCAGGATTTCTGCGGCATGACGGCCCGGCTTCTGGTCAATATCGGGCCGTCCCTCAGTCTGGCTCTCCGTACCAGAAATCACAGTATGCACTCATGCACCCTTTCGGAGGCTCTTCATACCTATTTCGCCGTAAAGGATATCTCGAAAGTGTCGATCCTGGGACTGGAACAGAATGACCTGCCCGAAGAGGAAAAACTTTTCCCGAATCTCCGGAAAGGACGGCTCACCTTCCGGCAGGAGACCGATCTGGTCTGCCATCCTGAAGAAAAGATTCTGGTGATCGACGACCAGGGCGAAGGACGCAGGATCCGTGTGGAACGGGCCGGCTCCGCCTCCGCCGTGGTATGGAATCCCTGGATCGCCAAATCCAAGGCCATGGAAGACTTCGGCGACGACGAATACAAGACCATGGTCTGCGTGGAAGCCGCGAACGCCAAAGACGGCGCCGTGGGGATCATTCCCGGAGCCACGCATACGCTGCGCACCCGGATCTCGCTGATCCGCTGACCGGATCAAATCCGATCACGACTTTTCGTACGGAAGGCACTTCGTCTTCCACCGGAGCCATAAGAAGGCATCCGGCGGAGGAAGCGTTGCGTCCTTTATTCCCACTCGATGGTGGCAGGTCCCTTGGGACTCAGATCGTACAGCACGCGGCAGACGCCGGGAACCTCATCCAGGATCCGCGCCGTGATCTTCTTCAGAAGCGCCCATTCCAACTCGGGAACCGTGGCGGACATGGCATCCACCGTGTTGACCGCACGGATGACCACCGGCCAGTCGAACACGCGCTTGCCGCCGCGGACTCCGGTGGACCGGTAATCGGGAACCACCGTGAAGAACTGCCAGACCTTGCCCGTCAGCCCGGCCTTGTCGAATTCCTCGCGCAGGATCGCATCGGACTCCCGCAGCGCGGCCAGACGGTCCCGCGTGATGGCGCCGGTGCAGCGCACGCCCAGTCCCGGTCCGGGGAACGGCTGACGGTGAACCATGGAATCGGGGAGCCCCAGAGCGGAACCGACCTCGCGGACTTCATCCTTGAAGAGCAGTTTCACGGGCTCCACCAGTTCGAACTTCAGATCGTCGGGAAGACCGCCCACATTGTGATGGGCCTTCACGCCATGGCTTTCGATGATGTCCGGATAGATCGTGCCCTGCGCCAGGAACTTCACGTTGTCCTGCTTCCGGGCCTCTTCCTCGAACACGCGGATGAATTCGCCGCCAATGACTTTGCGTTTCGCTTCGGGATCGGACACGCCGGCCAGCTTATCCAGGAAACGGTCGGTCGCATCCACATAGATCAGGTTCGCGGAGAGCTGATCGCGGAACACCGAAAGAACCTGCTCGCTTTCCCCTTTCCGCATCAGTCCGTGATTCACGTGCACGCAGACCAGCTGACGTCCGATGGCCTTGATCAGAAGAGCCGCCACCACCGAGCTGTCCACGCCGCCGGAAAGCGCCAGGAGGACCTTCCCCGTTCCAACCTGCTTGCGGATCTCCGCGATTTTCTCCTCGATGAACTGATCCGCCAGTTCCTTTGTGACGATCCGTTTCATGTCTTCGGGGCGTTTGTTGCTGTCCATTTTCTGCTCCTTGATGCCTTCCGGCCTCTGTTATTTTTGCTTTGCTGTTTCGTATTACGGAATATATATCCCTTCCCGGAAAATGCAAGAAGCGAAGAGCCGAAACCGCTGAATTTGGATCCCGAAATTCGTCCGGGCCGGAAAACTTTCGTTTTTTTTGAGGTATTCGGTTTTTCTTTTTTCCGGCATGGGTGTTTAGTAACAGGAGTTTGTCAATCCAGGCGTGTTGGTCGATCGGCGAAGGCAACGGGCTGCAAAACCGGTTCTGGTGGGTTCAACTCCCACTCACGCCTCCATTTTTATTTTAAACCTCTGCCCTCTCCCGAATCCTTCATCCGCCCGCCGGAAAACAACGCGGTCTCTTCGTCTCCGCAAACACGCTTGACAGGCAGAAAAAAACCTGCCGCCCGATATGCCGGACAGCAGGGGGTAATGCTCCAGGCAGAGAACGCGGATCAGATCCCGTTCAGCGTGCTCTTGTAGCTCTTTTCGAGATCCGCCAGGGAAACGCGGAAGGAATCCTTCCGGAACCGGATGGCGATCTCCTGCTTTTCGGTGGTGACACCGACCTTCGCGAAGGGAATACCCTGAAGGATCTTTTCGAGGGCAGGGGCGTCACCGGGCGCGCAGGTGAGGACGAACCGGCTGTTGGTTTCGGAGAAAAGCCGTTCCATCAGGGAAAGATCGCCTTCGACGGGCAGGAGATCGAGATCGAGATCGAATCCGAGGCGTCCGCCCAGAGCGCTCTTGGCGACCGCGGCGGCGAGGCCGCCGAGAGCCGGAGAGACGATGGAGTGCGGGAGATCCTTTTTGATGGCGTCGGCAAGCGCGTGGTAACGTTTGGAGGCGGAGACGGCGTCGACTTTGGGGACGCGGTTTCCGTGGGCGCCGAGCATGAAGAAATACTCACTGCCGCCGAGCTCGGCCTTGGTTTCCCCGATGACGTACACGAAATCGCCGGCGAACTTGGCGTCCAGAGAGACGGCGTGGCGGATATCCTCGATCTTGCCGATGGTGCTGAAGAGGACGGTGGGCGGAATGGAAATCTTGCGGCCGCCGCGGGTGCTGTCGTTCTTCATGCTGTCCTTGCCGGAGATGCAGGGAACGAGGAAGGCCTTGGTGTAGTCGTAGAGGGCCTGATTGGCGCGGACCAGCTGCGCCATCTTGTATTCGCCGTCGGGCGTCTTTTCGCTCTGAACGGGATCCGGCCAGCAGAAGTTGTCGAGTCCGGCGATGTGATCGGGATCGGCGCCGGCGGCCACGGCCCGGCGGATGGCCAGATCGATGCAGGAGGCCATCATGTGATAGGTGTCGATGTCGCTGTACCGGGGCAGGATGCCCTGGGAGAGAACGATCCCTTCGCGCCCCAGCGGTTCGGCCATGAAGACCGTGGCGTCGGAAGCGACGTCGCGCTTCACACCGGTGTAGGGCTTGACGACGCTGAGGCCCTTGACCTCATGATCGTACTGGCGGGCCTTGTATTCGCAGGAACAGACATTCAGGCGTCCGAGCATGGCCGTCATATCGGCGGCGGGATCGCGTCCGGAGAGATCGGGCTCCTCGAAACGGGGCGGAGTCCACCGGGCGTTGAGCTGCATGCGGGGCAGCCCCTCGTGCATGAACTGGATATCCAGGCAGCAGACGGTCGTGTCGCCCCAGGTGACATGGAATTTCCCGGAATCGGTGAACTCGCCGAGGACCGTAGCCTCCACGTCGCGGTCGGCTGCCAGCGCCAGGAAGGCGTCCAGATTCTCCGGGGGAACGGCGAAACTCATGCGCTCCTGGGCCTCGGAAATGAGGATCTCCCAGGGCTGGAGTCCGGAATATTTGAGGGGAGCCTTCTTCAGGTCCATGCGGCATCCGCCGCAGACCTCGGCCATCTCGCCGACGCTGGAGGAGAGACCACCGGCGCCGTTGTCGGTGACGAACCGGTAGAGAAGCCGTCCGCGGGCCTCGATGAGGAAGTCGGACATGCGCTTCTGCGTAATGGGGTCTCCGATCTGAACGGCCTGCACGGGGCTGTCCTTGTGAAGTTCCTCGCTGGAGAAGGTCGCTCCGTGGATCCCGTCCTTGCCGATGCGGCCGCCGGTCATGACAATGACATCGCCGGGACGGATACTCTTTTCCCATCCGTTCCGGTCGCCGATCTTCCGGGGAATGGTGCCCACGGTCCCGCAGTAAACCAGCGGTTTTCCGATATAGCGGTCGTCGAAATACTCCCATCCGGCGGCGTAGGGGATCCCGCTCTGGTTTCCGCCGTCGATGACGCCCTTGTGGACGCCGTTGCGGAGTCTGCGGGGATGCAGGAGGCCTTCCGGCACATCCTTGGGATCGGTGAAGGGCGAACCGAGGCAGTAACCCCACACGTTGAGAAGAAGATCCGCACCCATGCCGGTTCCCATGGGGTCGCGGTTGACGCCGACGATTCCGGTCATGGCGCCTCCGTAGGGATCCAACGCGGAGGGACTGTTGTGGGTCTCGGCCTTGTAGGCCAGATCGAAGCGGTCGTTGAAGCGGATCACGCCCGCGTTGTCGGTGAAGACCGAAACGAGCCAGGGGATCTTTTCCGCGATCTCCTTCGTGCTCTTCTTGATGAAGGATTTGTAGAGGGAAACGATGTGCTGCTTCGATCCGGTTTCCGTATCCTCGTAGTCCACCTCGGCGCTGAAGATCTTGTGCTTGCAGTGCTCGGACCAGGTCTGCGCCAGGACTTCCATCTCCACGTCGGTGGGATTCTTCCCGAGACCGAAGGACGAACGGTCTTTGCAGGTGCGGAAATAATTCTGGATGGACTTCATTTCCTCCAGGCTCAGGGCCCAGGTCCCCTTCCGGCTGAGCTCCAGAAGCTGGGAATCGGAAACTTCCAGGTCGAATTCACGGACCACGCCCTCGCGGGGGGAACCGATCTGAGGCTTATTGAGAGGCAGCGGAGCCTTTTCCAGCTCGGCGCGGGTGAAGACGCGGACGGTCTGGATCAGTTCGTTGGCCAGAAGGTCGCGTCCGATCCGGGAGAGCTGATCCTGCGAAAGAGCGCCCTTGATCATATATTCCACGGAGCTGAAGACTTCTTCCTGCTTGGTCAGCTTGCGCCCGATGATATCGCCGATGGCCTCGTGCGCGGTCCGGGCCACGTTGTCGGTAACGCCGGGACGGTATCCCACGACGATAAGGAAATCGAAGTCGGGCCAGGTGGAAATATCGCTCTGTCCCACAAAGGCGTCCTGCGTGACCGGATTGGCAAATTCACGGGCGACTTTTTCCGCCTGCTCGGGCGTGATGTCGGCACAGACCGTGAAAACGCTGCGTGACCGGATGGACTGGACTCCGGAGATCCCGAGTATATTCTGAATGTCCTTGAGAACCGATTCCGCGCGTGCGTCCCGCCACTGCGGCTTTCCGACATTTTCGATGCGATAATCCATAGACTGAAAACCCTCATGTTGATTGCATGGTAACATAACGGCGGAAGGGGGATTTTTCAACTGCGAAACGGGGAAAGATTTAAGGAAAACGGGCCCGGGCGCGTTTTTTTGCGGAAAAAAGGCGGAGAAAGAAGTGAAAATGACGTTTTTTTGGCGCAGAGGATTTGCATATTGCTGTTTGCGGGTTACATTAACGGCAAATTGTACAAAGAATATTGAAACAGAAACCTCAACATAGTCAGGATCTCCCGCCCCATGGTTATTCAGAGAATGAACAATGTGCTGGTCAAACACAGCAAAGTCCTTTTCGGTATCTTCACCGCCGTCATCATCGTCTCCTTCGTCTGGTTCTTCACCCCCGGTATCGACGGTTCGCTCCTGTTCGGCGGCGGAATCTCGGACAAAACGGAGTACGGAACCTGTTTCCAGAAAAAATTCACCTACGGAGACATCAAAAACGCGCTCCGCGAACTTTCGGCAGTGAGCCGGTATGCGGACTTCCCCGATGAACAGGCTTTTCTCTTTCTGGTCCAGAAGCACGGCGCGGACATGATCGGCGCCTCCGTTTCGGATGAGGAACTCCGGGACTTCCTGAAGAAGGTTCCGGATTTTCAGGAGAACGGTGCCTTCTCTTCGGCAAAGTACCGCGAGTTTGAGGAAAAAATGCTGGTGGCCAGAGGATTCTCCGTGGCAGACTACGAAAACGCCATGCGCGACATCCTCCGGCTGGAAAAGGCATCGCAGATGGTCGGCGCCAACGTGGTGATGACCGATGCGGAATTTCAGGATATCCTCCGGGAAAAACTGGAAAAATTCTCGTTCCGTTTCGTTCAGTTCACGCCGGACCTCCTGACCGGTGACGTGAAGGTGAACGAAGAAGAGCTGCAGGAGTTCTTCAATGCGAACAAGGCGAATCTTCTCCCGCCCGCGCGGATCGACGGCGTGACGGCTGTGGCGCTGAACTCGGTCTTCAAGGCCACGGTGTCGCCCGAAACGATCAAGGAATACTACGAAAAGCACAAGGACGACTTCAAGGGCAAGGACGGCAAGGTCCGCTCTCTTGAGTCGGTCTCCAAGGAAATCTCCGAAAAAATCCAGGCTGCGGACGGAGCGGGCGCCAGAAAAGTCATGGACGAGTTCTGCCGGAAGATCCGCGCACTCTCCCGCACGGAAGAGTATAAGACCGATTACGAGGCCATGTTCCGCAGTGCCGCAAAAGAAGCGGGTCTCGACCTGGTGGAAATCAAGGATGCCGCCGCCGAAGAGGAGCCGGGCATTGTTTCCGCGTCCGATCCCGCCGCCTTCGCCGCTCTCTCCAGGCTGAAACGGCCCGGATCCGTCACCAACCCGGTTTACGGAGCGGACGGATGCCGTATCTCGCTTCTGACGGGACGCCGTGAGTTCAAAGACACCACCTTCGAAGAGGCGCGCGTCCGTGCAGAGAAGGCTTTCCGTCTGGCGAAAGCGCAGGATCTGATGGCCTCGGCGGCGGAGTCGTTCCGCGCGAAGGTGGCCCAGTCGAAAGATCCGGCAAAAGACTTGGAAGCCATTGCCAAAGAGTGCAAGGCGAACGTGATCAAGTTCCCGGAGGGGATCACCCGGTTGAGCATCGAAAGCAATCCGTACACCGGCCAGCTCCGCGGCACGCTTTTCGAAACGAAAGCCGGAACGCTGTCCCTGCCCCGCACCGGGAACGGGATCGTGGAAATGATCTTCGTGGACAAGCGGGAGCCGGTCGAGGAAAAGGAATTTGCGGAGACGGCAGCCCGGCCGGAAATCCGCACGTACCTTCTGGAAGAAAAGAGAAACCGCGTGATCGCGGAATATCATTACTGGCTGCAGAGCAACAGCCGGATCACCACGCCGGCCAAACGCGAGAAGGCCGCCCGGTGAGATCCGTCAGGCGCTCTCCCTCGGCAGACCCTCGTTTTCCACCCGCCGGACAGATCAAATGAGTGAATTGAAGAACGGTTGGTACACACAGCAGGAACGGACGCGCACGGGTTATGTCTGCTCTCTGAAAGTCAAGGAAGTCCTTGCCGAAAAAGGCGATATCTCCCTTTTCCGTACCGATCTTTTCGGCCTCATGATGACCGAGTCGGGCTCCCTCCGGTACGCGGCCCACGACGTCGCCCTGCGTGAAATGACGGCGCATGGCGCCATGTTCGCCCATGAAGAACCGAGGCGGGTGCTGATCGTCAACGGCGGGGACGGCTCGCTGGCCGGAGAGTTTCTCCGGCACCGCGCCCTGGAACGGATCGATATCCAGGAACGCAGCGAGGACGTGGCGCGCCTGGCGGCCCGGTATCTGCCGGAAGCCGGAAAAATCCTGAACAATCCCCGTGTGGAGCTTTCGGAAGAATCGCTGGAGGATTTTCTCGAAACCCGGAACGAGTCCTGGGATATCATTTGCGCGGACTGCACGGAATCCTCTTCCCGAATCCCCGCATTTCTCCGGAATCTCAAGGCGGCGCTGGCTCCGGACGGGATCCTGATGATCCGGTGCGCACCCTGTTTTCTTGCGCCGAAACGGACGGAAACACTGGTCCGGGAGCTCTCTTCGCAGTTCGTCAACGCCGCTTTCGGGCTTTGTCCCGCCCCGGTCCATGCGGGCGGACACGTCATACTATGCGCGGCAAGCGATGTTTTCGATGGCTCGCGCCCGGTGAGGAAACCGCTGCGCGGCCTGTCGAGCCGCCTGAAGTTCTACACGACATCATGCCATAAAGCAATCTACCAGCAACCAGTTTTCCCGGGCATCGGCCGGCTTCTTGCCGAAGACGCGGACGACCGGGACGAATAGGAAAGGTTTATACGTATGGACAAGTATCGGATCGGGTACGGCACGGACCTCCACAGATTTGCACCTTACAGGCCGCTCTATCTCTGCGGATGCCGGATCCCCTGCCGCCTGGGCGGACTTCTGGGACACAGCGACGCGGATGCCCCGGTCCACGCGGTCATCGACGCGCTGCTGGGCGCCCTGTGCCTCGGCGACATCGGACACTTTTTCCCGGATACGGATCCGGAATTCGAAAACGCGTCGGGTGAAATGCTGATCTCGCGCACGCTGGCCATGCCTGCCTTCCAGGGCTGGGAACTGGCCAACCTGGACATGACCATTCTGGCCGAGGAGCCGAAACTGGCTCCGCACATACAGGCTATGCGGGAAAGCCTCGCAGGACTGCTGAAAACCGATGTCTCCCGTATTTCCATCAAGGCGAAAACCGGCGAAGGTCTCGGCATCGTGGGACGCTGCGAAGCCATCGACGCCCGCGTGGTGCTCCTTCTCCACCGGAAGGAAGACGGACAGAACTGAACGGCAGAACATCTCGGGGTTCGATCAGAAAACACAGATAAAAGAGGTAATTTCAGAAGACTGTCAAAAGCAGATTGAAAAAGTACCGTCGATGAGCGGTGAAGGGTAAGTTGAGCGTGGCTGCTCCACCTCAAATGCTCCCTTTACCGATTACGACGGGACTTTTCAAGAAATTTTGAGGACTTTTGAAATTGCCTCAAAAGACAGGAGAATCGGAAAAATGGCGAAAAAAACGGCAGGCAGGAAATCGGCAGCTTCAGAAAAAAAGCTCCGCGTGGCGATCATCGGATGCGGCGGAATCTCCCAGTCTCACCTGGAAGCATATAAGAAGATCCCGGAAGTCGAGATCGTCGCCGGCGTCGATATCCGCCCGGAACGTCTTAAGCTGATGCACGAGAAATGGAATATCCCCGAAGAGGCCCTTTTCAGCGACTGGAAGGAAATGCTCCGGAAGATCAAGCCGGATGCCGTAGACGTCTGCACGCCCAACGGCCAGCACTGCGCCCCCGTGGTGGACGCCTGCAACGCGGGCTGCCACGCCATGGTGGAAAAGCCCATGGCCATGAATCCGGCGGAATGCAAAAAGATGATCGCCGCCGCCAAAAAGAACAAGGTCCTTCTCTCCGTCGGCTTCCAGCAGCGCTACTCCAACAAGACCCAGGCCCTGATCCAGGCCCGGAAAGAGGGGCGCTTCGGCGATATCCTCTTTGTCCGCTGCCAGGCGCTCCGCCGCCGCGGCATTCCCAACTGGGGCGTCTTCGGGCAGAAGAAGCTTCAGGGCGGCGGTCCGATGATCGATATCGGCGTGCACATTCTGGAATGCGCCTACGAGTTCATGGGATCTCCGGAACCCGTCTTTGCCAGCGGAAACACCTGGACCTATCTGGGCGACAAGCCCAGCCATGTACGGAACGCCTGGCCGAACTGGGATTGGAAGACCTACACGGTGGAAGACCTGGCCATCGGTCAGATCCGCTTCAAGAATGGAGCGATCCTTCAGATCGAATCCAGCTTCGCCGCTCACATCGAGAAGAACGACGTGTTCAACTTCACCGCCATGGGGACCAAGGGCGGATGCTCCTGGGAAACCGCCTCAATCTTCACCGATGAGCACGATCTCATGGTCAACATGACCCCGACTTATCTCGGCGGCGATGACTGGATCGACATGTTCGCCAGGAAACTTCAGAACTGGGTGAATGCCATCCGCAAAGGCACACCGCTGGGCGCCTCCGGCGAAGCCGGTCTGGCCGTCCAGAAAATGCTGGATGGAATTTATCGCTCGGCCGCCGCCGGAAAAGAGGTGGCGATCTGATCGCGGAATCGGGCGGAAAGCCCGTCGGTCCGGCGGGCTTTTTTTGCTTTTTTTTGTTTTTTGGGTTTGAAAAAGTGCTTTTTCAGCAATATGTTATAATCTGAAAACAAAACCTCACTTTCAGACAGGATGCCGGAAATGAAAACTTTGTACGTGGGAAATCTGCCTTTTTCATCGACAGAAGCCGAAATCCGCGAACTCTTCGGCCTGCATGGCGAAGTTCGGAACGTCAACATCGTTCTTGACCGTCAAACGGGAAAGCCCAGAGGCTTCGCTTTCGTTTCCATGGACGATGAACCTGCCGACAAGGCCCTTTCCGCCCTCAACGGACAGCTTTTCGCCGGACGCCGTCTCCAGGTCAACGAGGCCCGTCCCCCGGCAGAGAGGTCTGCCGAAGGTCCGAGACCGGACCGCAGGGAACGCTCCGGCGACAGACCTCCCTTCCGGCCCCGGCCCGGCTTCGACGAAAACCGCTCCGGCGACAGACCTCCCTTCCGGCCCCGGCCCAGATTCGATGAAAACCGTTCCGGCGACAGACCTCCCTTCCGGCCCCGGCCCAGATTCGACGAAAACCAGCCGGAATCCGACAACTACTATCATTTCCAGGACGAAGAGGAGATGGGCGGAGAGGAGTCCGCGCCTCCCTCCTTCGAGGAACGCAGACCTCATACGCCGCACCGCAGCTTCAACAACAAGAAAAACTACCGGTCCCGCCGGGACAAGGATTCCGATGACGGATTCCGCAGACCCCGTCGTCCGTTCCGCGGCGGACGTCAGTCCCGGGACAACGGATACTCTTCGGACGACGAAGATTAAGGGATGGCGGAACGCCCGGTGCAGCAGGGGGCTGCGCGTACGGGATCCGGCCGTCGTAAGAATAAAAAAGGAGGGGAAATCATGTTTTTCGGACACAGCTTCGGCTTGAGCGAGGCGGAACGCCAAATGACCGAGGCAAAAGGTATTTCCGCACGGACAGCCGCCCTGATCGTGCGGCTGGACAGCTGCGAGGACTGCATTCTTCCGGAGCGGCTGGATGAGTGCATCGGCGAGCTTCGGCAGCTTTTCGATGAAGAAGAGATCCTGATGATCCGCTCGGCGTATCCCGACTATACCCGCCAGACCCTTTCCCATCGCTGTTTCCTGAGCCGCGTGCTGCGGGAGCGCGAGGCTCCGGGATCGGGCACGGCGCCCGGCCGGATGGCCGCCGACTGGCTGGCCCTGCACGAACGGCAGAGCGGCGTCTTTTTCCGGATGTACCTGCAGCGGCGCCTGAACGTTCCGGAACATCCGTATGCGGAGTTTTCTCCGGAAAAGATCATTCTTCGCGAAAGACCGGTTCGCCCCCTGCCCTGAATACGGTCCGAAACCGAAAAGTCAGGCCTGATCGAACCGGAAGGGAAGTTTTGTCTCCAGAGGCAGACGGGCCTTCGCATCCAGATCCGGACCGGCAAAGATCCCCGCCCGGAAATAGTGCCAGCCGAGTCCGGCTACCATGGCGCCGTTATCCGTGCAATAGCGTTTCGGCGCCGCGATGGCCTGAAGATTTCGGGGCGCCGTCTCCAGAAAGCGGGTCCGCAGCGCTCCGTTGCAGGCCACGCCGCCGCAGAGGATCGCAGTCCGGGCGCCGAAGTGCCGCGCCGCATCGAAAGCCTTTCGGCACAGAACATCGGTAATGGCTTCCTGATAGGATGCCAGCGTGTCGGCCAGCAGCTGTCCTTCCAGCTTCTCCGCGCCGCCCAGACGATTCACATGGTACAGCAGCGCGGTTTTCAGTCCGCTGAAGCTGAAATGATACCGGTTCTCCTCCGCCAGGGGCTTGCCGGCGGATCCGGTCAGAGAACGGGGAAAGCGGTAAGCGGAAGGATTTCCGGTCCTGGCAAGACGCTCGATCACGGGACCGCCGGGATACCCCAGATTCAGCAGTTTCGCCGCCTTGTCGAAAGCCTCGCCCGCCGCGTCATCCAGCGTCATTCCGGCCAGATGCGCCACGCCGTCGGTCCGCAGGATCACGATGGACGTGTGCCCGCCGGAAACGACCAGCGCCATAATGGGATAGAGCGAAGGATCGTCGAACGAATGATCCGGATCGTCCAGAAAGGTGCCGCAGATGTGCGCCAGAAAGTGATTGATCCCGATCAGAGGCAGATGCCGGGATTCCGACAGTCCCTTGGCAAAATTGATCCCCACCAGAAGCGAGGGGATCAGACCCGGCGCATGGGTGACTGCCACCGCCGAAACATCATCCAGCCCGACTCCGGCGGTCCGGAGCGCTTCCTCGCAGACGGGAATGACCGCCGTCAGATGCTCGCGGGCGGCCAGTTCCGGGATGACGCCCCCATACGGCGCATGTTTGGCGATCTGCGAAGAAATCGCATTGGAAAGGACGCGTTTTCCGTCTTCCACCACAGAAACGGCCGTCTCGTCGCAGCTGCTTTCGATCCCCAGAATCAACGCCATGACCGGCCATCCCTTCCCTTATTTCGCAGACGGCCTGCGGCGCGGGACACGCGTCAGGACCGGAGTGCCGGACTGCAGACGGATCCCGTTGGCAAAAAGCACGTTCTCGCGGGCGGCGACAGCCGCGGCCGTGGCCAGGACAGCCCGTTTTTCTTCTTCGGATCCGTTTTTTGACGCCGGACGGACTTCGTTCAGCGTCAAAGCCGGGGTGAGCAGAACAATCCCCCACTCCTGCGGAACGGAACTGTAATCGGTTCCCTCGGGCAGAATCAGGAACAGTTCGTCGGCGGTTTTATCCGCGAGAAGCCGTTCCAGTTTACCCGAATACTGCTGCTCGTAACGGAGCTTTTCCAGCTTCCGGAGACAGCGGTGATATCGGGCGTTTGCAGATTTTTCATAATCCCATTCCCCCGTCTCCGGGAACAGGGAGGCGTTCAAATGGGGCTCCGTTTGGCGGATCGTCTCTTCCAGCGAGGTCTTCAGGCTCTCCTGTTCCCCGATAAGACGGGCCAGACGTTCCCGTTTTTCCGGCGACATGGCCAGCCGGGCGGGCGTCAGAGACGCCAGAGCAAGCCTCGTCTCCGCAAGGGAGGCGCCGGAGAGAGAGAAGGAGACCGCGTCCACAGGGGCGTGAAGCGCGGAAACATATACGCCGGCAGCCAGCCCGTCAGGCTGTTTGGAAGCCAGAAAGGCCAGCGCGGCACGCCGGAGGACGCGAAGCGAAAGAGACGATGCAGTTTTCTTCTTCGGACTGTCCGGAGCCGCGGCCGTCAATGCCGGACTCACGGTCGTTTCTCCGTCCGACGGTTTTCCATCCTGCGGCGCATCGGGATGATCGGGCCAGGAAACAGGGCCGCCGTTTTCCGCCTCGCTGCCGTCCGTTTCGGATCGGCGGTCCATGATTTCATCGAGAGCTTCTTCTTCGCTTTCATAGACCTGCACTTCTTCGCCTCCGCCGTTATCCGCATCGGTGAGGGAGAAGAGAGAAGGCTGGCGGTCTTCCCACGGATCTTTCTGCATCGTCATAGCTGCGTCCTCCTGAAAAAGAATCCGGCCGCCTTCCCGGGAGGGGAAAGCAGCCGGAGCGGTACGATCCATGCTCCGGCATGGATCTCGTAAGGAGAAGGCGGATTACTCGGCCTTCTCTCCTTCTTCCCGGGCTTCCTTCATGACATCGAGTCCGTCGAGGGAGTTGCCGATCAGAGCGCCCATGGTGCCGAGGGCTTCGCCGGGCTTGAGCATCGCGGCGGTGATCTCCTCGTCGGCGGCCTTGAGGTCCTCTTCGCTGAAGCCTTCCTCGAGGGCCCGGATGCTGAGGCCGATGCGGCGGACGTTCTTGTCCAGCTTGATGACCATGGCTTCGATTTCCTGGCCCAGCTGGAGTTTGTCCTTGACCTTGTCGATGCGGTCCTTGCTGATCTGGGAGATGTGAACCAGTCCGTCGATCTTGTGGGAGAGTTCCACAAAGGCGCCGAAGGGAATGATCTTGGTGACTTTGCCCTTGACCACGTCGCCGATTTTGTAGAGCTGTTCGATATTTTCCCACGGATCGCTTTCGGCCTGCTTGAGACCCAGAGAGATGCGCTGCTGCTGGGGATCGATGTCCAGAATGATGACTTCCACTTCGTCGCCGACCTTCAGCACTTCGTTCGGGTTGTTGATCTTTCTCGTCCAGGACATGTCGGTCACGTGGATCATGCCGTCGATGTCGTTTTCGATTTCAACAAACGCGCCGTAGCTGGTCATATTGCGGACTTTGCCCTTGATCTTGCTGCCGGCCGGATATTTCTCCGCCAGAACTTCCCACGGATTCCGCGTCTTCTGACGCAGTCCCAGAGAGATCTTCTTGTCCTGCTTGTTGACGTCCAGAACAACGGCCTCGACTTCCTCGCCGACCTGCACCACATCACCGGGCTTGGTGACGCGCTTGGTCCACGACATTTCGGAAACGTGGATCAGACCTTCCACGCCTTCTTCGATCTCTACGAAGGCGCCGTACGGCATGATATTGACCACGCGGCCGGTCACATGGCTGCCGACCGGGAACTTCTCGTCCACGTTGTCCCACGGATTCCGGGTCTTCTGCTTGAGGCCCAGGGAGACGCGCTTCTTTTCATGGTCGATGTCCAAAATCATGACTTCGACTTCCTGGCCAACTTCCAGCATCTCACGCGGATTGGTGATACGTGCCCAGGACATATCGGTGATGTGCAGCAGTCCGTCCACGCCGTTGAGGTCGATGAACGCGCCGAAATCGGTGATGTTCTTGACCGTGCCCTTGCGGAGCTGGCCCACTTCCATTTCCTGCAGAAGTTTGGCGCGCATGCCTTCGCGGGATTCCGCCAGCAGTTCCCGGCGGGACACCACGATGTTCTTCCGGTCTTTGTTGATCTTCAGGATCTTCAGATCGAACTCCTTGCCGATGTAATCGTCCATGTTCTTCACGGGAACGATATCGATCTGGGAGCCGGGCAGGAACGCTTCCACGCCGTTGAGGTCGATGATGATGCCGCCTTTGACGCGGTGCTTCATAAGACCCTTGATGGTGCTGCCTTCGCCGTATTCGGAAGTGATCTTATCCCACGCCTTGATGAATTTCGCCTTCTGCAGACTGATCCCGGGCATGTTCTGCTCGTTTTCCGTCTCTTCCAGCAGAACATCGAGCTCATCGCCCACTTTGGCCGCTTCCCAGTCCGCTCCGAATTCCACGGAGGGAATGAAGCCTTCCGCCTTGTAGCCGATGTCCAGAAGCGCTCCATCCTGACGTTTTTCCACGATGGTTCCATGCACGATCGTGTCGGGAACGAAGCTGTTTTTTGCGGCTCCGCTGAGAAGTTCTTCCATTGTCACGTTGCTGGAAGTGTCCACATAGCTCTTCAGTGCGGGAGCGGCGGCCGCTTTTTCTTTCGAGGTTGCCATTTTTTTGTTTTCTTTTGGGTTGATGGTTGTTTGGTTTCGAAAACCTCCGCCCCGGTCATCCGGAGCGCGTACTCCCCTTAATTTATCACAAACTTCCGTTTTTTCAACGTAAAACAAAAGTTTTTTCTCTTTTTCGTCCGAAAAACGAAGAAACAAAAACAAAATATGCTCCGATAAATGCAGAAAGACCGATGGAAATATGAGAAAATATCTTTTTTCCCCGATTGAAAAGCGGAAACCGGCACGGTAGATTACCGGAGTCCGAATAAACAAAAAATGCGGGGAAAAGACCATGAAAATTCTGCACATCGGAGACATTCATCTTGGGTGCACGCTGGACAATCAGCGGCGGCACGAAGAATTCAGGAAAGTATTCGGTTTTCTGACGGAGCTGGTAAAAAAGGAACACGCGGAGGCGGCACTTTTTGCCGGGGACGTTTTCGACAGCGGAACACCATCGGTCGATTCACAATCGCTGTACTTCGATTTTCTGCTGGACCTGCAGGCGGCGGGATGCCGTCAGATCATCGCCATTGCGGGCAATCATGACAACGCGAATCTTCTGGAAGCGCCGCAGGGACTGCTTCAGCGGATGAATATCCACGTCATCGGCAGACCCGATCCGGAAAACCCGGAGCAGGAAGTCATCGCGCTGGGACCTGAAAAGGATCCCGCCGCAATCGTCTGTGCGGTCCCGTTTCTGCGGGAACGCGACGTGCGGGATTTTGTCCCGGAAGGGGAGGATGCGCAGGAAAAGAGTTCCAGGCTCAGCCAGGGCATCCTCGAACACTACCGGAAAATCTATGAACTGGCCGATCGTCAGCGCGCCGGACGGGAATTCCCGATCATTGCCATGGGACATTTCTATGCGGCGGGCAGCGCCTTCGCCGCCGACCCGGAAAGCAAAGACTCTCCGCCGTACGAAACCGTGGGAACGCTGGAAGCTCTGGACCTGAAAAAAATGCCGCCCGGATTCGCGTATGGGGCGCTGGGTCATATCCATAAACCCCAAAGCGTGCCCGGACATGAAAACTGGCGTTATGCGGGTTCCCTGCTCAAGATGCAGCTGCGGAAAAACATGTACGCTCCGCAGGTGCTTCTGCTGGATACGCAGGACCTGTCTCATCCGAAGGGGATCGAGATCCCCGATGCGTGCTATCACAAAATGTGCGTGGTAGAAGGCGATATGCCGGAGCTCCGCCGCAAACTGAAGGAACTGGCCGCTTCGAAGGAACCGGTCTGGGTCAAGCCGGTCTATACCGGTGAAGAGGTACTGGTCAACTGGCAGATCGATCTGCGTCTGGAAATGCGGGAGACCGATGTGCAGATCATCCATCCGGAAGTCCGCCGGAAGAGCGTGGAAAAGGAAGAATCCGCCGCGAAGCGTCCCGGGAAAATGCTTTCGGAGCTGACCCCGGAGGAGGTTTTCCTGGAAACGCTGAACGCCGATCCGGAACTGACCTCCGAAGAGCAGAAGAAAAAGCTGCACGCCGTCTACCGCGAGATCCAGAACAGAGTCATCGATCCGGCGGCCCGCGAGGAACAGAAGACGTCCGCCGTCCCCCGGGGCGCCATGCGGTTCAAACGACTTCGGTTCCGGAACGTCAATTCGCTTTACGGAGAACACGTGATCGATTTCGAAAATGAGGCTTTCCGGAACGGGATCTTCCTCATTTCCGGCGATACCGGCGCAGGAAAATCCAGCATCCTCGATGCAATCTGCCTGGCTCTCTACGGATGCACGCCCCGGGTGCAGAAGACGCCCGGCAAGGACCGGGACGACATCATGAGCGAGGGAGAAAAGGAACTGTCGTCGGAACTGACCTTTTCTCTGGGAAAGGAAGAGTACCGTGCGTGCTTCTACCACAAGCGGACGAGCCGGTCCGATGCGCAGAAACCTTTTGCCGACAGCCAGCAGCTGCTCTATTGCGGCAATCAGGAGATCACCGGCGCAAAAAAGGGAATCTTCCAGGATAAAATCGCGCAGCTGATCGGCCTGGATCTGAAGCAATTCACCCAGTGCGTCCTGCTGGCACAGGGCAGTTTCGACGCCTTCCTGAAAGCCGAGATGAAAGACCGCACCGCGATCCTTTCCAACATCACGGGAACCGAAATCTACGGCCGGATCGGCGATCAGATCAACAAGGATTTCCTCAAGATCAAAGAAGAACTTCAGGCACAGAAAAAATCGAACGAGAATATCACCTTGCTGACGGAAGAAAAAAAAGCGGAGCTCGTTCAGGCTCTTGCGGACGCACAGCATCGGCAGCAGGAACTGGAAAAAAGCATCCGGGAACGGGAAAACTGGCTGGAGACGTTTCTCGCTGTCCGTAAAGGCGAAACCGAACGGAAAGAGGCCGTCGATCTGCGGGAGGAACTTCTGCGGCGGAAGACGGAAGCGGAGCCGGATAGAGTCCGCCTCGATGATGCAGAACGGGCCGGCGAATGCCAAAGCGATTTTCTTGCGTGCTGCCACGCCCGCAAGGCCGTGCAGGACGCCGAAGCGGAACTGGCCGGAATGGCAGGGAAGGACGACGCTTTGCGCGAAGCCGTTTCGGAAGCGAAGGAAGCTCAATCCGCAGCCGGTGAAATGCTGACGAAACTTACGGAGGAGAAGACGGCAAAGGAGGAACTCTTTCGGGAGGTCCGCCGCCTGGATATCCAGTGCAAAGAGAAAGACGTTCTTCGCCGGCAGAAGGCGAAGGATCTGGAATCGGCCCGGGCAACTCAGGCCCGTCACCGTCTGGAGTTTCAGGCTGAAGAAAAGAAATGGCGCAGTCTGGAGAAAAAATCCGAGGCGGCGCAGAAATATCTTGCCGAACATGCCGCGGACCGCGAACTGGAAAACCGGAAAGAGCTGTGGGAAGAACGGCGGAAGAATCTGGTCAAGGCGGAAAAGGAAAACGCCGAAAAGCAGAAGAAGGCGGACACGCTGCAAAGGGAGCTTGACCGGAAATGCGCGGAACTGGAACCGCTTCGGGAACAGGAACGGAAGGCGAAAGGGGCGGAGGCCGATCACCTTCGAAAACGGCAGAATGCCGAAACAAGAATCAAGGAACTTCTTGACGGCCACACGGAAGAGGAGATCCATCAGCAGCTGATAAACACCATTCAGTCACAGGAATTCTACAAAAGTGCGCTTTCCTATGAAGACGCACGGAAAGAGCTCCGCCCGGACGAAAGATGTCCTCTCTGCGGATCCTTCGAGCACCCGTTCTGCACGGAAATCGAGGTGCGGGAGAATATGTATGAACAGGACATCAAGCGGCTGAAGAAAACGGTCTCCGAACTGAAAAAGCAGAAAGATCTGCTTGAGAACGGCAGTGCCGAATCCGCGGAATTGGCGAAACGGAGTCTGGAAGCCCGTCATCACCGGGAAATCCTGGAGCAGGAGATCGCCCGGCGGAAGACGGAGCTGGAGCAGCTGAACGATCAGCTGAAAGAAGAGCTTTGCAGCACCGACGAGGACGCACGGAAACTTTCCGATGAGTTCAAAAACGTGCTTCAGGTCGACTGGACCGACCATTCCGCTCTGCCGCCGGACCTGCAAAAGCGGATCGAGGCCTGCAGAAGCGCTCTTGAGAAAGCTGAAGAGATGGAAAAAGGCAGGCAGCAGTATGAAAATGCGAAACAGATTTTCGCTCAGTTCGATCCGGACGATACGGCGGCGGTACAGGGACTTCAGGATCAGTATAACGCCGTCAGCTCGGAACTCGATGCCTTGACGAAGCAGCGCAAGGCAAAATTCGAAGGCGATCCGGACGAGGCGGAAAAGGAGCTGAACGCCCGCACGGTTCAGGCACAGAAAAAGCTCGAATCCGCACGGCAGAAAACAACACGCGCCATCGCCGACGAGGAAAACAACCGGAAAAATCAGGAGGCACAAAAAGGAAAGCTGGAAACGCAGCTTCGCCCCGCACTCGAACAGGCGGAACAGGCTTTCCGCCGCGTCCTCGCCGACAAAAAGTTTGCCGACGAGGCGGACTTCCGGAACAAACGGATGTTACCTGACGATATGAGAGCGCTGGAATCGAAACTTCTGGAGCTCGATACCCGTCTGACCGGCGCAGAAGCCACTTTGAAGGAACGGGAAAAAAATCTGGCGGACACGAAGAAGAAGCTGCCGGAAAATGTCCGGGAGGAAGAGATCAACGCCGAGCTTCCTGCGCGGAAGACAGCAAAGGAGGAAGCCGACAAAACCGTCCAGACTCTCCAGGTATCCATCGAGCAGGACAGGGAAAACAGGCGTCGCTTCGCCGAGGCGCAGCAGGAAACGGAGAAGATCCAGGAACAACATGCGCTTCTGGGCTATCTGGACAAGCATTTCGGAACCGCCGACGGCGCACACTTCACGAGGATCGCCCAGGGATACACCTTCCGGGATCTCATTACGCTGGCCAACCGCAACCGGCTGGGACTGCTCCGGCAGCATTTCACGCTGGTCAACGACCGGGCGAATCCGCTGGAGCTGAACGTCATCGATCACTATCGCGGCGATATCGTCCGGACGTCCCGCAATCTTTCCGGCGGAGAAAGCTTCGAAGTCAGCCTGGCTCTGGCGCTCGGCCTGTCCGAGATGAGCAGCATCAGCCAGAAGGCCAGCCTCGGCAACGTGCTGCTGGATGAAGGATTCGGAACACTGGACGACAAGGCGTTGAACAGTGCGCTGGAATTGCTGATGACGCTGCGTTCCGCCAGCGGAAAACTCGTGGGGATCATCAGCCACGTGGAAAAACTCAAGGATCGAATCGAAACCCAGATCAACGTCACCAACAGCGGCGGCATGGGCATGCTTTCCGGCGCCGGAGTCACCGCGGTCGGACGGCCGGGCGACTCCGTGTCGGCACGGAAAAAATCTCCCGGCAAAAAGAAAACGCAGCCGCGGGAGGACGGGCTATTCCCGGAAAGCGCCGAATCGTAAGCGCCGGTTTCAAGCTCATTTCCCCGGTCCGAAACGCGAGGTGCAGCTCTTCACGTACTCGCTGGGCGGCATGCCGTACGCCTTCCGGAAAAATTTCGAGAAATAGAACGGGGAGGAAAAATGCAGTTCCCCGGCCACGGCCTGAACGGTTTTTTCTCCGGTCCCGAGGAGAGAAAGTGCTTTAAGGAGCAGTTCCTTCTGCAGAAACTGCCTGGCCGTGCATCCCATATTCGCGGAGAATTCGCGGGAGAACGCCCCCTGGCTCATGTGCGCCTCCTCCGCCATGCGCGCCACGCTCCACTCCGCCGAAACGGTGTCGCGGACTTTCCGCGTAAGGGGCAGAAAACGCCATTCCCTCTGTTCGCGGGTTTCCGGCAGAATGGAGGCGGAGATCCGAAACACGAAACTGCGCATCCGTGCAGCGGCGATCCGGGGATCGGATTCGGCAAAGATGCTCTTCAGTTCCGCCGCCTTGAACTGCGAGGAAAGATCCATGATATTCTCCAAGCCGGAAAACAGATCCCGTCCAGGCCAGTGTTCCAGCGTAAAGTGCAGATCGTAGCAGAAGAAATCCGCCCGCCGGTGAATGAACATGGGCAGTCCGCTGGGAATGAACAGCAGCTGATTGCTCCGCGCATGAAAACATTCCCCCGTCCGCTCGTTCCGGATAAACGATTCCGGCGCGTCTTCGGCCTCGCAGCGGCAGCTGATGATGTTGAACGGGAGTTTGAAGAACCGGTCGTAGGATGTGTTCTCCACGAACGCATTGACCAGGCGGAAATCCATCCGCCAGAAAAGATCCTGATTCTTTTTCTGAAAGATTATCATGAAAAGACATGCCTCCGGATGAAAAGTACATTCCATTTCCCCAAGTTCCATATTACATTACCGCATGGAACGGAAAAAGCAAGCAAAAGGATGAAAAATGAAAAAATACGAATTGCTCCGCTCACAAGTGCAAGGTTTCTGCTCGAAAGGCGCGCAAAGCGAGGCTTGCAGCGATCCCGCACAGCGGGAGGCGCTCCGCCGGATCCGGGAAAAACTGGATGAGATCAGCCTCGCGCATCCCGAATACGACGCCATGAAAATGCGCCGGGCCTATTACGAGATCCTTCCCGACATGATTCCGGCGAACATGTTTACGGAATCGCCGTTCTACTTCGTCGAAGGAATCAACGGCGGCTGGGCACAATCTCCCGCACAATGGTTCTTCGGTCGCAGTTCCGATATTCTGCAGGAGAACGTGCCCGCGAAGGATCTGGCCGTGGCCACTGCCCGCGGACGCGAAAAATTCCTTCTCTGCTGCGGCCCCTATGTGGACAAAGTCCACCATATGCCGCCGCTCACGCGGATCCTGAAATCCGGCTTCAAGGGCGTTTATGAGGATGTTCAGGCGGAACTGAAAAAGACGGACAGCGCGGAGGAGCGTGAATTTCTGGAAACGGCGGCGGTTGGATTGAAGGCCATCCATGCCATTCAGCTCAAGTTCCGTGACAAGGCGCGGGAGATGAGTCTTTCCGACGGACTGACGGACGAACAAAAGAAGTTCATGCGCATGGCGGCCGAGGCAGCGGAAAGCTGTCCCTGGGAACCGCCGAAAACCTTTTTCGAAGGTCTGAATCTGATCCTGTTCGTGCGGGAGATCCTGGCCCTGACCGATTCCCTCTACATCTTCGCGCTTGGACGCCCGGACACCATGCTGAACGACTTGTACGAGGCCGACCTCGCCGCCGGCCGTCTCACCCGGGAGGAGGCTGCCGACCTGATCGCCCGTTTCCTGGTCATCAGCGATTCGCATTACGATGGAGAGTCGATCGTGACGGGCTACGGCGATCATGAACTGGAGCAGCCCGTGACCATCGGAGGCTGCGACGAGGAAGGCCGCCCGGTCTATAACGACATCACGAAGTTCATCATCCGCGCGCACCGGGAAAACGATCTCGTCTTTCCGAAGGTGCATTGCCGCATCAGCGCGAACTCGCCGAAGGAGTACCTGATGGAGCTGGCGACGGACGTCTGGAACGGACGCTGTGTCCATACCCTGTTCAACGACGACACCATCATCCCGGGTCTGGTCAAGCAGGGGAAAACGCTTCGGGAGGCAAGAAACTACACCTGCGCCGGATGCTGGAACGGCTATGTAGACAGCCTGGAAAATGTCGACGACGCCAACTATTACAGCATGGCGCGCGTTTTGGAGGCCATGATCTATCAGGACCCGGAACAGAGTGAAACGTTCGGATATCCGTTCGAAAAACTTGACGACTGCGCCTCGTTCGAGGACGTGCGGGACCGCGTCTGCCGCAATATCATCGGCTTCATGCGCTCCATGCTGGAAGACTACTCGAAATACGGCCCGCTCTTCGCCCGGATCTCTCCTCATCCCGTCTACTCCGTCTGTCTGGAAGGCTGCATCGAAAGCCGCAAAGACGAGACCCGGGGCGGCGCCAGGTTCAACGGACGCGCCATCGTTCTGGCCTTCCTGGCCAACGTGGTGGACTCGATCCTCTCCATCAAGCACGTCTGCTTCGACAGAAAACTCTGTTCTCTGCCCGAGTTCCTGAATGCCGTCCGGAACAACTGGAAGGACGCGGAGAATCTTCGTCTGGAAGCAATGAAGGCGCATTACTGGGGCGACGGATCGCAGGAATCCATGGATCTGGGGCGGGATCTGCTCGAAAAGGTCCGGCATTCCGCAGACGGCATGAAGAATGAACGGGGCGGCGCCTATTACTTCTCCATCTGGATCTATCGTGAATTCCGTTACTGGGGCGAGAAAATGCGGGCGCTCCCGGATGGTCGGCACACCGGCGATCCGCTGTCGCAGGCGCTGAATCCCTCGGAGTTCCGCAATCACGAGGAGATCACGACGACGCTGAACGCGCTTGCCTGTCTGGATTACACAAACTTTTTCTCCAGCAACATCAATCTGACGTTCGACCGGGAAAATGTCTCTCCGGAGATACTGGAATCCATTTTCCGCGCCTTCGCCGTAAAGAAGCTTCAGCTTCTGCAGCCCAACTGCTTCTCCCGGGCGGACCTGGAAGACGCTGTGATCCACCCCGAAAAGCATCATGGTCTGATCGTGAAAGTCTGCGGCTTCTCCGCCCGGTTCGTGGCGCTTTCGCCGGAATGGCAGAAGATCATCATGGGGCGCCGCCGTTACTGATCCGTATTGCGGGCAATCGACTGAAGAAAGTCCCCCGTGAACGTAGGAGGGGGGAAATTACTGCTCGGGCGTTTCTCCCTCCGGAGCGGGAGCTGATCCCGCCTCTTCCGGAGGCAGGAATGCCGCATGTACAGTCACGAGGCGCAACGGCCCGGCCAGCTTGCGATACCATCCGACTCCGGCCAATTCCGTTTCGATATCCGGCAGCATCACCAGCCGGGCGGCGTAAATCTCCAGATACGACGGCGGGGTTTCGCCGCTCCACAGAATCACTGCGCCTTGCTTCTTTACGTCGGCCGGATCGATCCACGGACTTAATTCAACCTTGTGATCGAAGAACGCGACCGGGCGGTCCGGAGAATAGAAGACGAAATTGCAGCTCTTTTTCCGGTCTCCGATCACATAGGGGATCGGCGTACCGTATTTCCCGCGCCAGCTTCGGGTGAGCTGATCCGCAATCAGCCGGCCGGGCCAGACATTGTATCCGCCCTGTTTGAGGTACGGGCGCTTGTGAAGATACTCGAATCCGAATGCCAGAACGGCCAGTGTCGCGGCGACAACCACGAAACCCGTAAAAAGTTTGAACGTGAGCCGCTCCGGAACGGGACGGTACCACAGCACCATAAGCGGAGTGGCAAACACGAAATACGGAGTGAGCCAGGAAACCAGCACAACGCCGCCGGTCACCAGCGCGAAAAGGGCAGACAGGGCCAGCGGTCCCAGTGCGGCAAACAGGATCAGCTTCTGTCCGAACGGATCGGACATTTTTTTCGGTCCGCGCCGCAAAATGAGCAATGCGACCGCAGGCAGGATCAGCCGGGTCAGAAAATCGCCGATCGGGGAACAGGCATTGCCTACATGATCGATCCAGCCGCCCGATGTCGACGACGAGTCCAGTCCTGCCCTGCGGCACGCATAGAATATGGCGATGAAGTCGTGCTCATACAGCCAGATCAGGTTCGGCAGCGTCAGCAGCAGAAACACCGCCATGGCAAGATATACACCCGGCCTTTTCCAGCACCGGCGCCCTTCCCGCGTGGTGAGAAGCAGGATACCCAGCGGCAGCATCAGCGCTCCGGCCAGATACTTGGTCATCAGCGCGAGTCCGAAAAAGAATCCGGCGGCGAGCCAGTATTTCCAGGAATCCCTGCTGACGCCGCGGTAAAAACAGAGCGCGCTCAATCCCCAGAACGCGATGGACATCACATCATCATTGAACTCGCAGGCGGAATGTGAGAAAAAGGGAATGAGCAGCGCAATCATTCCGGCGACGAATGCGGCAAACCGGTCTCCGGTCACGTCCATGGTCAAAAGGTACAGAGCGGACAATCCCAGAAATACCGAAAGCTGACTCATCAGGTAGAACACATACTCGGAAGGACATATCCGGAACACTCCGTAGGAAAACCACGCCCCGAAGTAGGGATTCTTGTCGTAGCCGAACTGAAAATTGCCTCCCCAGGCAATGTTTTCCGCCACGTCGATAAAAACGTTGCCGACGCACAGGGACGGCCAGACAGTCCAGATAAACATCCATGCCAGAAGCACAAAAGCGAAATTCCGGTACGAAAATACACTTTCCTTTATGCAGGATGCGGAAACGTCATCGCCGCAAATACGGAAATGCCCCGTGATTGCCTGTATGATTTTCATATAACCTGTCTTCATTTACTGCAACATATTTTCGTAATATATCATCATACTCAGGTTTTTCAACAGGAACAGAACAGACACCTTCCTGATCCCCGCATCCGGCAGGGTGAACCGACAGAAGAAAGAATGAAGCTTTGCTTCGCGGAAAAGAACGGAAAAGAAGAGAAAAGGAAAATCTGAAGAAAAGAACTGTGAGAGAAAACTGTAACAGCGTCAATTACAGCGGGTTATATGAGCATAAAAAAATGGTCGTGTAACGATCGGGTGATTGGCGCGACGCTGTTTGAAGCGGAAAAAAGTCATAAATCATTGGTAATAAACGCGGTTTATTCGGGGTTGCGAACTCGCGTCCTAACGGCGGTTTTCGCACTATTGATTCTCCGTCCGCCAAAATCCCCCCTCAAATCGAAAGGTCGTGCGCTGTTTCGCCGTCACAGACACCATTCGACGGAGAGATTTTCTACACCAGAGTCCGTGTCCCTAACCTAAGATGGGGGTAATTCCGGCCAAAGAGGACGCGGACTTTCGGTTTTTGCCGACTTTTTCCGGTTTTCCCCGTATTATAGACGCCGCGCCTCTATCCCGCTCCGACCTTTTGCCGCCCGATCCGGCGCGGCACTTCCCGCATGAGGGCAAAACCCGAAAGGTCGGGACTATATGAGTTTTAAGTTGAATTTTAACGGGGGCTAAAAAAGGTTTGGTTGAAAGCATTTTGTCCCCAACAACTCTGCTATCCCTGGCGCAGGAGCTTGCATCAATTCTCTCGGTTCAATTTTATATAATCCACCTCCATAAACCCGCCCGCTCTTTACAAGCGATTCGACTGGAATCGCGTTAAGGGCCTCCCATATTTTTATAAGAACATCACTATTTTGCATGCACGATTCATATTGAGGCTTGGGGTACAACAATAAATATCCGTTTGTCGCTATAGCGTTTGAGTCATTCAAAATGAAACGGAAAATTTTATGATCTGTCACTGATCGCCCCATATATGGCATAACAAAAGGAGCAGGTTTACTTTTTTCGCAGTAATACCATGGCGTTCTCCTGCTACAAATATACCCCTGGGGAATGCCTTCTTCTCTTCCCCGTTGAATGTACATCCACAAAAGGGGAAAGTCTTGTTTTATCTCGTCCTCAGCAAGGCTGCAACTAAAAAGAAAGAACGCTTGATCAAGTAATGGCACGCCATTTACACTATTTATCCTGTCTTTCTTCAAATGGCGCGGCCCGGGTAAAACCGGGGTCAAAAATTTTGAAGGAATTTGATATTGATTTATGGTTTTCTCATCTATAATAAAGAAGTTATTCCCACCCGTGGCGATTCCTCGCTTTGTCTGAAAAAAATCACCTATCTTTGAAATTGGTTCGACGGAAATGTCGCTCGTCAGCAGGGTGGACCATTTTGTTTCACTGGTTAACATAGACCGTGAGAAAGACTTTTGAGCGTAGGGTTTTAAAATGCTACCGTCACGTGAGAAAATTATATCTTGGTGCGTTGGTTTTCGGTTTCGAAACACGACAATGGACGAAGTAATTAATGCATCATCAAATTGCAATTGATCTGGCGAAAAACTATGTATCTGTACCAAATCAACATTATTTAGCAAGAAATGTTTCAGTGCTTTCCCAAAATTCACATCCATAAATTCACTAGGTATTAACCAGCAAGAAAGAGCATCTTCTTTTAACCAGCGGGTTGATAACATTAAAAAGTAACAATATAATCCGGCAAGCCCAGATATCTTAATCCCTGTATGTTGGAGAACAAGCTGCTGCAAAACCTTTTTTTTATTACTTTCAATGTGGTGATGTCTGCAATATGGAGGATTTGTCACCAAAAGTGAATACTTTTTTTCAGGAACCTGTTCTAAGAAGTCTGCGTTTCGTATTTCTAATTGCGAATTATGCCAAAAATCCTTCGCAGGATTGAAGTAATGAGAATCTATTTCAAATCCCAATGCTGTATGGGGAGAGTCCACTCCAAATACGTTCAAAAAGGCAGAATAGAATACACCAGTTCCGATAGCCGGTTCTAGGAATGTAATCGGATGTATGCCTAAATTTTTTTTAGCATACTTCATAATATCTACGGCAAGACGATATGGGGTGGAAAATTGCCCCAAAGCATTTCTCTCAGATTGCGTCTTCTGCGTATCCAAGAAATCTTGAAGGCTTTTTCTGTCAGATTCTAGCATCTCAGTCATATTCCCATTTTTGAAAAATCACTTATGCGATGCTCCCAAATCCAATCTATTCCTTCTGCCGCTTCATACCCCAAATAGCCACTATCAAAGTATCCGCACAAAAAAAGCATAAACTCTATCTGTTTTCCATATGTATTTTTTAATTGTGTAATTTTTACTGCCTCTTCTTTGCGACGTTTATTTGTATTCGTAAAATCGCCAGCTGATTTACATTCTATTAAAATCGGGAAATCACCACGCTTCGCACTTTGTCGCATGATAACAACGTCAATCGGGATATTGACAGAATTGTTTGATCCTACAGAAACAGATACATTAAAATGGTATGAATAATGTCCTGCTGGAATGTCCCGAAAATCGTCAACGGCTTTGGGGTTAATATATTTATAACCCAGGTTATTCAGATAAGCTGATATTGCGGCCAATTGCCTTTTTTCCTGTTCTTTTCTTATGATTGGATCCGCTACAGCGCCGCAAACTCGATCCGCAACTATCGAAGCAGCTCGGCGCCTGATAGTTGCACTAGGTGTTTTGTTGTCTTTTATCCATGAAAAAATATCGACATCGAGTAGACGCTCTATCATAGATATGATTTTTTTCAAATCCGCATCTAATATTGCAGGGGGCATCCTCTTGGGAATTTCGCCCATTTCCATTTTTTCTACAAGGTTTTTTGAAACGCCCGCCAATCCAACTAGACGCTCTCGTGCAATTGGAGGCGCAGTTGCCATGCGTAGGACACCAAGAACTTCAGGATTCCTTTTTAAGGTAGCTTCTGTTATTTTACTGAAATTTTTTGTCTGAATCAACACCGCATCAACTCTGTCTATCGCGGCATTTCTTGCGCTTCGATAGGCATCTGGAGCAAAAGTTAGAAACCAATTATTATAAAAATCTACAGAGCGTATAACATCTCGTTTCCATAATTTAGTCCGATTGTTATTGATAGCCGCCGTCATATTTATGCTCCTTTCGATATAAATCCCCAACATAGTTTACATCACTGTGCAGAATATTTCAAGAGAGGAACGGAATTTTTTTATTGTAACTTTGAAAGTATAATCCTTGCTAAAATCCGTTTGAGGGGGTATTGACCGCGAATCAGCGCGAGGTCTTACGGCGGTTTGAGGTGGAGGGGATTGTTTCGGGCGGTTTTGTAGTATGTGCGCTGTTTTTCTGCGTCACCACCCCCTGCGCGCGAATCAGCGCGACTCTCCCTTATTTGAGCTGCAATAGTCGAAAATCCCGTCCTTACACGGGACGGAGAATTACTGCCGCCGTTACTTCAAATTACCCTTACTGGTGTTGATCGAGGCGATCAAGGTAATCCGGATTTCCCGGCAGAGGTTTTCCAGACGGTCGTACTCGTCTTTGGTGATGGTGTCGGTCCTGGCCAACAACAGAAGCCAGTAACTCGTTTCGTTGGCTTCTTTCAGGGCGATTTGCAGTTTGGACACGAAATCCGCCTTGCCGTGTGCGTACTGCGCTTCGTGGATATTCGCACCGATGCTGGTTCCCGCTCTGCCGATCTGATTGCAGATGATCGTTTCGTGCCGACTCTTAAGGAATTGAACCAGTTTAAGTATCTCAACAGCGAAAGCAACCGATATATCGACGAGTTTGTTGCCGGTTTTTTGCACGGGCGAGTCTCCTTTCGGCTCGTAATTTATCATTGCCATTGCGGATTTGCAAACGGAAACTCTCATTTTTCATTCTTTCATCATACGAGGTGAATGCCGAGTGCTTCATAACGGAGCGACAGCGGAGTTGCTTCATATTGGAGCGAAGCGACAATGCTTCAGCCGTCTTCGCCCTGCGGGCTGCGCCGTGCCAAGTCCGTCAAGGCGTAGCGGTTTTTTTATGAAGCGCTTTTGTCGCTTGCACGCTCTGCGTGTCAAGCGCCCAAAAGCATGAAGCA
>JAFZZR010000001.1 GCA_017615635.1 Lentisphaeria bacterium
GATGTTACGCTTGCGACAGTCCCGCCGCCTGAAACGACCGCAATGCCGGACGTGACGCTTGCGACGGTTCCGCCGCCTGAAACGGTCTCCGCGCCTGAAACTGTTTCCGCGCCGGACGTGACGCTTGCGACGGTTCCGCCGCCTGAAACGGTCTCCGCGCCTGATGTTACGCTTGCGACAGTTCCGCCGCCTGAAACGGTCTCCGTGCCAGAAGCTGTTTCCTCGCCGGATGTCACACTCGCGACGGTTTCGCCCCATGAGAAGACGGTCGCCGCACCGAACAGATCCGTCGCCTCCACGCCTCTTCCCGCGAAAAAAAGTCCATCGAAGGAAATGCCTCGGAAGAAGTCCGGAAGATTCCTTTTCCTTATCGCTGCGTCTGTCCTGATTCTGGTTTGTTCCGTAGTGGGGACAATGATGTTCCTGCCTTCTTCCAACGAAACGCAGCAGCCCGGGATGCAACAGTCCGAAACGCAACACTCCGGGGCGCAGCAGCCGCCAGCCCCCATTCCTGTCTATGTGCTGAAAATCGTGACAACTCCGAAATCGAATATCAGTTTGACGTTCCCGGATGGGAGCTCGCGAGCTTTCCTTTCCGATCAGGACGGAAAGCTGGCGATCCCGGATCTGCGGGCGGGAAACTATGCGGTCGGCATTTCCCGGGACGGTTGCAACCCTCTCTCGCATGAGGTCGATCTGAACGGAAATATGGAGGTTGAACTGCCATTGAAAGCCGTCGTGAAGCCGCTTGAAAAGGATCGGATCTTCCTGATCGGGGTCGACACGGATTATTCCCGTGTGTTGGAAAAGGAAATGGAACGGGTATTCGGATCGGAAAAGGTGGCGTATCAGGTGTCCGAAGGATTGAACGGGTATGAGGAACAGCTCGACGAAATCGTCGGCTCGGAGCCGTCCGCCGTGGTTCTTTTCCTGGAAGGCGCGGTTTCCAATTACGGGTCTTTCTTTACCCGGCATGCGGACAAATTGAAAAAGAAAAACATACCTTTTGCGTTCGTCCTGATGTCGGAGGGCGAGGATGACAGCAACACGAGCAAATACAACATTGCAGTTCTGGATCTGATGCAGCGTTACGATTTCACATTGATCCAGGCGGAGGATCTTTCGTCGGATATGGAGTCCTTCAAAACGGAACATGGCTTGTGACGGCGGAGTGCGTGTCCGCAGAGGTTCCCCGTGCGGGAGCCTCGGAACGAAATGCCGGACCGGATCGCAAAACTGAAAACGGATTTCTGATTTTGAATCAACAATAACAGGAGGCTTGAACATGATGAAACAAACCATTCTGACCGCGGCTGCCATTGTTCTGACGGCGGCTGCGGCATCTCCGCTTCCGGCGCAGCAGGCGACGGAGACCAGGACGGAAACGACGAAGACCACGACCACGACGGTCGTTACGGAAAAGGTCGAGACGACGGAGAAGACGAACTGGAGGCCGTTCAAAGTTTGCGTTCTGGATTTCAACACGATCGACACGGCCGGGCAGAAACGCTTCCTGAGCGAGGATAACAAGCCGATCGTCATTCCGCCCCAGTGCACGCTCACCGACGAGGACCGCAAGTCCATCGACGCCGTGATGCAGGGATATGTGCGCATGATCGACGCCTGGGACAATACGCGGACCAACGATGCGGACCGGGCCGCGCAGATCGAAGACAATGCCGTCAACCGCAAGAAGGCGCTTGACCTGTACGATTCCGTCATGAACGGGCCGTCCCGCCCGATGGTGATCGGCGCGGAATACCTGAGCGCCTATCTCGGACGTCACAACGACGTCTTCGGCTGCATGGACGTTTCGCAGGTGGCCGCGGCTATGGAGAAGATCCGGGAAGAAAAAGACTTCCCGAAAGACTTCATGCTCCGCATCGCGAAGGAAACCGGCGCGACGCATCTGATCTACGGCACGCTCTCCGATCTGCGCACCAAGAGCAATTCATTTTCCGGGTACGGGATCGAGACGAAGACGACCACATATCAGCTGGATGTGATCGTGAAGATGATCGACCTGGCGGCGCAGTGTTCCGTTTACAGCAACGTCTACACGGGGAGCTACCGCGAACAGCGTCCCATAAGCGGCGAGCAGTTCGACGACAATATCTTCCAGAGCCTCATGACTTCCGCCATGGAGGAGGCCGCGGAAGATATTTACAACGTCTGCAAGCCCGGATCGAAGAACAAGGTCTCGGTGACGCCGATGCCGTACGGGATCACCGTCAGCGTCACGGCTTCCGGCAAACCTGCCTTCAAGGCGTCCGACGCCGAAGTCTATGCCGACGGGCTGAAAGCCGCTGCCGGCGGCGAGACGGTCTTCCTCCCGGCAGGCCGGCATAAAATCGAAGTGCGGGCTGACGGCTTCAAAACGCAGACCTTCGATTTGAATGTGACGGGCGACCGGACCGTATCCGTCAAACTGGAACAATAAACAAGCAAAGGATAACCGATATGAGCATGAAAAAAATCATTCTTACTGTCGCCTGTCTCGCGTTGTCCGCCGTCTCTTTCGCCGCGGACGCGCTTGGAATCGCCGAACCCATCGGGAAGGGGGGCGTGACGGAAAACGAGATCGAAGGTCTCTGGGGCATCCTTGAAACTTGTGTCCAGTCGGACCGGTACACGGTGATCTCCCGCGCAGCGTTGAAACAGATGATGACCGAGATCGGGTTCGTGAAAAGTTCGGATCTCATAGACATCGGACCCGGCCAGAAGGCCAAGCTCGGCAAGATAAAGGGCGTAAAGTATATCATGGTCACCGAAGTCGCAAAAGTCGGCACCCGGCTGAACTGCACCATGCGTATCCTCGACGTGTCGACGGGCGAGATCGAAAAGGACCGCACCGCGAACATGCGCGTGAAGGACATCGACCAGCTCGCCGACGAGATCGAGCCCGTTCTGAAACGGATGCTGGGCACCGCGGACGACAGCCGGTGTATCATTCTCAATCCGGAAATCAAGAGCGAGGTGGCTGCCGCATACGACTATCTCTCCGACGACTTCAGGTCCGACCTCGGCAACTCCCTGACCGAAAAGTGCGGATTCAAGATCCTCAGCCTCCAGTCGATCGGCACCTTCCTGAACGACAAGGATATGCACGACATCAACCATCTGGACCTGAACGATTACAAGATCATCGGCACGCAGCTCGAGGCCGGAACGATCTTCCGGACGAACATCACGACTTTCCTGGTCACGAGAGAATCAAAGACTTTAAACGAGACCGGAAGACAAAGGACTATTTACAACGCCACCATCTCCGGCGACGTCACCGTCATTGCGCCCCGGAGCGGAATCGAACTCGCGAAAGTCCCGTTCACGGAAGCCGTTAGCTACAACGTCAATGCGCCTTCGGCGAGCATGGATCTGAAGACCGGCAAGGATGTCATCGGAAAAGCGGTTGCCGAAGTGCTCGTCCCCGGCATCCTGAAAGCGCCGCAGTTCGCGAAGGAACTGGAAAAGATCAGAAAAGCCGGGGCGGACGGAACGGAGTCCGCCGCTCGGGAAAATAGCGGGAAAGAGGTCGAGGATTGAACGCGATGAGATCCCTGCCTGTTTTTGCCCGTATCATCCCCGGGATCGTTTCCGCCGCGGTCGCGGTGTGCGTTCTGTCCGGTTGCTCCGGCGTCATCAACGCCCATACGCAAAAAGAAGATATGATGACGGATTACGATGTCGGGGACAATGCATCCACAAAAGCGGAGATCGACGAAAGACTTGACGGTGTATGGTTCAAGCCGTGGAAAGGAGGCGTCGTCGGATCCGGGGATGAACTTATGTGGCGTCTCGAATCCGGCAGCATGAACTTTCATGACGGCAATTTCGAGGAATGTATCAACCAGCTCGAGATCGCCGAAAGACTCATTGCCGAATACGATGACCGCGCGGTCCTGAGCCTCACCGACGGCGCCGAGGAGATGAGCGTTCTCTTCACCAACCTGAACGCTCTGCCTTATCGCGGCCTCTGCCGGGACCGGATGGCTCTGTCCATTTACAAGTCTCTGGCTTATCTCGGCGCGGGAAGGGAGGACGATTTCCGTGTACAGCTTCATCGTCTCCGCGACCAGCAGAAAAAGGTCCAGGACGACTACAGCAAGTTCTTCGAAATCGACAAGAAAGTCTTCAAGGCTCAGGAAGAGCAGTATCCCAAGGCTGCGGAGAAATACAAGGAAGCCGTCCAAAGCGCGGATGAGAAACCGGAAGAGAATAATTCCGCCTCGGCGAAGAAAATCGAGGATATCTCCGGGAGAATCGTTTCCAAAAAAGTGGCCAAGCTCAAGGTCGTGGCAAAGGCGAAGACCGTGGCCGCCGGCGGTGCCGGAAAGATGACCTTTGGTGAAGCGGAGACCATTGTGGCCGCAGCCGGGGACGGAAGCGGGGCCGAAGACGATTCGACGATCAAAGTCAGGACATTGGAAGGATCCGACGTCAAATCGTTGGGGGGCACCGAAATCAGGACATTCAGTTTGGATGATCTCGAAACGATTACCATACCCGGAACCGAAATCGAAACCGACGCCGGGGAAAAAGTCGAGGACGCGGCCGATCCTGAGGATAAGGCGGAAGCCGCGTCCGTGGAAGAAGTCGGGGAAACGACCGATAACGAGGATAAGGCGGAAGCCGCGTCCGTGGAAGAAGGCGGCGAAACGGCCGATAACGAGGATAAGACGGACACCGAAGACAAGGCGGAAGCCGCGTCCGTGGAAGAAGTCGAGGACACTGCCGATACCGAAGACAAGGCGGAAGCCGACAGCGACAGCGGAACTTTAGTCGCGTCCGAGGATACGGAGAGTGACAAATTCAGTGACGATGACATGCTGGATGCTTCGGCGTTCTTCGATCCGAGCAGTAATCCCGAGTTCATGAAAGGTGTCGCGGAAATCAAGGAAGTCGCCAACAAGGGATACGGCAATTTCATGAACCCGGCAGCCATCTTCCTGTCGGGGCTGGGATCTCTCCGGGACGGGGAATATGACAATGCCCGGATCGATTTCCAGCGTCTCTGCGAGGCCATGCCGAACAATCCGATGTTCAAACGCTATCATGCCACTGCCTTGAAACTGACGGGGCGCGAGATCCCCGAGGAGCTGCTCGGCGTCGAACCGTTCGAATTCCCGCTGGACCGCGATTGCGTCTATGTGATCTTCGCAAACGGCCGGAGCGCGACATTCCGTGCGATTAACGTGTATTTCCCCGTCATGACCGCCTGGCCTGTCTGCGAATTCTACGATGCGCCCTTCCGGAACCTTTCCGTCCTGGCCGGGGAAAAGCAGTATGATACCTGCATCCTGGCGGACATGGACGGGATCCTGGCGCAGGAGTACGACGAACGCCTGGTCGGCACTGTCGCGCGCATTGTCCTGAGCACATTCATCAAGGAAACATCATTCTGGGCCGGGCTGACGGCCATCGCCATCGCGGACATGCCTGTCGTACCGAAGATCTTTACGCTTACGGGTGCGTTCCTGGTCGGCACAGCCTACCGCTGGGTCGTGAACACGGCCGATACGCGCAGCTGGGAGATCCTCCCGAAGGAATTCCAGCTTACGCAATTCGCGATGCCGGAAGACCGGAAAGTCTCGTTGAAACTGAACGGAGGCGATGGCGTCGTCCGGACGGTCTCCCTGTCGGAAGACTGCAAGTCGGCGATCATTTTCGTCGATGCTCCTTCTCCGGCGAACATTGCGGTCCATATCCTGCCGCTCACCTCTCAATAAAGGAATCTGACCGTGAAAAATACTTCTTTTGCGGGTTGGCTTGCCGCGATTCTTCTGTTCGTTTTCTGTGAAAGCTGCTCCACGACTCCGCCGCCCGGACCGACCATTTCCGAAGAGGAAATGCGGGCGGTTGCTGCCGCGGCCATAAGTGACGTCCAGAAAAGCGAAAAGTTCATTTCCTACCTGAATAAGTACCGGGAGGAGAATGGCGCGAACGCCGTCCCCGTGGTGAAACTTGCAAAGACCCGCAACGACACCGATGTGACCGGTCTGGACATATCTCCGATCACCGACACGCTGTTCCGGGCACTCTCCGCCTCCAAAATGGTCGAAGTGACGTTGGCGGAAGGCGAACTGCGCGTAAAGGCTATCCCGGATTCCCGCGACAACAAATATGATCCGAATTTCGACCCGGACTCGGTCGCCCGGCCCGGCACGATCCGTGCGGCCGACCTCATTCTCCGTCCGAAAGTCACGTCCAGCATGGTTCGCGAAGGCCGCAACCAGGTCGTCATACGGTCATTCGTGCTGGAAATGGCGGACATCCGCACGGGACTTCTGGTCTGGTCTTTTTCCAAGCGCTTCGGCCTGACGAAAGAGCAGCAGGTTGTCGGACTGTGACCGGTTTGCCCGAAAAAACTACATAGGTATTCATTCATCCGAGCCATAACCATAAAGGAATTCTGTTTATGATGATCCGTTTTCAGACAATTGCATTCTCCGCAGCCTTGCTTGTGCTGCTGACGTCCTGCGGCCCCAAAACGCGCACCTTCGATCCTGAGAATCCGCCCGAGGAAGTCCTGGAGGCGCGCAGCGTCAACACCATTTCCAGCGAAGAAATGCGCCAGTTCACCGATGCGGCTGTCCATGATATCCTCTACAGCGAAAGATTCAAGTCTTTCCTGGAGCGGTTCCGGGCGGAAAATGGCGCGGACGCCGTTCCCATTCTGAAACTCACCCGGACTACCAACGAAACCGGCGATTCCTCGCTGAACACCTCGCAGATTACCGACAAACTTGTCGAATCCCTTCTCAATTCCCACATGGTCAAAGTCACGATGGCGGAAGGGGCCGACATCATTTCGGCGATCGGAGATTCCCGCGACAACAGGTACGATCCGAATTTCAAGGAAGATACCGTGGCAAAGGAAGGCACGCTTCTGGCCGCCGATCTGATCCTCATCCCGAAAGTCGTTTCCAGCAGCATGGTCAGTGACGGCAATACGATCGTCACCCGGGAGTTCAACCTGAAGATATCCAGCGTCAAGGAAGGTCTTCTCGAGTGGACGTATGTGAAACGTCTGGGATTCATTCAGGATTGATTTCCCCGGCTTGATTCCGGGCAGGAAGATGCCGTTCATAATGGCACGTTTTATGACTGCTCTTTTTCTCGCCGCCGCGGCCATGCTGCTGACGTCCTGCGGGAGCACGCAGGTATTCGAGCCCGGTCCGGACGAGCTTCCTCCCGACATTGTGTTTTATACCCGCAACCCGAACACGGTTTCCAGCGAGGAAATGCGCCTGTTCGCGGACGCGGCTGTTCAGGATATTCTGAACAGCAAAAGGTTCGAGTTCTTTCTGGAGAAGTGCCAGGAGGCGCACGGCCCGGATGCGCTTCCCGTGCTGAAACTGGCCAGGACGATCAACGGGACCGACGATTCCGCTCTGAATACCTCGGAGATCACGGATACGCTGAAGGAAGCGCTCTTCAATTCCGGCAAGGTCAATGTCACGCTGGTGGAGGGCGCCGAGATCATACGGGCCATCCCGGACAGCGACGATGTCAAATACGATGACAATTTCGACCCGGAGACCGTGAAAAAACTGGCATTTCAGGCCGCTTCGCTGATCCTCGTCCCGAAGGTCGTCTCCAACTCCGTCGGGGAAGGAAAGAGTCTGATCGTTACGCGGACGTTCACTCTGTAGATTGCCGAGGTGGAGACCGGTCTGCTCCAATGGATCTTTGTGAAACGGCTGGCCTTCGTGAAGAAAAAAGGGTTCTTTTCCTGTCAGTTTTCCTGATGTCCCGGAAATAGCCTGCCATATTCGTTTCCCCCGGACCGCGCGGACGATTCCGCTGACGCGGTCTTGCAAAAGGAGAAACATCATGATGCGCTTTGCTTTCGGCCTCCTGCCCGTTCCCCGGGGCAGGGGGCTTTCTTTTTCCCCGGGGATCTTCTCCCGGCCGTCTTCCGGTCGAAAAAAGAAGGATGGTCCGCTTGATTTTTTGCCCGGACCGGTGTATAGTAAATGCTATTGTTTCGGGGTGCTCGTCCATCGCGATCCCAACGCGGGACGGGCTGAGATCATACCCGCAGACCTGATCCGGATAATGCCGGCGTAGGAAATCACGACAGCGAACTCCTTTCCGACGGAAAGTCACCCGCGGTTTTCTGCGAAACAACCAAACGAAAGGACAGAA
>JAFZZR010000047.1 GCA_017615635.1 Lentisphaeria bacterium
CAGGCCAAATTTACCAATTCCGGAAAGGATGAAATGTGGATCGAGCCTCGGCTCTGCGCCGTATTCGAGGGCGAAACGGCGCCTGCCGCTTTCTGGGACGGGTTCGGCAAAGTCCGGACTGTTTCGTCGGAACCCCTGATTCGCAAAGGGGTCCAGGGGCTGGCCATGGAACATATCGGTTCCAAGGAACTGCCGTTTCCGGCCACAGCCCTGCTGTGGCCGGGGAGCGGACTGCATTTCGGACATTGTATCTTCGATCCGGTCAGCTACAGTGAAGTCTCCTACGACCCTGCGGACCATGTTTTCCGGTTCGGTCAGAGGTTTGCTCTTCAGGCGGATGAGTCCGTGAGTTTCAACTGGGCCATCGGCTGCGTGAGTACGCAATTCGGCGGCCCGGAAGCGGCCGTGCAACAGCATTACGACGCATTTCCGGAGCGCTGGGCTGTCTCCATGGGACAGGAGAATCCCTATGTCTGGGGGCTGGAAGCTCACTACGAATACTGGAAATCGAAGCCGGATGTGGAACGCGGCCGCCGTCTGAAACAAACGCTCGACTGGGCTTATGTCCCCTACAAACGGGCCGGCGATATCGCCTGCCGCAAGGAAATGTGGGATTATACGCCGTACAATACCTATGATCCGAAGTATATGCGTCTGGGCGGCCATGAGCTGCATTTCGAGTCCATCGACCGCGAGGCTTTTCTGAAGCTCCGCCGCGAAGAGTACCGGAAATGGGGCCGCCGCCTCGGCTGGATGTTCTACGCAAACTGCGCAGGTACCTGGTGCGAGATCCAGATGGCCAGGCAGTTTTATCCCGATGCCATCAACGATACCGATCCCCTGGTCGGACACGTTATCCCCAAGTGGTCCACTCACCAGGACCGCGAGATCCGCGTTTTCCCCATGGGAACAAGCTACGCGGAAGCCTTTGAACAGGATTTGCGTGACCTGACCTTCGAGCTGGACTGCCCCGGCTATGCCCTGGATGCAGCATCCGGTGGTGTTTCCTATCGGGGCCCCGCCGTGAGCAAGCGTCTGCCCGGGCGGGCCTGGGATGAGAAAGGCGTTTTCATCGACCAGAGCGTGGCGGTGAATCATATTGTGGATTTCATACACGACATTCGGCCCGGCATGACCGTCTTCACCAACAGTCCGCTCAAGGGCGATCTGATCATGTTCGAGCGTCCGCTGACGGACCGGAACGCCATGACCGTGATGATGCCTCTCTACAAATGGTATATCGGCCCCCGGCCTTCCTGCAATCACGGAAGCGGATATATTTTCGACACCATGGTCGCCAACTGGCGAAGCCTCACGCCGGAGGAGTTCCGCCATACCCTGTTCAAGTTGAGCGTTTATCAGATGTTCACCATGTTCAAGTACGGCATGGTCGGCGATTTCCTCACGCAGCAGGGCGTGCCCGATATGCTCTACATGCTCCCCGAACTCCTGGAACTCCGCCGCGCCGGTTGGCGCGCACTGATCCCCGTGACGCTCGAGGGTGGTCTTTACGCCCCTTATCGTGCCGTCTACGGCGGCGGTGCCAATACCTTCCTCTTCTTCGGCAATTCCCGCGCGGAAGACTGCTCCGGCACGGTGACGGTGAGCCACGATCTCCTGACCGGGCATTCCGGCGAAAAACCGGTTTTCGTGCGCAAAATGCGCAATACCGCCTCGCTGGTCAACCGGATCCACGGTTCGACAACCAGCTTCGAAGCGCAGTTCCCCGCCCGTGTTCCCGTCCTCTTCGAAACCGTCTGCACCATCTCCGGAGCTCCGGGCGATCTGACGGTTGAAGCCAGCTCCGAAAAGTCTCTGGAACGGGAGCTCTATACGGCGACCCTGAAAGATTCTCCGGAATTTACCGGAAGGATCGCGATCCGGGCCATCCGCGGATTCGATGCTTCTTTGAGCGTCAACGGACAGCAGATCTCCCCCGGTACTACCGTATCGCTGAAACCAGGGGATGTGATCGCTGCCGAGTACCATTCGCAGCTCTTCAAACTGCCGCAATCGGCCATCAGCGACTTCCCGTATACCGATGTAAAAGGCAAAGTCATCTGCCGGATCTGGGTCGATCCCGGAGATCCGAACGCAAAGCAGGCTGCGGAGGGATTTATCCGGTTCTTCGATTTCCTTCAGAAAAACCGGGTACTGCCCAGAGGCGCCAATGTGCCGCTCGTTTCCGATCCCGAACTGCGCGATGCGGCGGGCGTCATTACCCTGAACGGAAAGGCTGAACACGCTGAGATTTCTTTGACCTCCGCCGGCGGTCTCCGGATCGACGCCGGAAATGCCGATGAACTGGAGAGGGTCGTTTCTCTTCTGCTGGATCGAATGGATCAGCGTTTCCCGTATGTGTTTCCCTTCCGAGCCGTAGCCGGGATGTCGAAAGAGGTGCTTATGCATTTCGGTATGACCGGAAAAGCACTGCAAGCCCGGAAATTTTTTGAATGACAGGAGCCGAAACAATGAAAAAAGGATTTGCTGCGGGGCTTGTTCTGTTCACTCTGATGCCCCTGTTTTCAGGGGAGGATTGCCGGGTCTCCGTCCGTGAGATCGCGGACGGCGTGGCGGAATACTCTCTCTCCAACGGACTCTTCGAAATCAAATGCGTTCCGGAGACCTCCGCTTTGATCTCCGGTCTGACTTTCCGGCCGGAAAACCGGAAAATGATCCATCCGCTGGAATGTATAGTGGAGAAAGACGATCTCCTGCCGACCCGATGCCATACCAATACAACCGGATTCCGGGAAACTGCCGTGGGCAACAAGTTGAACATTCATACAAAGTATCGGCCGGATGCCCCCGCCTGTATCGGAGAAACGGCGGAACTTGTCATGCGAAGCCGCGGCTTCTACAAGTGGAATATCGACGCGGAGAAAAAGATCGTCCTGCGGAAAGGCGAAACCCGGGCAAAAACCAGCCTCACACTCACGGCGGCCGCTGATATGACCGCACCCATCCACATTTGGATCAACGGCGTCGCCTCCATGGGCGAAAAGGAACGTGACATCGTGATGCTCCCTGTGCGGAACGTTTCAGAAAACCGGATGGGGCTGGCCATGGCCGCCTTCTCATGTGACGGTGTTTACTTCGATCAGACGGGGGCACTGGATGTCCGGGCGGCCGCCAATGCTCCCTGGATCGCACAGACTTCGTCCGAAAGACCGGGTGTACTGGCGGTGCGGCTGGGGAAAAATTTCGTCGAGGGCGGCGTTTTGTACAGTTGGAAAAACGGAAATTCCCCGATCCATACTGCCGAAGCGATCTTCAGCCCATTGAAACTGAAAAAAGGTGAAACGCGAACCTTCACCGTCGAATACCTCTATTTCGAGAAACTGACCGGATTGCACGACACGGTCGGCCCGTTCGGTCTTGACCGTGAACCACGCGCGGTGTTTGTCGCCTCCGTTGCGCCCGTGCCCGCCGGTGTCATGACTCTGAACTGGCGTGCTCCTGATGGCCGCACCGGGAACCTGGGGGAATTCCCTCTCCCCCCGCTGAATCCCCGTGAGTTCGTCCGGATCGATCTCGAGAAGTTCTCTCTCCCCGAAAAATGCACACTCTTCGGGACACTTCCGGGCGGATTGACGTTTGAACTTCCGGAGCGGATTGATTCGATCCTCGAACGGTGACTGTCCGGTTCAGCGCTCATCCGCGACCGGTGTAAGGCTTCGGCCGGCAATGTAATCCATCATGATCCGCCAGTCGTTGCATTGCTGGGGCGGCTTGGTGATGGCATGGCTCATTTCGCTCAGCAGCTTGTGCGCCAGCGCCGTATTGTTCCGCATCATTGTGTCCAGCTGCAGCAGACTGTCATCCATGAATTTTACACGGTCCACCGTCAGTATATGGTAATCCCGACCCGGCAGAAATCCGCTGTCGAACATAGTCCCGATGAGCCGGCTGGAAAGGAGCCTCGTGGAAGTGAAGTAGAGCCGATCGGGACTGAGCCTTCCTCTAAAGTTCAGTTTCTCCGCATTGAGAACATCCCGGTACGGAAAGAAGATTTCATCCTCGATCGTCACGTTGAACAGCTGACATCCCAGTTTGAACCCCTGGTACTTGAGTCGGTTCTGTTCCGCACCGGTGAACCCGACGTAAGTGACCGGCCGTTTCTGCTTCGAGAGGATCTCCGCGGCGCGCATACAGGAACGGAAATGATCTACTCCGATGGAGGGAAAAATACCGGGAAACGGCGAATAATCCCAGAAAATCAGCGGTATCTGAAGCCGGATCAATTCGGAAAAAACCGGCAGGAAGCCTTTGATGAAGTGCGGAAAACAGAAGATCCCCTCGGCCCGTTCGTGAATCAGATAGCGGAGAAGCTCATCTTGTGCCCGTTCCTCCTTCGGCATGGTATACCAGGTGATGTTCTGCTTGTACTCCGGCGCAAGATTCAACAGAAGTCCCACATAGAAATTCTCTTTCTCCTGCGTACTTTTGTACAGATCTCCGCACAATGCAACACGATGAAGTTTCACCCCCGCCGGACGCCCGGCCCGGATGAAATATCCATTGCCCCGGTAGCACTCCAGCAGACCTGCGTCCACCAGCTGGCGGAGTTTTTTATGGATTTGACTCTGAGGAACCTTGAATTCATTCGCCAGCTTGCGCTCGCTGGGCAGCCGTTTCCCAAGAGGATATACGCCCTGTTCGATCCTGTCCTGTAATACTTCCAGCATGATGTGTCACCAATCAGATCGAATAATTCCGTAATTGCCAGTCTCGTTTTGCCGTCCGAGACGATCATGCGTTTTTTTACATAGCAAGCGTGAAACGGCGGAGATGCAAAACAACCTC